>JAZSEI010000117.1:0-87996 GCA_045531635.1 Acutalibacteraceae bacterium
GCGTCCTCACAAGGCGACAGCCTTCCTGTGGGTCAGTATTCGTTTGGCACAAAATCTGCTCGCAAATCCGTGTCCACTTTTTATCAGAGTTTAGTATAATTTGTAACTGTCTGTTTAATGAACTGCTCTATTTCACTATTAACCTGCTGTGGATTATCTCCGTTGGAAAAATGCGAAGCGTTTTTTATAATATGTAATGGGTTGCCTGTTTTTTCTGCCCACGCTTTGGAATACTGCTTTACTTTTCCTGTTTTATCCTTGTCACCAAGCAAAATAAGAATCGGGCATTTCAAATTAAGGTTTCTGTTTTCCTGTACAAACTTTCCATAGGCAATATCCATTTGCTCTATAATCTGTTCTTTTGACAAAGGTGCTAATATCTCTTTCATTTTTTTGTATGAATATTCAGTTACAGATATAGATTTTGCCATACTTTCTCGAAGTAACTTATCTGTAAACAGCTTTAACATTGGTTTAACTTTTGAAAGCCAGAATAAATCCGATTTAGAATAATATTCTGTACCAAATGGTGTTGTATCAATACCAATAATGCACTGTGCCTTTTCTGGGTATAAATATGCAAACATCTGTGACGGATAGCCTCCCATTGACATACCAGCCAAGATGACTTTATCTATAGCTTCCTGAATTAGTATAGCGTTTAAATCTATTGCAGTGTTCTCATAAGAGAAATGCTTATAAGGCATAGATAAGCCGTGCATAGGCACATCCCATGTTATTACAATATATTCATCCCTAAAATACTCAACCTGCTTTTCGTACATTGTGTGATTTGCAGTTAAACCGTGAGTAAAAACTATTGCACCCTTTGGCGTTGATTTCGGTCTTGAAATCCAATAATGTACCTCTCCACCAACACCACTTATTTTTTTATGTTCCATAAGATTTTTTCTCCTTCAACTTTTCCGATTTCTTTCTTTTTCATTGTTTATTGCTGTGTATACACCTTTTCCCAGAAATCGATTAAAGCACCAGTTTCTCTTTCGATTTCATCGGGGACGATACGATTCATACGATACTTTTGAAGCATATAACCATCCACAGCATAAAGGATTTCTGTATACATTGTTTTTATATCAATATCTTTTCTGAGCTTTGATTTATCGATTTTCTCAATAACCAGCATTTCACTTTCTTTACTGGCAACATTGAAATTTTCTTGTATAGAGTCTTTTATTTCGGGAGCTGTTTCGTAATACGCTCTGAGAGAAAAAGCATACATATACGGATAATCACGCATAACCGAACATTTGGATAGTAAAGTTCTTCTCAACATTTCGAAAAAATCATCTGTATCTAATGTTTTGTACTCTCTGATAGCTTGCGTTGTTATCTCACAAGCATTATCCCATAGGTACATATATAAATCTTTTTTGTTTGTGAAGTAATGAAATAGCAAGGATTTTGAAATATTACCTTCCTCTGCAATTTCAGACATAGGGGCTTTTTTATAGCTGTTTTCCGAAAACACCTTATAAGCTGCGTTTATAATTCTACGCTTTTTTTCTATTGGAAGTGCGAAAAATTTATTGTTCATTATAATTCTCCTTATTGTACATAACGGTCAACACATTTGTATTATATATCCGTTGACCGTTTTTGAGAAGACTCCTACAAAAAATAAAAACGGCAATAGAGAATCCCTCCCTATTGCCATTGTGTAAAAACTATTGTTATTGTTTTTACCATATATGCATATTTTTATTCGTAGCTTAATTTAGAAAATCTACTATCATTCGCTTTTCATCTTCTGTAAGGCTACTCATATGTCCTCTGCCTTCCAGCAGATATGTTGTGCAGTTTTCTATTATATGTTCTGCTCTTGGTATAACACCTTTAGCCGGAAACAAACAATCTTTTTCAGCAGCCATAACTAATGTAGGAGCTTTACATTTGTTCATATATTTAGCTGAAACATTGCTTGGCATACCTGTTTTTACCTTTGAGTAATTTATACTTAACTTTGCTGTTTCATAAATATCTTGCGTTATATTCTCCTCTGTAACTGCCATTGGAAGCATACACTTTTTTAGCCATTTGTCTTTATGAGTAATCCAATACATAATCATAGGAAACATCATACTCATACTGTTGATTGCAGGTGCATTTTTAATACCAGATGGCACATAAAGTACAGCCCGATTCACCTTTTTAGGAGCAACACACATTGTTTTTGCAATTATTCCTGCTCCAAAAGAACCACCAAAACAAGAAATCTTTTCATAGCCTAACCCTTCTATTACTTCTGATGCCCATTTTCCGTAATCGTAGTTATTAGGAGATAAACTTGTTTCATCACTTTTCCCGGGATGTCCAATCGTATCAACTGCGAATATATGGAAATCATTCATTAAGAAATCGCAAAACAGCAGATTATAAGCCGTAGTGGCATTTCCACCGTGAAAAACCAGTAAAGGTACACCTGACATATTGCCAGTTTCTATAAGGTGTGTTTTACCGAATGTGGTTTATATATATAAATCCTTATACTCCCTGTCCAATTGTTCTATTTGCTTATCGTATAAAGACAATATTGCTTCTTTACCTGCGTCTGACTTATAGATACTCATATTTTTCAAACCCTACCTGCGATGAGATTATTTTTTATATTATAGCATTCGCTCTATATTTTGTCTATTGCTTAAAATGACCGTAAAAGGCTTATTTCGAGAAATTGGGTTAAAGGTACATTTAATACTAAACTCTATTAAAAAGTAGACTTCTTTACGGCATATTTTGCACCAAACTTCATACTGCGTCCTCACAAGGCGACAGCCTTCCTGTGGGTCAGTATTCGTTTGGCACAAAATCTGCTCGCAAATCCGTGTCCACTTTTTATCAGAGTTTAGTATAACCTAATACAATATAGCTATGTATTTGCTAAAAGATAATACTTTCATTTTAAAATTGTAAGCGTCAATTCAACCACCACGCATAGAAAACCTCAACAAAAGTAATACAACAACATTACTTTTGCTGAGGGCTTTTCGACTTACAATATTCAGGTATCTGCCCTAACCAAGGAAGGTAAGTGTTTACATCCTTACCGTACTGTATTTGTGTGAATATATATTTCAGATATTTCTCTGGTATAAAGTCATAAGTTATCGCTGTTTGTATAATGCTATATATAATTGTTGAAGAGGAGTCTCCGTTAATGGTGTTGGAAAACAACCAGTTTTTTCTATAACAAACTACTTAGAAAAAATTCGATAAAAAAGTGTGTTCATAACCCAAAGTAAGCATCAATTTAATCAAACTTAAATCCGTTGTGAGCACTCATACTGGCAGAAGCAGAGCGTTTCCCGTTATATCCACAACTGGTCACAAACTCGCATAAACGGTGGGTTTGTATGTTTTTTTAGTTAAATAAAATTATGTTGTAAATTATTATATCACAGGAACAGAATTGTTTCAATGAACTCATTTTCTCAAGTAATTATCAGCAGAAAATTAAGAGAGAAAAATTAAAATACATATTGCTAATAACAAACTGAAATGTTATTATAACATTAGCGATTTTTCAGGAGGGGTATTATGGGTCTATTTAAAAGGCTTTGTTCTTTATTTACATCATCTGGTGAAGATGCAGTATCTGCACCTTCAAACAATCCTAACACTACAAACAAAGTTGAAACAAATCTGGCTACAGTTGAAAAAACTGCACGCACAACTGATGAACACAGTGACAATCTGATAACCGAATATGTTTTTGATGGAGAAGTTAAAATCGGCACCAAAATCAAGGTAAATCCTACAGAGTTACTTGCTGTCACTAAAGATGGTGTTATAGTTGAGATGTTTCGAGACGGCGAATATGTCGTAAATGACTCAAATTTGTCTAAATTTAAAAACAGTGTTCCATATACTATCAGTCTGCTTAAACGCACTAACAGCTGGAGCACAAATGAACCAATCATCTTTACAGACAGCGACTGTGGTGAGGTATCATTAAGAGCATACGGAACATATCACTATAATCTATGGGATCCTGTAAGGATCGTTACTGATTATATAAACGCAGATAGCAACTTTTCTCTTCACGACTACACCAGAACTCTTGTAGTCAACGCTTTTGAAAAAGTAATTCAAAACTACAATGGCAGTTCTTTCACACAGCTACCAACAAAAGATATTTGCAATGCTGTACATGATGAGCTCAGAGCCACAGGCTTTGGTTTCATAATACAAATTGAGATGATTAAGCCTACAGAAGAATCCGAAGCAGAAATCAAGCACGATATGCAAAATAAAATTTTAAATAACCAGTAAATAGCAACGGCACTTCCACAATCGGAAGTGCCGTTTAGTTTTGTTATACTATTTCAGTTCTAAACAGTGGATAAGATTTTCGGGCAGATTTTTTATCTGACGAATAGCATACCACAGCAAGGCTGACGCCTTGCGAGGACAGGATATGAAGTCAGGTGAAAAATATACCGAAAAGATGTCTACTTGTTAGAAATGAAATAGTATTAAGTATCAAGATTTTCATTGCAAGCAATAAACGTAAGCGTCAATTCAATCATGCATAGAAACCCTCATCACAAGTAACACAACATTACTTCAAATAGCTTTCAAATTCTTTTTTCATAGTTTTTTCTCCTACTTTGGTGTCACCTATATATACGTTATAAGATCTGTTTTTACTCCTGAAATTTCAAAAAAGTTTTAAATCTTATTTATTGGTGTCAACTTCACAAAAGAAGGTTAGTTTAACCCGTTAACCAAGTAAATATTTATTATATCTTTGGATATTCAATTATTTCTGTAATAATCTTTGTAATATAACAATTATTTCAGAAAAGCGATATTTGCTCAGAACGATAATATCCGTGTTCAATAACCTCGTTGCCCTCGTGTGTTAATAATTCATTATTTGACATTAATTGCTTTTTGACTATAGCTTTAATTACTATATCAAAGCAGTTTACAACATCGGATTTATTTATGTCTGAAAGGCATATCAGCTGAACTCTGAAATGCTTTGCTATAGCGAACATAGGCAACAGTATATGCTTTGATGATGTTGCTCCGAATGGGTTATCCAAAATCAACGCACTACGCAAATCCTTGTCACGAATATCACCTACATCTCCTCTGGTGTAATTCATAAGTGACAGAATAACAGCAAAATACACAACAAATTTTTCTGCACCAGAATTATTAACCTGTGTTTGCTCCCATGTTCTGTAGCCTGCATTTTGTGGATTCTGGTCAATTTTATAGGCGTTAACTCGTATAGAATCCTTACCTATATATTTACGAAGTAAATTTTTACTTCCTACTATTCGTTCTGCTACCTTTGTTTTATCAGAATCCGTCGAGGATTGATCCAGAAGCTTTTCGACTAATTCCTTTGTGCCCTTGTCAATTTCGTCTGCAATTGACGCTTTAGCAACAACTGAGTCAACCTCAGCCGGAATATCAAAACGAATCATCTGTTTTTTGCCTTTACTCTCATAAACAGTTACACGAGAGCTTGACGCCATTTGCAACAAACCCTCATATATGCGTTCTCCCTGCAATGTACATTGTCTGACTAAATCATTGTAGCTACTTTCAAAATCCTTGAGGTCGGTCATTATTCGTGAAATCTCTCGTTTTGAATTTTCTATTGCCATTTCAATATGCTCGGCAAGAGTAAAATAACGATCTCCTCGCTTATCGTTTAAAATCAAAGCCTGCAAATTTTCAATAGCCTGACAAACTACAAATGATGTAGAGATAAATTCATTTTTCATTTCCTGTAAGCTACTACATACAGTTTTGTGTAGGTCATTAAATCGACTCTTTGCTGTGTTATATTCCTTAACTAAATTCTCAAACTGCTCTTTCTCAGATTCTTCAAGCTTTATGGCAGGCACAGCTTCTGGGCAAGTAAGCTTGCTTATCTGGTCTTTCAGGCGTTCAAGCGTTGCGTTTATGCTACTTTCTTTTTTAGTAAGCGTTTCCTTCTGAATGTAAATGCTATTAATCCTTTGATTTAATTCATCAATACGCTTATCAAAGCTTGTGCCTATCTGGGATTTTTCAAGAGGATCACCAAATTTAACGAGTGCTTTTTTTGCTGTTTGTAGCTGTTGGTCAGCTCTTCCCTTTACTTCACTGCATTTATTAAATTCGGTTGCAATGTTTTCTTGCTCAATTAACAGTTGATTTATAGATAGCCTGATATTTTCTATCTGTTCATCAGAATATATTACATTTTCGTATTCTGACAAGTTAAGCTCTCTTTTATCCAGCTCTTTTTGAAAAACATCTCTGCTACGCTTTTCAGATTCAAGCCTATATTTTAAATCAGACAATTCTCGGTTTAATGCTTTCTGTAGAGTTTGATACCTAGTATAAAGCTCCTCATAATGACCCTCTATCAATTCAGCCTTTGAACATTTTTCGACATTTATTCTGATAGCTTCTAAATTATCAATGGTACTTTTAAGCTCTTTATGTCTTCTATCTGTTTCTTCAATTTCTGTAATCAGCGACTCCAGCCTTGTTTTAGCTAATGACAAGCTTTGCTTTGTTGCCTTTTCATTACCTCTTGCTTCCTGCAAAAGTGTAGATAGCTCAACTTCTTTAGCTATTCTGTTTTTAATTCTATTAAGACTGTTTAAAACAAGCTGTGTTTCTCTTATATTATCTTCAATAGCCTTGATTTGATTAGCAATGCTTTTCTTTTTATCCTGTAGAGATGTTTTTTGTTTTTTGAGAGACAATGCTTCTTCATCACATTGCTTAATTGATTCTTCCAAGCTACAAAGAATTTCTTTTTGCTGGCTTTCCCAATGCTCTGAATAATCAAATGCTTTTGCAATATCTATATGGCTTTTCAATCTGTTTTTGGTTGCATTACGAAGTGATTGTTCATTCTTCAAATCATTCTGTCTTTTCTTCAGCAGTTCAATATACATTGCCTTATCTGCAAAATATTCCTCTGAATAGAAAGCAATTGCTTCGTCACATTTACTGGTATTTTTCAATATTTTAGCCATCTGTTCATAGGTAAACAATGGTATCATAGCTGGCAACCATTTTTCTCGGTCAAAGGTAAAGAAACGCTCCTTTTCTTTAGGCTCCATTAAAACACCATACGCAACTGCTGGATAGTTTTTTAAAAGCTCAAGACATTCTTCGTTTGTAATTTTACCCTCAGCTATCTGGTCTGTAAGATATTTTTCACAGGTTGAATATCTTACACCTGTAGAATTAAGGTATTCAATAACTGAGTAAGGCACATGCAGATAGCCTTTATTGGCTGAATTTATTTCTTCCTTTGAAATTTCAATTTTACGCTCAAGCTCAGTAATCTCTTTTAAAATATTCCTTTGCTCATATTCAAGAGTTTCACTGATATAATCAGTAAATCTCATAGAAAAATCAAGATTATATTCAGCACATATATCTTTTACCTGTTTTTCTTTAATCAGATACTCTGATAGCTTTTCTTCAATAGATTCTTTTTCCCTAACGCAATCTTTATGCTTAGTTGATAAATCAGCTAATTTTTGAGGAATTCCAGCTATTTCCTCCTCTATTTCAGTTTGCTCTTTGGTTGCTTTTTCTCTCTTGGCAATCAGCTTACCTTTCTCAAGCTCTTTCTTTGTTTTAAACGCTTGAAGTTCGCTTTCTTCATAGGTGCCATCAAACCATCTTCTTGCTATCTCAACACCTAGCTGTGCCAGCTCGTTGTCTGTTTCTTGTTTAGCATTTTTCAGAGTGGTTTCTGCTTTGATACATTCCCTTTCTGCTTTTTTATGCTCGGTTTCAGCAGTTTTATATTCCTTTTCTGTAACTTGCTTTTGAGTTAATAAGTCTGATTTTTTAGCGTTAAGCTCATCAAATTCAGGAATATATTTTTCTAACAAATCACAAACCTTAACAAAAACAGAATATTTTAAATTCGCTAATTCGTCGCCAATATCTGCACCTGATTCTTTACTTGCTATCTGAGCCTGAATGCCTTCTATTTCCCACTTAACCTTTAATAATTTTCTATAATAATCTGCACATTCCAACACTGTTTTTGCGTGGTTCTGGGCTTTTAATCGCTCAGTAGTATTCTTTAGATTTTCTTCTGTTGTATTGTAACAGGTATTAGCCTCTTCAAACTCATCTAATGCACAATAATATTCGGCTGATACCTTCTCGTGTTTAATGCTTACTACCTGCTCCTGAAGCTTTTCTATATCTTCTTTACATTTGTCTTGAGAATTTTCACATTCATCAAGCCTTATTTTTAAAGCATTTAAAAGTCCAAATAGCTTACCTGTACAATCCTTCAATGAATAATCAGAATCACATAAATTTGTTGCTTTTGGCATTAGCTCTGAAAGCCTTTGCACGAACAATTCATAGATTTCTTTATTTTCAATTTCGGATTGCTTTGATACATATTGCTCTGCGTATGAGCGTAGCATTGTTACTAGAGAATTATCCTCTTTGGTTTGTATTTGGGTGAGCTTTCTCTCTATTGTTTTAATCAACAGCTCATCAATCAGATTATCTGATGTTTTAAAGCTACCAAAAAACTTACTTAAACCACCCTCCTCAGAATTTAACTCTGCTATCATTTTCCATTCTTCAAAGCTTAACCCATATTCAGCAAGCTTTTTTCGCCACCTAGGATTATCATCAGAGGCATAATAATTTAAAAATCCGTTGCTTTTTCTTGCCAGCTTTCTTACACTATCAAAGCTGGCTGGTACAAATATACCGTTTTCTTTTTTTGAAAGTGGCATATTTATAATATCGTACTGTGAATTATAGGCTGAGTAATTAGAATAAAAGGTATAATATTTAATAGACCTTCCTCTTTCAGAATCATCCTCTATTGATGTAGTGTCCTTTACTGACATTGCTATACCTGTTAGGAGCTTTTCTGTACTATTATCCTTTAACCATTCAAGCAAAACAAAGCAGTGGTCACCAGCCTTGTTAAAAAAGCTTTCTATGCTTCTGCTTGCAACCTTAGCCTTTGGCACAAGTGGCTGTAGCATAAGCTGTACAAGCACCGACTTACCTCCACCATTTGCCAGATTGATAAGTACATTCATAGCATTATTTTGTTCTATATCAGAAAAGTCATAAAGCTCGTCAGCAATAAGACGCTTTCCGTCGTTATAATTAAAATTAACTATTCTAACCTTGCTTATCTGAGGCACTGTTTTTCCCCTCCCTAATCCAGCTTTGAATCTCAGCTATTCTATCTTTTCTTAAAAAATAAGGCATTAAATCCTTTAGCTTGCGTGTAGGGCGAATTACATCATCCTCCCCTACATCAAACAGCTCGTCTGCTTTGTACTTATTTAAAATCTTATTTACAACACCAAACCTTGTATCAATCCTTTGCGATGTCGTTTCGCCATCCAGCTTACTAAGCCACGCTGACGCTAATTGCATAAAGTTTTCGCTGTAATCGTTTTCTTTATCGTCACCATCAATCCCTGTTTTTTCTACATTTCTACAATGTTTAGTAAATTCCGAAACAAGCTCTTCTTTAGGAATAAAATCTCTGCGTAAAGGATTACTACCCTCTCCTCCAAAGAAAAGATAAATCAGATAAATTGAAAGATAATTCATCAAATACAGGTCACGCACTCTGATACTTTTATCTGCTTTTATATCATGTCGATAATCTACATTATTTTTCAAAAATAAATCGTTATCCTGAGTAGGAATCATATAAAAGCGATCGCCTGCACGAAAGAAATCTAATCCCAATACAGCCTTAAAATCCTCCAGCTCTTCTTGTATATCAGCATTATCAATATACGACCATATCGACTTATCCTCTCTACGGTCAATCCAACCCTTTTTCATTAATGCATGAAATAATTCTAAAGTCTTACGATTCATCGTATCACCTCTACATCAAAATCTGTCATATCAATTCTATATTCAGTATCATCCTGTCGCACAGAAAAGCTGAAGCTTCTATCTAAGCCTGTAAATTTAATTTTTTTCATTTTTAAATATTCATCGGGGATTTCTTCAAGACACCAGGCAAGCTCAAATTCACCATTAGGAACAACAGCAAATCTTTCACTATTATACCAAGCCTCAATATTAAGCTCCTGCATAGCAAATAGTGATAGCAACACATTAGGCAAAGCGTTTTCTATACTGTATTCTTTAAGCTCTGATATGCACAAAGATTCAATAAATTCACTTACGCTAAAGATATCTTTATTAGCCATAAAACGAAACAGCGAACAGCATATATTACTAAATCTTTTATTGCGAATTTCTATCTGCTTTTCAATATCTGTTTCTTCCTCTGTTATATCTAACCCCTCTTTTACATCATCGGCGTTTATTTTTCCCTGTGGAGCATAAAAATTTTCTACACTGAATTTTTTATCAAATTCAGGCTTAGTAAGCATAAATAGTAAAAATTTTGCAGAATCTCCAAGTTGGTCTCCTAATGTTCTTAGTGGTGACATAATATCCTTTTCAAAATTTAATCGCTCAAAACGATTAATAATAAAATTATCTCTTATCAAAGCCTGATAAGAATCTCTGAGCGATGTTTTTTTATTTATCAAGACTCTTTGCTCTTCTATTGTTAGAGAAATATTCTCAATAACTTCATTTAAAGCTACTCGGTGCTTTCTTGTTTCTTCACTGCCAACACCACTACGCAATACATCTTCAAGCTTTTTGGCACTTTCTTTTGCTACCAATTGAATTTCAGTAAGCTCTTTAGATTCATCATCTAATAGCTGACGAATACGACCTACGATAGTTTCGTATTGGTCAACCGTAATCCTTGAAATATCCTCTCTACAACGAAGTAAAAAATCGTCCATGCTTATTTTCATATTACGGATTCTACTAACAAGCTCCCGGCTTGCCTCAAGAGCCTCGTCATAATTTTCACGCCTTATATATTCCTTCATTTTAAAACGGGTTACAGAATAATCAAGCTCTGATTCAATCTCCTTTGAACGGAAAAGAAAATCAAAGGCGTCATCAGTAAGATGATACGTACCCCTTTCTTCATTTATTAAACGAATAGTCATAGGCTGAAAGCTTTCGGTTGAACTGTAAAAGGTTAGAAATTCATTCATAATTCCACCGTTTTGCAACACATCAATTATTATGTAACGAGAAAGAAGCTTTGCGTCAATATCATACTCATCTGGTAAAATCACAGAAAAATCCTCTAAAAAACGCTCTATATCCGACTGTGTACAAAGCTGGTTTGTTCCTAGTGTTCTTTCTTTGATAAAAACAAGAACGGCAACAACAATATTATCAAGTATTTTTTTATCAGGTATCATTGCACGAATGTTATCGGGATATTTATAATCTAACAAGCACCTTACAATATTTATAAATTTCATTCTTTTTTCAAAGCCACTAAGCAGCTCTGAAACATCTGAACCTAAAGCCATATTTTTATTACCTCATATTATTTTTTAAAAAAGCGTATGATATTATCTCCTGTGGGATTCTCTTATTTTCTTCAATGCTTTTCTCAAAATCAGCTCTAAACTGTTCGTTCACACAAGCAAACACAGAAGAATAGTCTTTAATAATTCTACGCTGGTCATCACTGTCTGGTATTACTCTGTTTTGTGATAATCTAAGCATTTCTTCATAGGCCGGAGCAAAAAGAGTTATATCAAGCTGTGGATTACTCTCAACTGTGCTTAGATAGATGTTTAATCCTGCTCTATCTATATCTCCCCAGTAAAGATACTTCACATCAGCACCTATAAATTGACTATATGAAGTTAAAGCACCCTTACCACTAATTTTATTACCACAGCCATAAACAACGCCATCAATATGTGTGCCGAATATTTCCTTTACATTATTTTCAAACATCAAGCGACGAATGTTAAACCATATATCCTTATTTTCGCAAATCAGCAATGTAAGCTCTGGTCGCTTTTCTGGAATATAATCATTAAAGCAATACTCAGGTGTATCGTAAAAAAATAATGATTTTTCACCTAAGCCTAACTTATTAAGCAGACCACAAAAAGACTTATCGTCAAGCACCTTTTCTTCGTCAAAGATTTCGAAGGAACGCTCCTTACGAGAAACAGGCTCCAAATCTGCTTTGTTTGTAAAAAAATATCTATCTAGCTTTTGCAATAACAAACAATACTTTTTATATTCCTGTGGCTTACTTTGCAAATATCCACTTTTTAATAATTCAGGGTGTAGCTCTGATATTTTCTTTAATTCGTTTTCATAATTATCTTCAGGAATAGTTACCTTATATTTAAAATAAATCGGATACACCCTGTTGCCATTTGTTTTTGAGCTTTTAACAGGAGATAGCAATTCTGATTCCGACAATAAATCTATTATTTCAAAAAGCTCTTTATCTGAATATACTGCAAAAATTGATTCCAGCTCTGATTTTAAGATAGTCTTTTTCTTGTGCTTCTTTAGCTTTTTAATATATTTTTCGGCATAAGCATTTAAAATAGCTGAATTTTTATCCATAATCTTCCTCACTGATTTATAATCTAAGTTAGTAACCTATAAAACAAATTATATCATAAATGCACAAATTATCAAGAAACATCATAAATAATTTATGTGTTTTTGATTAATAGTAATTTATAAATAAATTAGAGAATCAAAAACAGCCTATAACTTTTAGAATAATACAAGCTATAGACTCTTCTTTTTATTATAATTTTATTATTTTCCTAAATTACAATAACAAATTGAACACTTTTTTAGTAAACGCCAATTCAAACACGCATAGAAAAACTCAGCAAAAGTAATGTTGTGTATTACTTCAACTGAGTTGAGGTGGAGTACATTCCAAGGAATTCAACATAAAAACAAAAAATGAGCAGGCACAAAACCTGCTCACGCATACATATTAGAAAAATTTGATAAAGTAAAAAAGTGTTCATAACCTAAATCTGTTATGAACACTCATATTGGCAGAAGCAGAGCGTTTCCCGTTATATCCACAACTGGTCACAAACCTGCATAAACAATGGGGTTGTGGATTTTTTAGTTGAATAAAATTATGGTGTAAATTATTATAACGCAGAAAATATAGCACAGAAACAGAAATGTTTCAACGGACTGGTTTTGCAAATAATTACGTAATCGTCAATTCAAACACATATCAGCCTTTGTACTAGAAATCCATCCTGAGAATATTGATTTCGCTATGCTATTGGCATTGCACCACTCTAACATAGACAAACCCCTTACCTCACAATCAGCTAGTAATTTTTTATATTTAATTCATCTAGTTGCCATATTAAAATCCACATTGTAATGAGAATTATATCCCTTTACAAAGTGGGGGATAGGCGTGCTTGGGTTAACGCTTACGAAGCTGCCTTGATAGCTGCTCCTTTTAAACTTTTTATTTTCTTATAAAAGCCACCTAGCAAATAAAACTACCCTACCCCTGCATCTTATCAATTATAAACTGTGCAAATTCCTTTGTGATTTGCACCCTATCTCTTCCCCACTGAAGAGCACCTAAAGTATCTCCACCTGCCAACGTTATATGTTGTCCTGGCTTCTTCTCTAAAAACTCATTTATAAGTTCCTGTGTCTTCAGTTCATAATCCCACCACTCTGCACTAAATTTAGAAGAATGGCACTCTGCCTGTACCTTCCACGGCCATCTGTCATTGTCATCATTTTTGACAAAAACAGCTTCATCACTAATCACCACATAATAACCTACAATACTGCTTGGTCCCACGCTATGTAATAAGAGTACATCTCCTTTTTGCATAGTTTTTGGATTCTTACCAAATCCAAGCATATCCACCTCTTTTATAACCATTGGTTTTTCAAACGGTTCTTGAGATGTACCCACAGGCTTTAAATAATACTTCACGGATCCATTTTGCGTAGCTGATGGTTTTTTATTTATCAGCTTATGCACTTTAAATTTTTCCTGCTGAATCGCTGGATGCCTCTTAATAAATTTCAGAGCCTCATCATAAATCTCGCATAGCTGCGTGTACGACAAATCATAGGTATTGATGGACATTATGATATCTGCCATCTCCTTTTGCTTATCCGCATCTTCTACACACACTCCATACTCATGATTATTGATTAGTCCATTCTCTGTAAAATTTCCAGAAGTCAGTACGAACCCTCTCGGCTTAATACCATCATAAAACAAATACACTTTTCCATGAAGATTATCATCAATTTTAATTAATAGGTCAATGGATTTTCCCTTGCAATATTCATAAAATTTATATAACGCAACTGCTTTTTGGGCAGTATCGTCATACTTATGTAAAGTTGTGTATAGCGAAATATTTTTTATTGTGATCATACTCTCAATCAGCTTCGAAATATCATCTGTAACAAACGGAGATACGATAATAAGCGTATCCGCTTTTGCTGCCATCTTCTTCAAGCAACCGAGATGATTATTCTTTTTCCCGTTTGTTAATATATCCAATTCAACCACATCTCCATCCCTTTCTAATGCTATCCCATTTACTATATAAAAAACCTATCCGTATGCTCTACATAATATTGGTATCCATATTTTTTCAATATTTCTATGATTTTTTTCTCTAGTCGTTCATAATCGACGGATACTGTGTATTTTATACATTCTAAATTAATCCCATGCTGCAAGCAGTATTCCTTCTTCTTTTCATCATATTTAATCTGACGTTCAAAGTTATTGCCTACATTTTTGGGCATATCAGTTTCATCCTTATCAGTTATATAATCACCAAACTCATCATAGTACCCTTTTTTATAATGGTGTGGTCCCTGTAATTCTATTACCAGATCAATCGATTCTTCGTTTTCCTTATATAGAGCAAAATCAAATCTCAATGGCCTACCAGAATCACCTAACAATCCCGAAAAAGATTTTTCTCTGATATATGTAATGCCTAATTGATTTAAAATATCCATTGTTTTAGCTTCAAACGATGAAATCGTATGGCAAGAACAACTACATCCAGGATAATATCCCTCTTCGTCATTATACAAAATCTTTAAATCAGAAGATAATATCTCTGTCTCTCTCCCACAGATTTGGCATATACAAGCATATTTTTTTGCAATCGTGACCTGTGATATTCCAAACATAGATTTCGACAAAGATAAATGTTGCGAATCCGTACACTCTTTGATTAAATAACTATCCCAATATAAATTCGTAAAATCTTTTTTGTATGATTGGTCATAATGAACTTGTGCAGTAAAGTCATCATATCGATGTTCTTCTTCATACTTATCACGCTCGTGCTTTCTGCTCTCTCGTTCAATTTCATCTTGCTCAGAATCATATAAAAAAGTCAGTTTAAAGCTCTGCTTTTGAATTGCTATATTGGCTTGCTCATATTTTTCACACTCTTGTGTGTACTGAATCCAAAAAGGCTTCTTTTTTTCGTATCCTTGTTTGACAACACCATAATTACGCAACAACTCCTCAAGATAGGAAACCATCGGTTTCAGACTTTTTTTACCAGTCCGTGACCACCAGTATTCTGCAAATTCAACAGCCTGTTTACTCTCTAAATTCGTGATAAACCGATGTTTGGGAGCAGTCATATCCTTGATAATATTCTCAATATCTTCTACACTATATTTTTCTATCAATTGTTCCTTTTCATCATAATAATATTTTCTATCGAGTCGAGGTTCAGTTTTTGGAAAAGATAAGCCATTTGGCACTAAATAATCATGTCCATGTATATGCTCATAATGGTACTTATTCGAACAACACTCGCACACTAATTCAACAGGTGTTGCATCCTCTTTATCTTGCCCCCAGTCATTTGACATAAAAATCTTATAATAGCGCAAAAACCCCTGACCGCAAGCACAAGCTGCTTTATAAGGTTTTCTATAATCTTCTTCGTACGACATAATTTCACTCCCTATACTAATGATTATCGTAATAATCCTTAAAACCATATTGAACTTCACAATACTTTACGAATGAAATAAATATCATTAGTACCTCCATTCGTTCCAGTTTTGTATCTGAAGGATTAGCCAATCCGTTTCTTGTAATTCTGGTAAAATTCGCATAGGATTCAATTGCAACCCCATCCATTAGTGGAAGCATATCTTTAAATACCTTTCAGTAATACGATCCTTAATGGTGGAAAAATACTGTGTATAACAGGTATATTTTGCCGAAGCTGTTCTGACACTTGTAAGTCCAGTACTCATCAGACCATGTTCTGTTGGATGATTTCTAAATAAAAAAATCTAACAATGAAGAAATCAATTCATCTATAATTTTTTCATTTGACAATCCCAACATGATTATTGCGGCCTCCATACAGTTGGCATTATAACACTGTAATGCTTCCTTTATGTAAAATTCAACCCATTCTGTAATACCTGGTATACCTTTAATTTTTGTAAGGTAACTATCCACATCATATGGAAGAATCTCTCTTTCTTCCAAACACTTCAATCGATAATCAGTAACATGAAAATTTGGTGAATTAGGTCCATAATTTCCTATTGCTCCCGGAGCAATTACACCTTGATTCAACAACACATGAAACTGTTCATATATTAATTGAATATCTTTGTATCCAATATTTGTTGTACTGTTTGGATGTAGCATCAATCCACTTCCACCCCATACCACCCCTGGCAACGGAATATGATTTTCAATAATACCCATTTTTATTACTAATTCTTCCATCAATCTAAACAAAGTGGACTGTGTACCTTGATAACCATACATTTTAAAGTTTTCCCTCAGTATCTATGTCATCACCTTCATAAGCTAATGTATCCATCATCTGATTTCTCTCCTCTGTCATTTTTTCCTCACGTGCTTATTATGCATTAATTTCATATGTATTTATATCAACTAGAAATTCCTTAATCTTCGATGAAAAGACTTTTTATTATTTCATTATTCGTAGTATTACCGTAGTTCTACACTCTGTCATCGGAAAACTATGCCCCAACGTGTGCCTTACACACCGCTCTCCTGCCATGACAGATGAATAGAACTTTTATCATAGTTAATCAAACTCATTAAATTGTCCAGAAATGCCATATTTTTCAAGGAAGTCTGTAATATTTGTTAAATTGTGGGCTTGTCAACTAGGCAAATTATAGCATAATTTAGCAAGTTGAAACCACCTATTAGTAGTAGAAATAGTAGTAAAAGGGGGAGTTCTTACCACTAAGAAATATTCATATCATTCCATCACGATATGAATAACAATACTATTATTGCAACAAATCAGGATTCACTTCATGGATGTTATTTTTTATATCATAACAATAAATTCTTTTCGGAAGATTATCTCTAGTGAGCAAATATCTCCATTTTTCTCTAATAGGTGTATCTAGTTTTTCATATGTTTCCAATGAAAACTCTTCAACCTCATAAAACAACAAAAACTCATAATGCTCTATTCCATCTTCTGTGTATTCCAGAGTGTTATTTATGGTATCATAAATCATTTTCTTTTCTGTACCATCGTTGTAAAGAAATATAAAATTCGGGTTATAATGTCGCATTTCCCTTATTTCTTTACAAATCGAATCAAATTCATCTTCATTTGCAATTCCCAATTCTTCTTTTTTATCTTTAGTTTTATTAACACATCCCAGCAAAATTGCATAGAGCAGAATAGCGTTTTCTCTTGTCTTATCGACAATAGCACTATCATGCAAATTGTGTGTATGAAAATAACCATTTCGACATTCTATTCTGAAGCAACTTACCATATCACAAATAACGTTTGATAAATCAGAATCTATAAAGATATTCGGATTATTCCTAAAGAAATATTCAAATGTTCCAATTGAACTATCCATATACTCTTTTTGATTCTCAATAAAATCTATGTATGGGAACTTGGGCCACTTTTTACATCCATCTTTTGTAATAATCTTTTTAACCGATTTTGTATTTTTATCCCAATTCATTTCATAAACAACTACAGCATTCTCTTTCACTTTTTGTTTTGTATACTTATCTCCCTTTAAAGATATAACACAATTATTATCAACATTAAGCATTACCAACTTAAAAAGCAGCTGTTCTATTGATTTGAGATAACCGCTTACAATTGCAGTATAATCAAAATTTTCTGAACCTTTTAAAGAATAATACAACCACTCTGATGTCATGAAACTCTCCGCAAAATCCTCAGAGCCAACCATAGCTTTATACAAAGCTTTCCCAATATAATTTTCTTTTATCTTAATCCAATTATCCTTAAAGTCATAATCCCTAACATACAATTTATTTTGTATTTTTGCGTTGCTATCATCTATTATTTGATATTTTGAATGCTCATAATCCCAATCACACAAAACCTTTTCTTCAAATAATTTTCTAACTGATAAATTCATTGCTGATAATACTTTTATTGACTGATACCCCATAATTTTTCTTGATTGAGTTATATATTCACCTATACTTTTTTCAAATTCGAAATATTCTTCAATCGAAAAATACTCTTCAAATAATTTTTTAATCGCAATTTCTTCAACATATATATTTTGATTTTTATAATGCTCATTTCTTTTCAGTATATGATCGATTCCTTTGCCATGTACAGTTCGTATTATATACACTTTATCTACTTCATAATTAATTAAGATTTTAGCAATATCGTAATCTTCATAAAAATTCTCAAAGGTATACCCAAAACGACCCGAGTTTGCATTAATAATAAAGTCAAATGGCACTTCTTTTCTATCTTGCGGCACCTCAAAATCGACATTATATCGAGCCAATACCTCATATAAAATATTATCTAATAACGAAATTCTATTTCTTTCTTCTCTATCAATAGCAAATCTATAAAAGTAAAAATCATCATCTGCATACCGAAATAGTTCCGTATCTGAATGAAAAGAACACTTTAACCAAGCTTCACGAAATCTTTTTAATGTCTTAATCGCTTTTTCAATTTCTCGCTCAAATATATCAGTACATAATACTTTTTTGTCCATAGTCATAATTTACCTCCATCGAGTAGGAGGCTACCCATTAGTTGAGTAGCCGACCTCTCACACCACCGTGCGTACGGTTCCGTACACGGCGGTTCAATAACTTGAGTGCAGTACCTTGTATCTTTGGAATATGTCATCATATCCCACCGATACAAGGTATTCGTTTGTTAATGACCTATGCAAGATATGGCTACTGGATATTCTCCAATAGCCTTTTCTACTATTTGCCCATTCCCAAGCCTTGTATTTATCTATGCCAAGTTTCTTTAGGTTACTAAACCTTGCACTTACTTTTTTCCATTGCTTCCAATATATTTGCCTTATTCTTCGCCTTAACCATTCGTTAAGGCTTTTAATTTTGCTTTCCATATCTGCAATAGAATAATATCCAAGCCAGCCTGTTGTATATTTCTTTACTCTTTTAAGTATGAGCTCAACAGACCTCGCCTGTTTTCGGCTTGTTAGCTCTCGGATTTTATCCTTAAACCTTTTAATACTTTTACCGTGTGGGCGTATTCCTGCTTTATTTCCTGTTTTGTAAAGTGAAAAACCAAGAAATTTTAGCCTCAATGGAGTTCCTACCTTACTTTTCTGCTGATTAACTTTTAGTTTCAGCTTTCCCTCAAGAAATTTTACACAGTTTGTCATTACTCTCTTGGCTGCTCTTCGGCTTTTGACATATATGTTACAATCGTCTGCATATCTTACAAACCTATGACCTCTGCTTTCTAGCATTTTATCAAATGCTGTAAGATATATGTTGCTAAGCAACGGTGATAGATTTCCACCTTGTGGTGTTCCCTCTGTTGTCGGACTTATTAAGCCATTTATCATTACTCCACTCTTTAAATATTTTCGGATTAACAATAGTACTCTTTCGTCCTTTACCTGTTCTCTTAACATATCTATTAATATATCGTGATTTACCGTGTCAAAATACTTTGCAAGGTCTATGTCCACTACCTGTGTATATCCCTTATTGTAATATTCCAACGCTTTATTTATCGCTTGATGTGCACTTCGGTTTGGTCTAAAGCCATAGCTATTGTCAGAGAATAGTGGTTCGTATATTGGTTGCAATACTTGAACTATTGCTTGCTGTATCATTCGGTCTATTACCGTTGGTACTCCAAGGTTTCTCTTTCCTCCGTCTGGCTTTGGAATTTCTACTCTCTTTACTGGCTTTGGCTTATACTTACCATTCCTTATTGCTTTAAGCATTTCTTCTCGATGTTCTTTTAGATATGGCAACATTTCTTCTATTGTCATACCATCTATTCCTGCCGAGCCTCCATTCTTCTTTACTTTCAGATATGCCTTGTTCAAATTATTTCTATCAAGGATAGCTTCAAGTAGATTTTCTGCACCGTCTTGTCTTTCCGTTTCTAGCCGAGCAACACTACACACTCCCTTGTTACTCTCTGTTTCCAACATACCCTCGCAAGGGTAGCCAGCCTTTGCTGTTTTCTGTGGTCTTTGCATTGCTCCACCGTCCTTTCGTTTTCAAGACTATTATTGTTCGGTCCTTTGCGAAAAAAAATTTTTTTACTACTATGACCTCTGCTGACTTCTTGCAATTTAGCTGTACATCACTGCACAGGTTCAACGGGTGTCAATCTATCTGTCCTTCATTGCCTTGCAAGACCTCCCAAGTTAAGAACAGCAACCTTCCTCTCATATATCTGCCACATTTACACCGCAGAGTTCGGGCAGTATTGGACTTTGCTTTGTGATGCAAGCTCATCCGCCCTGCATATGCCTTATATGTGATTTCTGTTCGTCAGACCAAGAGTTTGCCTTAGGCTTACTTCATACTCCACCTCACGGTGGACGCACTTGCCCTCAGCTAACAGTTCCTACTGCCAAGCCTGTAGTGGACTTTCACCACCAAGTTACTGCCCATTCTGGGCAAACAACAAAAGCTTACAGCGTTTTTGATTAAACACTGTAAGCTTTTTATTGTATGGATTAAATTCAAAATTACTTATTTGTAGCCTTGATAATTGTCTCTACACCCTCGTCTAGCCAATCACCGTTGAAAGCTTCGATATTACCTGTATCTACACATTGTGCAAGTGTTGGTAATATTGGTAGCTTACCAAGTACAGGTATACCATAGCCCTTTGCAATATCGTCAATTTTACTCTCGCCATAGATGTAATGCTTTTTGTTGCACTCGTCACACATAAAATAGCTGTTATTCTCTACTATACCAAGTATAGGAATATTCATCATATTTGCCATTTTAACAGCCTTTTCAACTATCATAGCAACTAAATCCTGTGGTGAAGTAACTATAACAATACCGTCAACAGGTAGGCTCTGGAAAACAGTAAGTGCAACATCACTTGTTCCAGGTGGCATATCTACAAACATATAATCCTCGTTTTCCCAGATAACCTCACTCCAGAACTGCTTAACAGTACCAGAAATAACAGGACCTCTCCAAACAGTTGGGTCTGTGTCACTTGGTAGAAACATATTTGTAGAAACAATATCAATACCAGTAGCAGTCTTAGCTGGGATAATACCAGCATCACAGGCTCTTGCACGCTCGTTGATTCCAAACGCCTTTGGAATAGAAGGGCCTGTAATATCTGCGTCCAGAATAGCAACCTTATAGCCTTTTCTGTTAAAAAGTACAGATAGCATAGAGGTTACCATACTTTTACCAACACCACCCTTACCACTTAGTACGCCTATAACCTTTTTTACAGAGCTTGCGTCATTTAATTTATCGTAATTATTCTGTGGTTCTTTTCTAGAGCTACAGCTTTGGCTACAGCTACCACAATCATGTGAACATTCGCTCATTTTACTTACTCCTTATTTTTTAATCTTGGCCACCAAACAACACCAGCCGTTTTCTAGTAGCTTCTCAGTTACCTCAAATGTATCTTCAATAGCATTAAGAACATCGTCAACTCTTGTATCTATTATACCACTCATAATATAGTATGAATCTTCATCCATAAAATTCTTAATATCCTTAGAAAGCATAATAATAGCGTCTGCTACAATGTTAGCAACTACTACGTTATATTTGCCCTCTACCTTGTCGGTAAGATTACCAGAAAGCACTGTAAATCTGTCATCAACCTTATTAAGCACTGCGTTTTCTCTTGCAGTTTTTACAGCCATTTCGTCTATATCTACACCAACAGCACTTTTTGCTCCAAGCAATAGCGAAGCAACTGCAAGTATACCACTACCACAGCCTACATCAAGTATAGTTGTATCATTAGTTGTATACTTTTCAACAGCCTGCAAGCATAGTCGAGTTGTTTCGTGTGTACCAGAGCCAAAAGCCAAGCCTGGGTCAAGATTTAACACAACTCTACCCTGTGGGTCGTATTTATCACGCCATGTTGGACGAATAAGAAGCTTTTCACCAACCTCAATAGGGTTAAAATACTGCTTCCAGTTATTCAGCCAATCCTGCTCTTCACAGCCTGCTGTGCCAATTTCAAAAGGAATATTAGCCTCTGTATAACGCTCTGTTAAGAATGCAACAGCCTCCACAGGGTTATCCTCTGGACTTATATAGATATGAACAATACCCTTTGTTCTGTCCTTTTTAAGCAAATCCTCGTCGATAAGGTTGATTCTTGCAATCTCCTCAACCTCGTCCTCGAGCATTGAATAATCCTCAATATAAATTCCGTAAGGAACTACCATTTGTGCTATATCGCCTGCAAGGTCAATTTGCTCTACAGGCACAGTTATACTTACTTCTGTCCACTCCACTTGTAACACTTCCTTACTTATTTATTATCTTTATTTTTATTATCGTCATTAAACATTGTCTTTAGCTTATCAAAAAAGCCTTTTCTTTTACCATAGTTTTTATCAGTTGCAGTACCATCAAACTCTCTTAACAATGCCTTTTGCTTTGCTGTTAAATGCTTAGGCACCTCTATAACAACCTTTACAAACTGGTCACCACGGGCTGTTCTGCTACCAAGGTGAGTTACACCCCTACCCTTTAGCTTGAAAATATCATTAGGCTGTGTACCCTCGTGAATTGTGTACGATACCTTACCGTCAAGAGTAGGCACAACTACCTCTGCACCAAGTGCAGCCTGAGTAAATGTAATAGGAAGTTCGCACCACACATTGTCGCCTTTTCTTTCAAAAATAGGGTGTGGTCTTACCTCTACTCTTACATGAAGGTCACCGTAAGGACCGTTATTTATACCAGCATTACCATGACCAGAAACCTGTAGAGTTTCACCATTAATACCTGCTGGAATTTCAACATCTACTGTACGCTTTGTTCTTACTCTACCAGCACCCTTACACTTTGAGCAAGGTGTTTCTACTGTTTTACCCTTACCTCTACAAGCATCACAGGTGCGTGAGGTTCTAACCACACCAAAAGGTGTTCTCTGGTTAACCTGAACCTGACCTGTACCACCACAGTTAGGACAAACCTTTGGACTAGTACCCTTAGCAGCACCAGAACCACTACACTCGTTACATATACTTTCGTTTGTATATGTAATAGTCTTCTTACAGCCCTTTGCAGCCTCTTCAAAAGAAATCATTATAGTTGTTTCTATGTTAGAGCCCTTGCGTGGTGCGTTAGGATTAGAGCGAGCTCCACCACCAAAGCCACCGAAGAAGCTATTGAAAATATCGCCTAAATCTATATCCTGACCAAATGGACTACCACCAGCAGCACCAGCACCATAGCTTGGGTCTACACCAGCGTGACCAAATTGGTCGTATCTTGCTCTTTTATCTTTATCCGAAAGCACCTCGTATGCCTCGTTAACTTCTTTAAACTTTGCTTCAGCCTCTTTATCACCTGGGTTAAGGTCTGGGTGATATTGCTTAGCTAATTTTCTAAAGGCTTTTTTTAATTCATCATCAGAAGCTCCCTTAGGTACACCCATTACTTCATAATAATCTCTTTTATCAGCCAAGATAATGCCTCCTGTCAGCAGAAAAATTTTTAAGGGTTTTAATAAAATTGAAATTTGTCGGGGCGATAAAACAAACTTTGATATAGAAATCGTAAAGTTTAGGTTCACCCTTTTTAAAGGGTGGTGGGGTTGAGGGGTAACACCCCTCGTGGAATTTTAAAGGGCGAAGCCCGTTAACTTCTCGTTTATTCCTAAAATGCCGTTTTCAACGGCATTTTAAAAAGACGTTTATGCGTTTAGGGCGTTGCCCTAAAAAACCCACGAGGGCTTTGCCCTCGACCCATAAACTTTTGAAAAAGTTTAATCAAAACTTTTAAGTTTTGATTTGTGCGTATCCCGACAAATTCCAATTTATATTAATACCCCAAACAGGGCAGAAGTAACTTCTGCCCTGTTTTCGGAAAAAGTCACTATTCTACATTATACAACATACTGTGACTAAAATCTATTATTTTTTAAAACAAATTATTAATTCTTATTACTCAACATCTGTGAAATCAGCATCATATACATTGCCGTCACTGCCACCTGCTGGGTTACCACCCATATTGCCCATATCAGGAGCACCCTGAGCAGCCTGTGGGTTAGCCTGCTGATATAGCTTTGCAGAAATTTCGTATACTGTTTTCTGTAGATCCTCTGTAGCCATCTTAATAGCGTCTACAGCGTTCTGCTCGATAGCTGTCTTTGTAGCACTTACCTTTGACTGGATAGCATTCTTATCCTCATCGCTTAGCTTGTCGCCACTCTCGTTTACAAGCTTTTCAGCCTGATAGCATAGGTTCTCAGCCTCGTTCTTTGTATCTACCTCTTCACGACGCTTCTTATCCTCAGCAGCATACTGCTCAGCATCTCTTACAGCCTTTTCGATATCTTCCTTAGACATATTTGTATTAGAAGAAATTGTAATCTTCTGCTCCTTACCTGTACCAAGGTCTTTAGCAGATACATTAACAATACCGTTAGCGTCAATATCAAATGTAACCTCAATCTGTGGTACACCTCTCATAGCTGGTGCAATACCTGTTAGAGCAAACAAGCCTAGCTGCTTGTTGTCACGAGCAAACTCACGCTCACCCTGAAGAACATTGATTTCAACCTGTGTCTGATTATCAGCAGCAGTTGAGAAAATCTGGCTCTTCTTTGTAGGAATTGTTGTGTTACGCTCGATAACCTTTGTCATAACACCACCCATTGTTTCAACACCAAGTGATAGTGGAGTAACGTCTAGTAGTAGCAAGCCGTCAACCTCACCACCAAGTACACCACCCTGAATAGCAGCACCCATTGCTACACATTCGTCTGGGTTAATACCCTTAAATGGCTCTTTGCCGATCAAGCTCTTTACAGCTTCCTGTACAGCAGGGATTCTTGAAGAACCACCAACCATAAGAACCTTGTTAATCTCGCCAATTGAAAGACCACTATCGCTTAGAGCTCTTCTTACTGGACCCATTGTGTTTTCTACAAGGTCAGCTGTAAGTTCGTTAAACTTAGCTCTTGTTAGAGTTAGGTCAAGGTGCTTAGGACCTGTTGCGTCTGCTGTGATATATGGTAGGTTAATAGCTGTTGAAGTAACACCAGAAAGCTCAATCTTAGCCTTTTCAGCAGCTTCCTTTAGTCTTTGCATAGCCATATTGTCATTTGTTAGGTCTACACCTGTTTCTGCCTTAAATGAAGAAACCATCCAGTTGATAATTCTCTGGTCAAAGCCGTCACCACCAAGACGGTTGTTACCTGCAGTTGCAAGAACCTCCTGTACACCGTCACCCATCTCGATAATAGATACGTCGAATGTACCACCACCAAGGTCATAAACCATTACCTTCTGGTCTGTTTCTTTATCAATACCGTATGATAGAGCAGCAGCTGTAGGCTCGTTGATAATTCTCTTTACATCAAGGCCAGCAATTCTACCAGCGTCCTTTGTAGCCTGACGCTGAGCGTCTGTAAAGTAAGCAGGTACTGTAATAACAGCCTGTGTTACTGTTTCGCCAAGGTAAGCCTCAGCGTCTGCCTTTAGCTTAGATAACACCATAGCAGAAATCTCCTGTGGAGAATATGCTTTGCCGTCGATGTTTACTTTATAATCTGTACCCATTTCTCTTTTAATAGAAGCGATTGTTCTGTCTGGGTTAGTTACAGCCTGTCTTTTAGCAACCTGACCAACCATTCTTTCGCCTGTTTTTGAGAAAGCAACTACTGAAGGAGTTGTTCTTGCACCCTCTGCATTTGCAATAACTACAGGCTCGCCACCCTCGATAACTGCTACACATGAATTTGTTGTACCTAAATCAATACCAATTGTCTTTGCCATAATAAATTTCCTCCGATTATATTATATATTATTAGTAAGTTGTTTTTATATTTATTATTCTTATAAACGCTATTTAATCGCAGTTTGCAACCTGTACCATAGCGTGTCTTATTATTTTGTCACCTGTTTTATAGCCCTTTTGGAAAACCTGAGCAATAGTATTCTCGCCCAAAGAGTCATCCTCCACCTTCATAACAGCATTGTGAAGCTCTGGGTTAAACTCGTCACCTTTTTCGCCAAAGGTTTCTACACCTAGCTTTTCAAGAGTAGACTTAAACTGATTAACGATAAGCTCAATACCCTTTTTATACTCGTCAGGAGCATTTTCTAGTGACTTTAATGCCATATCTAAGCTATCACCTACAGGTAAAAGCTCTGTAATTGCTCTTGCTGTAGCATCTGCATAGATGTTAGCCTTGTCTGCTGTTGTTCTTCTACGATAATTTTCATACTCAGCAGCCAAACGCAAATAAGCGTCATTTTTAGCTTTAAGCTCCTTTTCAAGCTTGCTTTCAGCTGTTTCTTCCACTACCTCTGTAGTCTCTTCGGTTGTTTCCTCTGTTGCCTCTACAACCTCTTCAGTTACAGTTTCTTTTTCTTTTGATTTCTTACTCAAAATGTATCACCATTCCTTTATATCATTAACACTGTTAAGTGTATCAAAAGCTCATTTAAATTATTCTAAAAGTTCTGTTATAAGCTTGCCACACATCTGAGAAATATAGTCTGTATACGCTATAACCTTTGTATAGTTCATTCTTATAGGACCTATTACAGCAAGTGCACCTGCTTCGGTATCCTGTACTGTATAGCGTGAATTTATAACACTGGCTGAATATACATCTGGTATTTCAGACTCTGTACCTATATAGGTTGAAATCCTGCTATGCCTTTTAAGCAGAAGCTCCTCTTGTGCAGGCGTATCCTGCAAAAACCTATATATGCTTCGTAGCTGTTCAACTGTAAATTCACCTGTTTGTAAAAGATTTGACAAACCATAATTTACAATATTTATAACAGAAGCCACTTTTGCTGCGTCCATTATCGCAAGCAATGCCTGTGGCATAAAGATAAGCACATCGCCCAACGCAACAGCAACAGTCTGAACAAATGCTGGTGTAATCATATTAAGCCTTACACCACTTAGCATTTCATTTAACGCTCGTTCAAATATTCTTAAAACATCATCTGTTATGTTGTAGTCACATCTGAACAGTCTGTTTTTAACCATACCCTTAGAGGTTATCATAACCATCATTGTTGTGTGCTTGCTTATCTGCACGATTTTAATTCTTTCAACGGTGGTGTCGTCAGTTGGTGGTGTGGTGCTTACTGCAACATAACCAGTTAGCTGAGATAATATTTCTGCACCCTTGTTAAGAATATGCTCGGGGTCGTCTGCAACAGCTGTAAGTACATCATCTATCGCTCGGCGTTCTCGAGTGCTAAGCTGTATAGGCTCTACCAAGTGGTCAAGATAATATCTGTAACCAAGCTGTGTAGGTATTCTTCCAGCTGATGTATGTGGCTGAATAAGATAGCCCATTTCTGACAAGCTTGCCATTTCGTTACGAACAGTAGCAGATGAAACCGAAAAATCTAAGAAATCAAGCAAAAGCTTCGAGCCCATAGGCTCGCCTGTTTCGATATACTGCTTAATTATAGCATTCAGAATTTTGCCCTTTCTTACAGGTAGCTCCATATTTACCACCTCGTGTTCGTAGGTTTTTATTTTTTAGCACTCTCGTATTTAGAGTGCTAATGTAATTATAATGTACCACCATTTACCTGTTTTGTCAAGAATATGTTTGTAAACTAATTGTTAATGCTTATATTGCAGCAAGCTTGTTTATGAATTAACTTTTAATTAATCACAAAATATTATAAACAGTTTGGATAATCACCGTTTGTTTATTTTAAAACACTTAACAAAGATAATATTGACTATCCTATAAAATTTATTTATACTTATAATTAGCAAATATAATCTCTGCAAAAGGAGGAGATTGTTATGTTGATAGCTATATTAGCAGGCGCTGTGTGCATAATAATAGCAATATTACTTTTTGCACCTATGTTTCGCCATGCGTTACTGTTCAGACCTGTGGCGTTGTTTTTCTTATTTGAGGGTGTATGGATAATGTTTGACTACCTTATTTCACAGCTATGGCCAGGCGTTGAGGCTATGCAATGGGTGCATTATGCAGGTGTAATAATATTTGGTGGTTATTTAATGATATGCCTTATATACAGCAAACCCAAAAAAGAAAAAAGCAAAGCTTCTAAAAGCAGAAATGCTAAGCGTGCAAACCAAAAGGATTAACGAGAGGTAAAAATGGTTTACTTATATATTGTTGCTTTTTTTATAATAGGAATTTATCTTATATTTACAGGTATTAAATCTTATCGTATTTTACTTTTACCGGGCGTATATTTTTTATTCTTAGGTGGCTGGTGGCTTGCCGATGTATTACTTGTAAATGTAGATTTACTGGGTGGAATATACTCTTGGATTATAAGAGCTGTATCTGCTGTTGTGTTGCTTGTAACTAGTATTATTTACTATTTTAAGTATTACAAACCAAACAAAGATAAAAATTAAACAAATAATTTTTTCTGCATTAAATTTAGTATATCTGTATTGTAGAAAAAACTGGATATTCAAAAAAATTTTGAAAAACACTTGAAATTTCATCAATAAAATGCTATCATAAGTTGTACACGAGTATGGGCAAAGGAGGTGCACTAGATGCCAAACATTAAATCAGCTAAGAAGAGAGTTAAGGTTACAGCTACAAAGAACGCTAGAAACAAGGCTTTCAAATCAGCTCTTAGAACATCAGTTAAAAACGCTCACATTGCAATCGACACAAATGCTGCTGACAAAGCAGAGGCAGTTCGTCTTGCAGTTAAGAAGATTGACACAGCAGTAAGCAAGGGTATTCTACACAAGAATACAGCAGCTAGAAGCAAGTCTGCACTAGCCCGCAAGCTAAACGCATCAGCGTAATTTAAGTTAATCTGAATAAACATTACAAGCAGAGCTTTTGCCCTGCTTTTTTGTTTTTATATATAATTTTTTCAAACAAAACAACTATCTAACACAAATACCCCAACTAACAAAAACAAAGACTTATAAAGGCTTGCTTTTGTTAGTCGGGGTATTTTAAAATTTTTTAATAATCAATTTAATGATGTTATATTAGTTTTTGTTTTTAACTGCACAGCACCACTATGAACAATATCTTCAACTCTTTGTTCGTTGTTTCTTATATCATCTTTACCATCTGAAGACCAAAAAGCACTATGCGTAGAACTATCCCAATATAGCTTATATGATACTCCGTCAATCTTCTTTGTTTTAGCCTGTTCTGTAAGATCATTTTCTTTTACTACATTGCCAAAACAAACTGAATCGGTATGTACATCTTCGCCATACACAGAATCATCGCCCTGTTCAATCATCACCTGGGCATCTTTTATTGCATATTCAATTTCTGTTGCATCTGCCACAGCCTCATCTACAGTAGTGTTAGTTTGCACAGCACCTAAACCTTCTGAAACAGATGAAAAACTTACACAGCCACTACTTGTAACCAACAACATCACTGCACACGCTGTTGTTAACATCATTTTAATCTTACTCATCATAAACATCCTCCGTTTGAACAATAATATCCAACAAATATCTACAATAAATTTTATATACTTAGAAATAATACATCGAAAAATACAAATTTTCAAGAGGGTTATCGCCAAATTGCAATTTTTCTATTTAAAGCACAAAAAAGCTTACACTAACGTGTAAGCTTTTGAGGAATTCGATAATTTATATGGTTAAAACTCTTACCAAACCTTTATTCTGTTTCACTAGGTTGTACAGTATAAACTGCACAACCACGGAATACAGAATATATAATGAGGTATTTTAAAGAGGTCGTACGCTGTATTAACTTTACAACTATATTATAGTGACTTTTTTCTACAATGTCTTACACAAAATAACTATTTTTTTGCATTAAAGTATCGCATTATTACGCTAAAGCGTTAAACAAAGTTGTTATCGTCTTTATAAGTTAAAAATGTTGATATATTTATTCATATTAATAAAATTTTGATAAAACAACTTATCAACATCAAGCTCAATAAGTATCTGGTTTTTATTAATATTATTAACTACTTTTTCTAGAGTTCGCTTTGCATCAACCGAAAAACCATTATAACTATAATAAGCTAGTGTTATATGAGGTATAAATGGATAACCAAGTGTTTTTATATCATCAACATAATTGTATAATTTTATCAGCTTTGTATATTCATCATCGTTAATTGGTTTCAATCCAAGCACAAGGCTAGTATTAACCATATTAAAAACAGGTACTTTCCATTTTTATAGTTTGCTTAACCAACGGTTCTTCATTTAGCTTTTTCAAGATTGCAATTTCGTTATTAAAGCTATCTGTAGCCACCTCTAGCAAATTTGACATACTGCTTGAATCGTACAATGTCATACAGAACGTACTCTCGCCTAATCTCTCACAAAAGCACTCGGGTACATTTGTATAAAACCTTTCTCTGCAATTAATCAAATCTCTTTTATCGAATTATCTAAATCAAAGACAACTGTAGCTCCAAAAATGATTTTAATTGATTATTGCTATCAACCTTGTTTTTCATAAAACTTTATATCACAAAATTAAACGGGTAGCAAGCATTATGCTTACTACCCGTAATATTTTAGATGTTATAAAAATCTATTCAATTTATAAATTAAAGATTATAATAACGATCAAACTCTGCTGGGTGTGGAATTGCTGCTAGCTCACGGCACTCCTGACGCTTTGTCTTAATGAAGTTCTTAATTAGCTCCTCTGGGAATACGCCACCAGCTGTTAGGTAGTCGTAGTCACTTTCTAGAGCGTCTAGAGCTTGCTCAAGAGATGTTGGTAGCTGTGTTAGCTTAGCCTTTTCCTCATCGCTTAGGTGGAATAGGTTCATATCGTATGGACCCCAACCATTCTCGTGTGGATCAATCTTATTCTTGATACCGTCAAGACCAGCCATAAGAATAGCTGCATAGCAGAAGTATGGGTTACAAGTTGCATCTGGGTTACGAAGCTCGAATCTTCTTAGATTTGGAGCCTTAGCGTAAGCTGGAATACGAATAACAGCACTACGGTTAGATGTAGCATAACCAACTGTTACAGGAGCCTCGAAGCCTGGTACTAGTCTCTTAAATGAGTTTGTACTTGGGTTTGTAAGTGCACATAGTGATGCAATATGCTTTAACAAACCACCCATAAAGTAGTGAGCCTCTTTACTTAGGTTTGAATAGCCATTATCATCTGAGAATACTGGCTCGCCGTCTTTTAGTAGTAGCATATGAACATGCATACCATTACCAGCCTCACCCATTACAGGCTTTGGCATTAGAGTAGCAGTTTTGCCGTATTTTCTAGCTACATTATGAATGATATATTTAATCATCATTGTTGCGTCAGCCATCTTTGACATTTCACCTAGCTTTGGCTCAATCTCAAACTGACCAGCAGCACCAACCTCTGGGTGATGATAGTTAATTGCAATACCTGCTTCTTCCATTAGCATACACATTTCGCTACGAGCCTCGTATGATACATCGAATGGCTTAGCGATGTGGTAGTTCTTCTGCTTTGGAACAACACAGCCTGCACCCTCAATAGCACTATTCCAATGAGCCTGCTGAGCGTCAACTGAAACACCAATTGAGTTAGGGCTTACATCCCAACCTACCTGATCGAATAGATAGAACTCGAACTCAGGAAGAATCATCATTGTATCAGCAATACCACAATCTCTCATATACTGCTCTGCAGCAGCTACGATATTTCTTGGGTACTGAGCAAGTGGACGGTTCTCTGGGTTATCAATAATCATTGCATTACCAGTCATTGATAATGTTGGAATCTCGCAGAATGGGTCGATAGCAGCACTGTCTGGATCTGGAATAAATACCATATCACTCTTTTCAACTACTGCATAACCATAGTTTGAAGCATCAAAACCGATACCGTTTTTCATTACCTCTTCTGAGAAATCTTTTGCAGGGATAGTAACATGACGGAACTGACCCTGAATGTCTACCATTTTAAAGTCTACCATTTTTATGTCGTTTTCTTTAATAAACTCCATAACCTTCTGTACTTTTGTGTTCACTTTTGTAGTCTCCTTTACTGTATAATTTTACAGATGTGCAAAAATTCACCGTTACTTATAAATTATATCACACATTTTATAAATAAACAATATGAATTTTGTATATTTTTGGCTTTAAGTATTACTTAATTTCACTCTATTTATGTTTAGTTTAAAGATAATTTTAAATTTGTAAGTGTGAGCCAACGCTCACACTTACATTATAATTTAAAATTCTACCCCTCGTCTTGCTCTTACTCCTGTATCAAACGGGTGCTTTATTTTTGACATATAGGTTACATAATCTGCATAGGTCAATATACTTTTATCCACATTGTGTCCTGTTAAGACTAGTTCGGTTGTATCTGAACATTTTTTTATAAGTGCAAGAATATCAGAAAGCGTAATAAAACCTACATCTACAGCCGAAAATATCTCGTCTGCAATAATCATATCGTATTTTGCAATATTTTCTACAATAAAATCAAACTGTTCACATACAGTTGCTCGGTATTCATTGTGCTCTTCAGGCGAAAGGTCAAAAACAAACTTAACCTTCTCGGGTAGCTCTGGCATTGTAAGCTTTGGTAAACATTCTAAAACTCTGCGTTCACCACTGTTGTTACCTTTTAAAAACTGTGTAAAAAGTACACTTTTACCATTTCCACAGCTACGCACAGCCAAACCTACTGCTGCTGTTGTTTTACCCTTACCGTCACCATAATAAATATGAATCATACTAATATCACTTCCTTTTTTATAAGTTTACCATAATATTATTTGTAATTCAATTGATTTGTAATCAACCTAAAATTTGCATAAAAACAGTAATATAAGAAAAACAAATTGTAGTTTATCGGTAAGCTACGCACAAACCAAAACTTAAAAGTTTTGATTAAACTTTTTCAAAAGTTTATGGGTCGAGAGCAAAGCCCTCGTGGGTTTTAAGGGCAAAGCCCTTAACTTCTCAAGATTATTTAAAAATGCCTTTTCAAGGCATTTTTAGGAAAAACTATGAGTTAAAGGGTTTCACCCTTTAAAATCCCACGATGGGCTTTGCCCCTCGACCCCACAAGCCTTTAAAAAGGCTTTACCCAAACTTTAAGTTTGGGTTTGTGCTAATCTTAACTTTTCGATAAATTCCAATTTATTGTTAACATCAAAAAGCCGATGCACTATATGGCATCGGCTTTTAATATCATAGCTAATTTATAGCTAAAAATTACATCTTATTTCCACACTCTGGGCAGAATTTTGGTGTAGCACCATCTGCTGGTTCAAAGCCACACTGTGAGCATTTTGGCTTTGCTACTGGCATTGGACTACCACATTCCATACAGAATTTTCCTGTATTCTGTGTGCCACAGCTACATACCCAACCACCTGCATTTTGCTGTGGTGCTGGTTCTGGCTTTTGCTTACCACACTGCTGACAGAAGCGACCTGCGTTTTCTGTACCACACTCACACTTCCATGTAGCTGATGAAGGTGCTGGTGTTGGTGCTGTTCCTACAACTGCTTGTGGCTCTACAGGCTGTTGTGGTTGTGCTGGTTGCATAGGCTGTTGCTGATAGCCCTGCTGTTGGTAACCACCTTGCTGTGGATAAGCAACACGCTGCTGGTACTGTGGTGCCTGGTAATTCTGCTGTTGCTGTTGATAACCCTGCATAATGTTACCACCCATATTCATACCCATTCCCATTCCTAAGAATGCGTTTGTAGCACCACCGGCATTACTGCCAGCTGCCTTTATACCCTCTGCAAGGTTTGTAGCCATATAGCCAGCCTGTGCGTTAGGGTCAGCCATTGCCATACCTTGTAGACGAGTTTTCATAATCTTTTGAGAATCTTCGTCATAAGATGATGTGAAGGTTGTAGAAACAATCTCTATACCTCTTAGCTCTTTCCACTCTTCATCAAGTGCATCTGCAAGATATTTAGTAAGGTTTCTTGTGTTACCTCTTATCTGACTAAAAGGAATACCATCGTTAGACATTTTACCAAGTGAATCCTCTAAAGCTGTCAAGAATTCACCATTAAACTGCTCTTTTAGCTCAGTAAAATCTATAGTCTTATTAGCAAGAGCAGCACCCTTTGGAACAACCTCTGTAAAGAACTTGATAGGGTCAGTTATTTTAAATGAGTATGAACCTCTTGCTCTTATAAATACCTCGGCACCATACATTGGGTCAAAGTAGTTTATTGGGTTTGCTGTACCATATTTAATACCACGAATTTCTTGCATATTAATATAGTAAACTCTCTGCTCACGAGGAGTTGCACCACCAAACTTCAATCTTTCAAAAGCGTCTTTAAAAGAATCGCCAAACTGACCACTAAATATAGATGGTGCAGTTGTATCACTTACAGTAAAGTAACCTGGCTCACAAGAACCACCTACAATTCTACCTCCATCTACAACAATCATCATTGTACCTGGCCATACATGAATAAGTGAACCATTACTTACAAGGTTGCTTGTACCCTTTAGGTTTGTATTACGAGAGTCATTTGGACGCACTCTTACGCCTGGTGCAAAAACGACTGTATCTGTTAAGGTTTCAGGTGGCTGTAACGCTTCAAGATATTGATCACCTAAGTTACCACCAATTGAATTTATGGCTGCTTTAATAATACCCATAGTAAAAATCTCTCCTTATATATCATATTAATGTGACTTGCTACCCGAAACCTCTTTTACTCTGTTAAAGTTCCATACAAGTACATTTTTTTGCTCTATACCAGTGCCACAGTATTCACAGAATTTCGCACTTGGGTTTGAAATAGGACCACCACAATTTGGACAGTTTAGTGTAAGAAATTTAAGCAAATTAGTATCTGTAACCTGCTTAAAATCCTGTACATATACAAGCTCTGTTTCGTAAATTGTCTGCTCTTTAAGGTCGTTACGGCCAAAAATAATTTTACCGTTTGAATCCTTTATGTAATTTATATTTTCTAAAGCCGTATTAAAAACAATTTTACATATAGCAGGGCTTTTTACATAATTTGTTATTACTGTGTTATGTATAATAACATCTTCGTAAACTTCTTTTTGATTATTTGCCTGAAGCTGTGCAATAATCGAATTAACCTGCAAAGCAACATTATTTGTTATGTTTACATTTTGTATAGGGGTTAATGTCGAAATAGCTGTAAAATAGTTTAACAGCAAATTTTCTGCCTTTTGTTTAAATTCGTCATAATTAAAATCAGGAAAATCGCTTTTAATAAGTGGCAAATAAACATTTGTCATAGAAGAAAGTGATTTAGGTGTAGTTGCCATTGTACGCTTTTGCTGTTGTACTGCATCAAGAAGATTGTCTGTATTAAACATCTGTCTTGAAAATCTTCGTATAGCTTTTTTAGCTCGATAAAAAACAACAACTCCAAAAACAACCAAGGCTACTATTAACAAAACCGTTATAAGTGAAATAATGCTAAAGTCTCCCAAAGAAGCCCTCCTAACAAAATAGTTAATTTATTTTTTGAGAACAAGTTCATTATATAACAATACCACCAATAATTCAATATAGATTTAGTAAAAATAGAGCTATCTATTTTGCACTTTCAGCTATACAAAGCCAGCTAAAACCGAAGTTTCTAATAACGGATTAAAATTTAATATATATTTAATGTTTTTTTATAATTTATATGATATAATAATGCATAATAAATAAAGGGTATATCTGGAAAACCTTTTGTTTTTAATCAAGGAGGGATTAAGTGTATGAACTTAAAAAGAACATCAAAATCTATGCTTGCAATTCTTATTTCTACAACAATGCTTGCAAGTGCAACATCAGCAGTAGGCTTTGATGATGTAGTAGACGAGGAGGAAGCACAGGGCATAGTGTATTACGGTGGAGGTCACGTTGCGACTAAGATAAGCCACCCAACAAAGGGTGCTGGCGAAAATGACGGTATTGTTGACTATGCCGGCAATGGTACTGTAGAGGTCAATCCAGAAACTGCACAGGGTGAGCGTGGACAGAGCTATTCATGGTCATCATTAGCATATGGTGATTGGGTTTACATCGGAACTAACTATGCCTCTATGATGAGTACAGTTAATCTTGCTGGTGCAAAGCTAGATTACGAGTACGATGCAGCAAAGCTTAATGCTATGCTAAAGGCTATGTATAACGGCAACTTCTTCACAACTCAGGAAGACGGTGGAGATTCAAAGAGTATTCTTCTAAAGGTTAATTACAAAACCTGCGAGGTTAAAATTCTGATGTCAAAGGCAGATACTGGTGGAGCTTGCAACTTTAGAAATGGTGTAGAGTATAAGGGTAAGCTTTACTTCTGTGGTGCTGTAGCTGGCTTGCCAAGTGTTTACGAAATTGACCCTGAAACAGATGAATACAAAATGGTATATCAGGGTGTTTCACGAGAAGAAAACATCGAAGCCTATAACAAAGGACTAAGCGTTGGTATTCGTGGTATTTGTGTATTTGACAACAAGCTAACAATCAGCTGTATGGGTCTAGAAGGTGCGTATATTGCAACTGCCGAAAACCCATCAGAGGGTCAAGAAGCTTTTACAAAGATTGCAAATATGGAGGATTTATTCAACTACCCTGCATATCGCTATTGCGATAGTATTTATGGTGGTTCAATTTGGGATATGATTGAATATAATGGCAGACTTTATGTTTCAATCTGTACTGGTACACCTGAAAATATGCCAGACGATAACACAATGCAGTCATTTGCACTTGTAGTAGGCGAAAAGAACGCAGAAGGTGGCGTTAACTGGAGAGCATTAGCAGGTGACACTGTGAACGACGGTGCAAGATACACATTTGGTATAGACCCAGAAAGAACCCGAAGTGGTGCTGCAAACCTTATTGTTTATGATGATTACCTATATATCGGCGAATATAACGACGAGGAAATCGCATTGCTTGATGTTGCGTTTAAGCAGGATTTCGACTTTATGAATGCTAACCTTGAGCAATCTGTAAATCTATACAGAATGGATCAGGATGAAAACATAGAGCTAGTTGTGGGTGACGCTGACGAGATGTTCCCAGAGGGTAGCTTGTCTGGCATTGGCTCTGGCTTTGGTCGCAACGAAAACCAGTACATCTGGAAAATGTGTGTATACAACGATAAGCTTTATGTTGGTACATTTGACACAAGTAGTCTACTAGAGCCTGTTGGACAGTTCGCAAACGGCGAAATATTCAGAATGTCAGCTGAGGAATGGGAAAGTCAGATTAACTACCTAACTGCATTTTTAGAGCTATTTAAAACTGAAAACACACCTGAAACAACAGATTTTGTTGAGTTCTCAAAAGTTGCTGCTAAAACAAAAAATACAAGCAAAAGTGCTTTTGTTACAAACGCATTGAAAACAAAGCTTGGTGCTGTATCAGACAATGCATACTCTTTAAGCGATGAACAACTACAAACTCTTGCTGAAGAAGTAGCTGATTTAGATTCATCTGACTTTACAAATAACAACATTGAAGATTATGATGTATATTTAGAGCAAATAAACACTTTACTTGCTCAGTTTGAAGAAGCTGTGCAGAACGGAGACTATGACAGTGCAGAGGCTTTTTATGAGGCAGCACGTGATTGGTATAATCAGTTTATTGTAATCCTTGAGGAAAATCTAGAGCAATTAGGTGTAGCTTCTGATTTGATTGTTGAGAATATTAAAAAGGCTTATGATATGCTATTTAGCGAAGATAACAAGAAGATGATAACAGGCTTCTTAATCAACAGCAAATATATGAGTACAGCGTCAAAGGGCTTTGACCTATATGTTTCTGATGATGGTATAAACTTTGAGACAATTACTATAGACGGATTTGGTGACGAATATAATCACGGCTTGCGTACAACAGCACCAACAGAAGATGGTATTGTAATTGGTACTGCAAATCCTTTCTATGGCACTCAGGTTTGGTTATTAGATGAGGAAGAAACAGTTACACATATAATAGGCGACACTGACGGAAACGACTTTGTTGAGCTTACTGATGTTGCTCTTCTTGAAGAATACCTACTTGGATATATAGATTTGAACGAAACACAGATAAAAGCCTGCGATATTGATCGTGATTCAGAAATTTCACTAGCCGATATCGTACTACTTCAGAAACACCTACTTGGTTACGATATGTCTGATTACAATATAGGCGATGATATATCATTCGCAGGATAACAGAATAAAATCCAACAATATAATTTAATAAAGATATAAGAAAAACTCGAAATTCAAAAACGAATTTCGAGTTTTTTATCGTGTTAAGAAAGCAACTAAACATTGCTATCTCTAATACTAAACACCGTTTAAAATCTTTTTCCGATTTTAAACGGTGTTCAATACAATTTTATTATAATTTATATTTTAAATTACTTATTTTTATTCTGAATGTACTCATCAATAGCAGTAGCTGCTGTTTTACCTGCACCCATTGCAAGAATAACTGTAGCAGCACCTGTTACAGCGTCACCACCTGCGTAAACGCCCTCACGAGATGTAAGACCATTTTCGTCAGCGATAATTCCACCCCACTTCTGAGTATCCAAGCCCTCTGTAGTTGACTTGATTAGTGGGTTTGGAGATGTACCGATTGACATAATTACGCAATCTACCTCTAGTTCAAACTCAGAATCTGCCTTTACAACAGGTCTTCTTCTGCCAGAAGCATCAGGTTCACCAAGCTCCATCTCTACGCACTTCATTGCACCAACCTTGTTCTCCTCGTTAGGTAGAATCTCAATTGGGTTTGTAAGTAACTTAAAGATAATGCCCTCTTCCTTAGCGTGCTCAACTTCTTCTGCTCTTGCAGGAAGCTCGTCCTCACCACGTCTGTATACTATGTAAACCTCTTCGGCACCAAGACGCTTAGCACATCTAGCAGCGTCCATTGCAACGTTACCACCACCAACAACTGCAACCTTTTTAGAGTTTGCAATAGGTGTTGTACTATCTTCTTTATAAGCCTTCATTAGGTTAACTCTTGTTAGGAACTCGTTAGCTGAGTAAACACCCTTTAGGTTTTCACCAGGGATATTCATAAATCTAGGTAGACCTGCACCAGAACCGATATATACAGACTCAAAGCCATACTCGTTCATAAGCTCATCGATAGAAAGAATCTTACCGATAACCATATTTGTTTCAACCTTTACACCCAAAGCCTTAAGTGTTTCGATTTCTTTCTGTACAATAGCCTTTGGTAGTCTGAACTCTGGAATACCATATACAAGTACACCACCAGCAAGGTGAAGTGCCTCGAATACAGTTACCTCGTAGCCCTTTTTCGCAAGGTCGCCAGCACAAGTAAGACCAGAAGGACCAGAACCGATAATAGCAACCTTGTGACCGTTAGACTCTGGCTTTTCAACTACAACATCTTCTTTGCTGTTGTGTCTGTCAGCTACAAAACGCTCAAGTCTTCCTATACCAACAGCCTCGCCCTTAATACCACGAACACACTTCTGCTCACACTGTGACTCCTGTGGACATACTCTACCACATACAGCAGGTAGTGAGCTTGACTCTGAAATTATATCGTAAGCCTCATCAAAGTTACCCTTAGCAACCTCTTGAATAAATGCTGGAATATTAATATGTACAGGACAGCCGTTTACACAAGGCTTGTGCTTACAGTTAAGACAACGCTGAGCCTCGTCGATAGCTACCTCTTCTGTGTAACCAAGGGCAACCTCTAAGAAGTTTTTATTTCTTACGTTAGGCTCCTGAGAAGGCATTTCGTTTTTCTTTAAAGACATATTAGGCATATTATTCTACCTCCTTCTTGAATAGGTTACAAGTTTCGCTGTGTGCATGACGCTCAAAATCCTTATACATTGAGCCACGCTCCATAGCTTCATCAAAATCTACAAGATGACCATCAAAATCAGGACCATCTACACAAGCAAACTTTGTTTCGCCACCAACTGTAAGTCTACAGCCACCACACATACCTGTACCATCAATCATAATAGGGTTCATACTTACAACAGTCTTAATATCATACTCCTTTGTAAGCTTACATACGAACTTCATCATTATTAGTGGACCAATTGCGATAACCTCATCGTACTGATTACCAGCCTCAATAAGAGCCTGTAAAGCATTTGTTACCAAGCCCTTTTCGCCATAGCTACCGTCATCTGTCATAATCTTTAGAATATCACTTACATTGTTAAACTCTTCTTCAAGAATTACAAGGTCTTTATTTCTGAAGCCTACTACGCTGTGTACCTCACAACCTTGAGCGTGAAGCTTCTTAGCGATTGGGTATGCAATAGCACAACCAACGCCACCACCGATAACTGCAACCTTCTTTAGACCATCTGTATGAGAAGCAACTCCAAGAGGACCAACAAAGTCACAAATGCACTCGCCCTCTTCTTTATGGTTAAGCTTTTCTGTTGTAGCACCAACAATCTGGAAAATAATTGTAACAGTACCCTTTTCTCTGTCAAAATCAGCTACTGTTAGTGGAATTCTTTCGCCGTCCTCGTCTACACGCAAAATGATAAACTGACCAGGCTCTGCCTTTTTAGCAACAAGTGGTGCGTCAATTTCCATTAGTGTAACTGTAGGATTAAGCACTTTTTTTCTTACTATCTTGTACATAAATAAACTCACCTTTCAAAATCAATTACATGAAAATGATTTATATTACACTTCATTGTATCACAAACATTCGCTAAAATCTAGTGTTTTTTCGATATAAAGAGCAAATGTTTTTATACGCTTGTATAATTATGCATTTAAAAGGCGAGTATTATAGGCTTTTAACAAGATTAATTATTTCTACAGCCTTCTTGTAATTCAGGTGCTTAATCTTTATTTTCATCTTCTTTTTATCGCATATATAAAATATAATATGGCATCTGTTTGCAATGCGTTGAAATGGATTTTGCACTACAACCACCCTTGTTATTGCACTGTGCTTAACAATTGCAGTTAACAGATTTAAATACTTAAAATAGCAAAGCACTATATTTTTATCAGAAATTGAAATTCCACAATGCTTGTACGCAATTACCCTAAACCATAGCCACAGCACACCAAACGGAGTAAGCACAACTGCAATAAATCGCACCACAAAGCTAATATAAAAATTACGATGTAAAACAACGCATAAAATAATGGTTATAAAAAGATACACAGCAGGAGTATACATATAATTTTTTAAAATCTTTAATTCTGGCTTTAGCCGTGCGTGAATATTATCTGTAGCTATAACAGGAGCGATTAACTCCTTTAGTCTGTGCTTTTTTGCAACAGGAGCATATACACCACTATTTTTATCATCTTTAATTCCTATATATATAAGTGATAATGTGTATATTTTTATAATACACATTAAAAGCGTTTGCTTTATAAGCACACCATTTATAAAGCTTTTTCGCACTGCTAAGATGTTTTTTCTCCACAAGCCCTTGTAGATAAATAAAAAATTTTCGTTACAAAACGAAGTAAAATTTATATTATTGAAAATTTGTGTGATTAGTCCAAATATAAAGCCTGCAAATATAAAGCCACCTATATAAGAAAATGCAGGAGGTAACCCCTGAGCTAAAATATACCAGATAACACTTATACTCTCTTTAAAGCTGTCTGTAAGCTCTTCACCTAGTATATCTCCAAGTCTTTTAAAAATTACCGACAAAGCAAACGAACCAGCAAGAAAATTAGACTGTGTAAGCGACATTACCAAAGGGTAAATTATTTTGCTTTTATATATTATTTGCTGTGTGGCTTTATCGGTAGAAAATTCTACAATATTCTTTGCAGAGCTATTAGTGACAAAAAGCTCTGTTTTGCGTGACCTACAACAGCTACAGCTACTTATATATACTCTACAACAGCGTGCAAGGTATAAAATTATATTTCTACTTATGCTTATAGCAGTAACCTCGTGCGTAGGCAGTAATGTAAGAGTGTGGTGGAACAAGCCTTTGCCAAGTGCTATTCGTTTACTGCTTTGCACATAAGAAATTTGCTTATACTCAAAGCAGATGATCACTATAAGAGAAGTAATAAACACTACATTTAAAATAGTGTAGCTTACCTTTTGCCATATGCTTTCGGGGTGTAGAAAAATCTGCTGAAGAAATGGGAATGTAAGCAAGAAAAAACCCTTTGAAAAAATATGATAAAAGGTAAATATATGTGGCTTTGCAGTTAAATTATTTTTACTCATCAGTCGTTTATAAGCTTGGCAAAAATATCAGGAATTGCTTCAAGGTTAGATAAATATATTTTCCCACTTTTAGTGTATAAACAAAGGGTGAAAATCCCAAAAAAGCGTTGCAACGGCGTGGTAATCTTACTTATATAGCATACATTAGGTATACTGGTATAATAATTACGCAAAAAAACAACACCCTTACTTACACATAAGCTTTCGCTTGTAATTGTTATAAGGTGGTTTTTATACAGCATAACAGGGTAGAAAAAAAACGAGATAACAGCTAACACAAAAACAACACTACTTAGAACAACAGCTATAACAGTAAAAAAAGCCATTAAAGCACCACAGAAAAACGCAACTATAATAGTTACAGCTACAAGCCTTGCACGATACAATAAAATTGCTTTTGATGACATTTTAAATGTTATTTTTTGCTCCATAATTTAATTTATCCTTTCAAAACCATTATGTAAAAATATATACATTTTATTTTTTAAACAGTTTATGTCAATATGTACATAAACTTGACAAATACTGGACAAAAGTATAAAATTTATGTATGCTGACTTACTATACGCTTATTTTAGCCTATAGTCTAAAAAGGTTTATTTTATAAACAAATTCAAGCTTATTAAGCTAACGAAAGGATTGTTGAACAAATGGTATTAAAAGGTTCTGAAATTATTGCTGAATGTTTACTTGAGCAAGGCGTAGACACTGTTTTTGGTTATCCAGGTGGTGCTGTGCTTGAGATATACGACGCACTATATAAGTATAGCGATAAAATTAAACATATTATGACAGCTCACGAGCAAGGTGCTGCACACGCAGCAGACGGCTATGCAAGAGCAACTGGTAAAACAGGTGTTGTTATTGCAACATCTGGCCCTGGTGCTACAAACCTTGTTACAGGTATTGCAACAGCATTTATGGATAGTATTCCTGTAGTAGCTATTACAGGTAATGTTGGTAGAGCTTTACTTGGCAAATCAAGCTTCCAAGAGATTGATATTGCTCAGGTTGTAAAGCCTGTTACAAAGGCAAGCTTTCAGGTAAGCTCAATGGAGGAGCTTGCTCCAACATTGCGTAAAGCTTTCCAGATTGCTAGCAGTGACAGAAAAGGCCCTGTGCTTGTTGATATTCCTAAGGATATTACAGCAATGACAACAGAGTATACAAAATCACAGCCTTTAGCTTTAGATGTAGCACCAACAGTAGACAACGCTGTAGTTGCAGATGTAATAAAGGCTTTAGAAAACTGTAAAAAGCCTGCAATCTATGCTGGTGGTGGTGTTATTCTAAGTAACGCTTCTGACGAGCTTACAAAGCTTGCAGAGCTTTTAGATGCTCCTGTATGCTGTTCGCTTATGGGTATGGGCAGTATTTCTGCAAATCACCCACTATTTGCTGGTAACCTGGGTATGCACGGTGCAGTAGAAACAGGTATGGCTATAAAGAATGCTGACCTTATTATTGCAGCAGGTGCAAGATTCTCTGACAGAGTAGCAGGCGATACTGAAAAGTTTGGTGCTAACGCTACAATCATTCACCTTGATATAGACGAAAAGGAAATCAACAAGAATGTAAAGGTTGACAAGTGGCTTATCGGTAATCTAAAGGATTCACTAAACGCACTTAACACAAAGCTTGCACAGCAAGACCACAGTGATTGGAAGCAAGAGCTAAGAAGCTTTACAACAGAAACAGAAAAGAAAATTGGCGACTATATTACTCCACAAGAAATTATAAGAGAGCTTGAAGCGATCAGAAAAGATACAGACATCGTTGTAACAGATGTTGGTCAGCACCAGATGTGGGCTGCACAGGAATGTAGATTTAGAGCTCCAAGAACCTTCTTAACATCAGGTGGCTTAGGCACAATGGGCTATGGTATGGGTGCTGCTATTGGTGCATCTATGGGTTGTCCAGATAAGAGAGTATTTTTAATTACAGGTGACGGTAGCTTCCATATGAATATGAACGAAATGGTTACACTAAAAAGCTACAACATTCCTATAATTATTATGGTATTTAACAACACTGTACTTGGTATGGTAAGACAATGGCAAAAGCTATTCTATGGCAGAAGATTCTCTGCAACAGACCCACACAGAGCAACTGATTTTTCAGCAGCAGCAAAGGCATTTGGCTTTGAGGGCTTTGCAGTAACAAAAACAGAGGACATTAAGCCAACTCTTGAAAAGGCTATGAGCCTAAATGGTCCTGTGCTTATCGACTTCTGTATTTCACCTGACTCTAACGTACTACCTATGATTCCACCAGGAAAAGATGTAGACGATATGATTTTAGAGCTTGACTAATCTTATTTTTTACAATACCACTAAATAATATTCAAATAATAAGGAGGCGACGCTAACATATGCAGAGCTTTATGATGATGAAAGAGGGCAATTATGAATTTAGCTCTATAACACCAGAGATTTACAGATTAAGTCAAAAGTGCATAGAGAATAATCTTATTGACCCACAGCTATATACTAAATACGATGTAAAACGAGGCTTAAGAGATGTAAATGGCAAGGGTGTACTTACAGGTCTTACAGAAATTTCAGAGGTTTTCTCGTTTATAAATAATCCCGATGGAACACGCACACCACAAGAGGGTAAGCTATTTTATCGTGGATATGATGTTGAAGAAATAGTAAAGGGCTTTACAGGCGAAAATCGCTTTGGCTTTGAAGAGGTTGCTTATCTATTATTATTCGGTGAGTTACCAGACAAAGAAAGCCTTACAGATTTTGAAAAAATGCTTAATTACTACAGAACATTGCCAACAGGCTTTGTTCGTGACATTATAATGAAGGCACCAAGCAGAGATATTATGAACGCTATGTCAAGAAGTGTGCTTACAATGTATTCATACGACAGTAACGCTGATGATACATCTATCCCTAATGTACTTCGTCAATGCTTGCAGATGATAGCATTGTTCCCTATCTTTTCTGTATACTGCTTTCAGGCTTCTCAGTATTACCACGGCAACCAAAGCCTGATAATACATACACCAAAGGCAGAGCTATCAACAGCCGAAAATATACTTTATATGTTAAGAGCAGATTGCCAGTATACACCACTTGAGGCTAAGCTACTTGATATGGCGTTAGTATTACACGCAGAGCATGGTGGTGGTAACAACTCAACCTTTACAACTCATGTTGTTACATCATCTGGTACAGATACTTATTCTGCAATAGCTGCTGCTATGGGTTCTTTAAAGGGACCAAAGCACGGTGGTGCTAATATAAAGGTTGTAAGAATGTTTGAGGATATTAAAGCAAACATTAAAAATTATGACGACGAAGAAGAAATTGCAACATACCTTGAGAAAATCCTTAACAAAGAAGCTTTCGACCAAAGTGGTCTTATCTATGGTATGGGTCATGCAATTTACTCTGTGTCTGACCCTAGAGCAAGAGTTTTCAAGGGCTATGTAGAGCGTTTGTCTAACGAAAAGGGCAGACAAGAAGAATTTAAGCTTTACAACAATGTTGAGCGTATTGCTGCTCAGCTTATTGCAAAAAGAAAGAACCTACTAAAGCCTGTTAGTGCAAATGTAGACTTTTACAGTGGCTTTGTTTACAGTATGCTGGAGCTTCCACAAGAGCTATTTACTCCATTGTTTGCAGTTGCCAGAATTGCTGGTTGGAGTGCACACAGAATTGAGGAGCTTTCAAACGCAAGCAGAATTATAAGACCTGCTTACGAAAACGTAATGCCAAGACGTCCTTACGTTAAAATGGATTTCAGAAAGCCAGAAATTAACGCTTATGAAGAAATTGGCGACTAATAATAATTTATAATAATAAATATTTTAATTTCAGCTACTAAACGAAATATTTAACAGCTAGATGTTAAAAAGGCTCGTATCGAAAGATACGAGCCTTTTTATTAATCATAAACTACTTTTAATCATTACCTAGTAAGGTCCAATACTCTTTATACCCTTGCATAATCATTAACAGCTAACTCCTGCAAGGCTTCTATATCAACATAATAGTCGTTATAATCATTATTCAGAATATAAACATTTACAGAATCGCCAGTCTGAGTATTCATATTGCAGTCACTCCACATTTTATGACTTTCAAAAAATCGTATAATTTGTGAATATTCAGGTTTATAACTACATCTTACATAACAAAGGCTTTTTCCGTCCATTTGTATACCATTGTTAACAATCACATCTTCTACAGTTGCAATAATAAGACTGCCATTTTCTATATATTTTTTTCTTTTTTTGTCGCCTCCAGACATAATTCCAGATAAACTTGAAAATAACACCTTAAGCAAAAATATTATTATTGCTAAAAATATCACAATAAATAAAAATGATAAAAATGAAAATCTATCTGATTTCACCCTTCTTGCATTATCGGGGTCAACATATACAGTAAGCTCTTTGCCCTTGTAAAAAACATCATTTAAATCTCCCTGTAACGATATCGATTTGTATTCTGCACCATCATAAATATAGTCAACACAAACAGTTTTGATTGTTGAGCTACGTTTCCCTCTTGTTTCAATTCTTTCTGATACGCTGCTCACTGTACCTGATACTGTCTCTGCATTCATTGCAAAATCCACCATATCAATAAAAAACCATACTACCAACAAAGCAACACATATCAGTATAACTATAACGAAAACTATTTTTCCTGAGTTATTAGATGTATTAATACCCTTACTCAACTTAAATTTCCCCTTTTTAATTATTTTGCAAGGCATTTATCTCTGCCATGGCTTCATCGTCAAATTTATTATCCTTAAAATAATAATTAATATCGTCTTGTGTTATTTCTCTTATAACTCTGCAAGGATTACCCGCTGCTATTACATTTGCTGGAATATCCTTTGTAACCACACTACCCGAGCCTATTACTGTATTGTCGCCTATAGTTACTCCAGGGTTTACAACAGTGTTTCCGCCTATCCATACATTATTGCCAATTTTAACACTGGCACCATATTCATATCCCGAGGCTCTTGCCACTGGGTGAATAGGATGACCTGCTGTATAGATAGCTACATTAGGTGCAAACAGTACATTGTCACCAATATCTACCCTTGCCACATCAAGAATAGTGCAATTATAATTAGCAAAAAAGTTTTTGCCAATATAAATATTAAAGCCATAATCACAATGAAATGGTGGGTTTATAAAAATATTTGTTTTATTCCCGTTAACAAGCTTATTTACTATTTCGCTGATTTTTTCAAAATCTGAAATATCAGTATTATTAAGCTCCCAAAGTAATTTTCGAGTTTTTCTTTGTTCTTCAAAAACCTCATTATCTGATTTATATGCCATACCTGCATTTCTGCGTTCTATCTGATTCATAAATTTACTTCCTTACCATTTGTTTTGAGTCACTTTCTTTAGTTTCTTCTGTTTCTTCTGAATCTGTTTTAATAACATCAACAATTCCTTTTATCTGCTCTGTTGCAAAAGACATACCTTTTAAAATGATATTAAATATAAGCGATAAAATCATTGAACAAACAAAGACAAATGCTACCACAACAAAGAAATATTTAAATCTGTCTGTCATAGCTGGTACGCTATCAATAAGCTTTCGGTATGCTACCATATCAAAAATATATGACACTAAATAAATTCCAAGTGTAGCATCTGAAATTTTCCACAGTACAAATCGAATCCACTGTGGCAGTCTATTTGCCTTAATTCTGCTTAACAGAACAAATATAAGCACTGCCATTACAAACGGCTGTATACCCTGCCAGTTTATGTATTCGCTATCTTCAAATATTGTGTTGTAGCTTCTAAAAAAGTTAAACGAACCAAACGCTGCTGTTGATACAATAAGCAAAAGCACCGCAGTGTGATTTTTTATTTTTAAACCATATTCACGTATATAACACCCTATAAAGTAATAAGCAACAGGATATAATGCCCACCACCAGCTTGGGAATAGCTTTGTTATAACATCATCATTGCTTGGATTATACCATAGCTGTGAATCGAAGCAAAATTGATTAAACAGTGATGGCAATATCGACACAGCAAAAAGAGTTACTAAAAGAGCCTTCTTTTTCTTTTGTGTTTCGATTGCATTATACAAAATATTTAAAAACGGAATCAGCAAAAACAAGCCTATGTACATTTCGATATACCAGGCATAAGGTGCTATTGTAAAATCAAACACACTTAAAACTATATTTTTTATACTTAGCTCTAAATTTAAATATTTCACATCATACACCACACAGGCTATGCCCGACATAAGGTATATAAGCAATACACGTACTATTCCTGAATAATACTTTTTACACAGGGTTTTCTTACTCATCAAATAACCCGTAAGAAGCAGAAACAATGGTATACAACTGGTAAACAAAGTACGCATAGTACACATCATATACATCTCTGTTCCTACATTATTTTCAAAATAATATCCACCATTAAGAAAAAAGTGAATTGATACTACAAAAAACACTGCAACTATTCTTATTATATCCATTGCAGTATTTCTTTTATCTAATTTATTTATCTTTTTCAATTTGTACTCCCCTAACCAATATATAATAATATGCACTACACAGAAGCTTCTGTGTAGTGCTTTGTAATTACTCTGCTATAAGCTCATTAGCAAGCTTTTTTATTTGCTGTATAGAAGTAGCATTAAGTGTTGATTTTACAGTTACCATTGTGTCGCAAATGGTAATATTCTTCATACCCTCAAAATACTCCTTCATCTTTTTACCAGCCATAGGTGCCCAAGAACCATTTTCGATAATAGCAACCTTTCTATTCTGGTAATTTTTAATCTTTAAATGATATAGAAAATCCTCCATAATTGGGAACAACACACCATCGTAGGTTGGTGACGCTACAACAAGTCTGTCATAACGGAATGAATCCTCTATAGCCTCTGCCATATCGTCTCTTGCAAGGTCTGCTATTGCCACCTTTTGCTCTCCAAGCTCCTCTAGCTTTTCTTTAAGCATATATGCAGCCTTTGCTGTGTTACCGTGCATAGAAGCATAGGCTATCATAACACCTTTATTTTCTGCTTGGTAGCTACTCCATACATTATATTTATCTATGTAATATTCTAAATTCTCATTTAATATAGGACCATGAAGTGGACAGATTGTTTTTATATCTAGATTAGCAGCCTTTTTAAGCAAAGCCTGTACCTGTGCACCATATTTACCAACAATATTTATGTAATATCTTCTTGCCTCACAGGTCCAATCCTCGTCAGCGTCTAATGCACCAAACTTACCAAATGCATCAGCTGAGAATAAAATCTTCTCGCTAGACTCATAGCTTACCATTACCTCTGGCCAATGCACCATTGGTGCCATAACAAAGGTAAGAGTATGACTGCCAAGCTCCAGTGATTCTCCCTCTTTTACTGTAACTGTTCTGTCTGTAAGGTCTAAATCAAAAAACTGTGATAGCATCACAAAAGTTTTTGCATTACCCACAAGCTTTGCGTTTGGATATTTCTCAGCAAAACATTTAACACCTGCACCGTGGTCTGGCTCTATATGAGATAACACTAAATAATCAGGCTGTTTTCCGTCTAATACATTTTCAAGATTTTCAATCCACTTATCTATTGCTCTGACGTCAACTGTATCCATTACTGCAATCTTATCATCTAAAATTACATAGGAGTTATATGAAACTCCATTTGGAACATCGTATTGACCCTCAAATAAATCAATAGTTCTATCGTCAACGCCAATATATTTTACATTCTGAGAAATATAAACCTTTTCCATTTTAATTATCCTCCTATATACAGCTAAGCTGTAGCAAGCATTATTGTTTTAAGTAATTTTAACTAAGATTAACTCCCTATTTTCTTACACTAGCTGTATAATTGCCAATATTTTCATAGTTAATCTTATTTTTAATTGCTTAAAAATAGTAACACACAATTGTATAAAAGTCAACAAAGCACCCCTTATTTAAGCATATCAGCAAAGCGTATAAACGCACCACCCCAGCACGCTTCGTTATGGTAATTATTTTTAAGATAGTCAAATCTGAATTCTGATTCATAGCAAAGCTTATTAACAAGGTATTCATGCATACTTAAAACGTCCTTGCGTAGCTCTCTTTCGGCATAATCGTTGCCTCCAATATACATATAAAGCTTAGGCAAAGACTCTATATTAAACTGCTGTAAAAATTTCTTCCATACAGGCTGTTCAAACAAAGCAAGTGCCGGCGATAAAGCCCCCACAAAGCCAAACAGATTATTATACTCCATTCCCATATAAAAGCTCTCAAGCCCACCTGACGAGCTACCACATATAGCTGTATGCTCTTTATCGGTAAAAACATTGTAGTTTTTATTAATGTAGGGTATAATCTTATTAACAACAAACTGAGCAAAGCATTCGCCTGTGCCATTTGCAAAGCCTTGTATGTAGCAGTCCTTTACACGACCTAAATTTGGTGTAAGCTGGCTATCTCGGTAAATGTCGCCATTATTTATTGCAACAACTATATATCCACCAGTACGCTCCATAATTTGGTGTACATTCCAACAACCATAGCCGGTAGAATCTTCATTAAATAGATTCTGACCATCAAACATATATATAACGCCATATTTTTGGGTAGAGTCAGATTTATAGTTTTTTGGTGTCCAAATAATAACTTCTTTTTTTATTGTTTTACTGTAATCAAACAAAACTGTTTTTATGTTTGGGATTTCTGGCTTTGAATGATACATCTCAAGGCAGAGTATCCCCTTAAAGCTATGTCCGTTTGGCATAAAAGCATTACACTGCTTGCTAAAAGAAGTCATTACTGTACATACACCTTTTTTACAGGTGAAGTACACATAGTTATAACATTCAAAATTAACATCACAGCAATAAAGATTATTTTCAAGCTGTTGCATTTTTACCTTATAGGGCAGAGTAGGAACACAACCATTGCTAAACACAGCAAACACTTCGTTCCAGCCACAGCTGTTACAAAAAAGAATATTTATATTAACCATATTTGATATCCTCACTCACTTTATACCCTAAACACACCTATCTACATTCGATTATACATCTAAACAAATTAACAGTAAATAGATACAGATTAAATTCATCAGTTGTTATTATGACCATTAATATATTTTGTGAAAATTAACAAATCATTAGATTCCGGAGGTTCAACAATGAGCGAAATCAAAACCCTTATCAATAATATTTTTTCTTCAGCACCTATAAAAACCATAATAAGTAAGCCCTCAAGCAAATCTAACATCTACAAAAAAATAGTCATTGAGAAGAAAAGCGACTACTATCAAATTGCAAAATATACAGAAAAACAGGTTTTTCACGAAAACCTAAAGCTTAATGATGTTATAGAATTTTGCATAAGCACGCTTACAGGCGATTATCGTCAGCTAAACAGCTTTACCGACACACACGAGCATATACTTATGCTCTCCAAAAAAGGTAAGCCAGCCTACAAGAAAAAACAGCTTTCAAGTGCGTGCACTCACACTACCACACAGCACAATCGCCAAAAAAATTATATAATTCAAGAGGGTAGCGATGTACCACCACTTATTGATATGGGTGTTTTCACAAAAGAGGGTAAAGTTGTAAACTCTATGTACGACAAATTCAAGCAGATAAATCGTTTTATAGAGATTATCGACGATGCTGTAAAGGACCTGAAAAAAGACACAATAAACATTATAGATTTTGGCTGTGGAAAATCTTACCTTACCTTTGTTGTGTACTATTATTTTACAAAGCTTAAAAACAAAAATGTAAACATAGTTGGTCTTGACCTTAAAGAGGATGTAATAAAAAAGTGCAATACCTCTGCTCAAAAATACGGATATGATAACCTTAAATTCGAGCTTGGAGATATAAACGGCTATAAATGCGACTTTGACGTTGACATTGTTATAACACTACACGCCTGCGACACAGCCACAGACTACGCTTTATTCAATGCCATCTGCTGGAATTCTAAAATGATTTTCTCTGTACCTTGCTGTCAGCACGAGCTTAATTCGCAAATCAAAGCTGAAAATTTATCTCTATTCACAAACTATGGTATTATTCAAGAGAGATTTTCTGCCCTTACAACAGACGCAATCAGAGGTAATCTTCTTGAGGCTTGTGGCTACAAAACACAGCTACTTGAATTTGTAGACTTTGCACACACACCAAAGAACATATTAATAAGAGCCGTAAAAAAAGAAAGCACTACAGCCAAAGCAAAAAGCAAGGCTATAGCACAGATAGAAACAGTAATGCAAGAGTTTAATTTATCCCCTACCCTATATAATCTGTTAAAAAACAATAATAATATATAATATCAAAGGTCTGATAAAAGACAGTGGTTTATCTTTTATCAGACCCTGTTATTTTTACAGTTGACAGTAATGAGGGATAATGTCCTCATAATCTCCATTTTTCATTAAAAATCCGTTTGGTATTACCCCAAGCTGTGTAAAGCCAAGCTTTTTATAAAGCTCTAACGCAGGTGTATTTGTTTTTACAACTGCATTGAATTGTAAAATTTTAAAACCAATTTGTTTAGCTTTTTTCATACAATGCTTTACAAGAGATTCACCTATATGTTGACCCCTTGCTGTACTTTTCACAGCATAACTTGCATTACATATATGTCCACATCTTCCACAATTATTAGGGTGAAGTATATACACGCCAACAATCTCATTATTTTCAGCATTATAAGCTACACCCGTAAATGATTGTTCAGTAAAAAATCTATCGCCACTAATATTAGTAAGCTTTTCGATTTGAGGGAATGCATTGCCACACTCAACAACTTCATTCCAAATTTCTATAATATCAATAATATCTTTATTATCATAAGGTTTAATTTCTATTTTCATTATATCACCAAAAACACATTCCGTGTTCAAAAAGGGCTAACAGCAAAAGCTGTTAGCCCTTAATTTTATAGATTTAAATATATAAATTTAATTACACATTAAGTGCAGATTAAGCCTTAGGACCTGCATCTACAACTTCCTGTGACATATGAGTATACTTCTTGAAGTTCTCAACGAATGAAGCAGCAAGCTCCTTAGCCTTAGCAGCGTAAGCTTCCTTATCTTCCCATGTGTTAGCAGGAACCATTAGCTCGTCTGGTACACCTGGGCATGTTGTTGGAACTGAAACGCCAAAGTATGGATCCTCTACGAACTCGCTCTTTAGTAGCTCTCCGTTTAGAGCAGCTGTAACCATTGCACGAGTGTAAGATAGCTTCATTCTCTTGCCTGTACCGTTCCAGCCTGTGTTTACTAGGTAAACGCTTGCACCAGCCTTCTCAACCTTCTCTGCTAGCATTGCAGCGTAGATTGATGGATCTAGTGGTAGGAATGGCTCACCAAAACATGTTGAGAATGTTGGAACTGGCTCTTTAACGCCGATCTCTGTACCAGCTAGCTTTGATGTAAAGCCTGATACGAAGTAGTACATAGCCTGGTTCTTATCTAGCTTTGAGATTGGAGGTAGTACACCGTAAGCGTCAGCTGTTAGGAAGATAACAGTCTTTGGAACGCTTGATGACATACCTGAAAGCTCAGCGTTTGGAATGTACTCTACTGGGTAACCAACACGGCTGTTTACAGCTAGAGAATCATCATCAAAGTCGAACTCTCTTGTCTCTGGGTCCATTACAACGTTCTCAACTAGAGAACCAAACTTAATAGCGTTGTAAATCTCTGGCTCGCCCTCTGGTGATAGGTTGATACACTTAGCGTAGCAACCACCCTCAAAGTTGAATACAGAGTCATCTGACCAACCGTGCTCGTCGTCACCGATTAGCATTCTGTTAGGGTCAGCTGAAAGTGTTGTTTTACCTGTACCTGATAGACCGAAGAATACAGCAGCATCGCCAGCCTCACCAATGTTTGCAGAACAGTGCATTGGGAAGATACCCTGCTTTGGTAGTACATAGTTCATTACTGAGAATACAGACTTCTTAATCTCACCTGAGTACTGTGTACCAACGATAAGAACAAGGTGCTTCTCGTAGTCAACCATAATAGCAGCCTCTGAACGAGTCTTGTCACGCTCAGGAATGCACTTGAAGCCAGGAGCAGCGATAATTGTATAGTCTTCCTCAAACTCAGCAAGCTGCTCAGCTGTAGGACGACGAAGTAGCTGATGAATAAATAGGTTCTGAGAAGCCATTTCGTTTACAATACGGAAAGACTTTGTATATTTAGGGTCAGCACCAGCAAAACCATCAAAGATAAAGATTTCACGGTTCTGTAGGTAAGCGATAACCTTCTCGTATAGAGCATCGAAATCAGCCTGTGATACTGGCTTATTTACCTTACCCCAAGCAATCTCATCATGAACGCCCTCTGAATCAACGATAAACTTATCGTTAGCAGAACGACCTGTGTACTTACCTGTTTTAACAACAAGAGCACCTGTGTTGCTTAGTGTACCCTCACCACGGCTAACAGCAGCTTCTGTAAGCTGTGCAGGTGATAGGTTACGATAAACAGCCTTTGGGTTAATAATTCCTAGTTTTTCTAGACCATATGTTTCCATTTGATTTATCCTCCTTAAATTAAACATCTATGCTTTATTTTTAGCATAAATTTTACTGATATACTCATTATGACATTCATTTATATATTTGTCAAGCGTTTAAAGCACTTAATTCATAAATTATTAAGAATTTTGCATAATTTTTACATTACAAGTTCGTTTTCGTTCTTTTTTAATCAATTTTCGAGCAATCAAAAGGCTAGAAATGCAATTTTTATTTTATCGGTTGCATTTTTGTTAATTTTTTAAACCAAAAAATTAATGCAAAATATCTGGTATACTCTCCTTGCATTTATCGACTTTTTTCTGTATTATATAAATATAAATTCTGCAACAAAGGGTGGTATAAAAATGACTGTTACAGACTTAAAAGAACAGCTGTGTTTACATTCGGCATATCCAAATATGGATTGCAACAAAGTTATAAACGGTTGCTATATTGGCGACTATTTAAGCTACGTAATGAAAAACGCTAAGCCACAAAACATATGGCTTACAGTTGTTAACAACCCAAACACCGTTGCAGTTGCTATGCTTAAAGGTTTAAGCTGTATTATCATGTGCGAAAATGTTAAACCTACTGACGAAACCATAAAGATAGCAACCGAAAAGAAAATTCCTATTTTACTATATAATAAAACAGCCTATCAGCTGGCTGTAGAAATCAGTAAGGTGATTTAATATGCAGGATTTACAGGATTGCGTACTTGAGCTTGTAAAAAATTCAATAGAAGCACATAGCACGCTTATCGAAATAAGTGTTTTCCAAAAAAATGCCCGTCGTCTGGTGTTGCAGGTAAAAGATAACGGCTGTGGTATTGCCCCCGATTTATGCGATATATGTCAAAGTCCGTTTTATTCCACAAAAGGAAAAGAAATTGGTATGGGAATACCATTAGTAAAAGAGCTTGCACTGCGTACAGGTGGTGACTTTGCCGTAGAATGTAATAGCGACAAGGGCATAACTGTATCTGCTCTATTTAAGCCTTACAATATTAATATGGTACCAATAGGTGACATATATCGAACCACAATAAGACTTATAAAGCAATATAACACCATAGATTTTGTGCTTTGTCAGAAAACTGGTAATAAAAATATAACAATTGATTCTCGTTTTTCGAAATCACACAAGGAGTAAATTATGGTATTAATTGTACTACCCATCGCTATTTTCGTAATCTATACATTTTTAACTATTCTTATTATGATTTTTTTCGCAATCCAAAAGCCTATAGTTTATAACAGCACTCTTGTTGTGCTGGGCTGTCAGGTAAAGGGTACTGAACCAAGTAAAAGTCTTAAACGCCGACTTGATACAGCCTATAAATTTCTTAACGAAAACCCAGGCGTTTGCTGTATAGTATCTGGTGGAAAAGGAAACGACGAGCTTATAAGTGAAGCTGACTGTATGTATAGCTACTTAGTAAATAAAGGAATTGATCCACAAAGAATATTCAGAGAAAGCTCCTCTACCAATACAGAAGAAAATTTAGTGAACTCAGCAAAACTTATTCAAAATTACGCTTTGCCATATAATATGATAATAACCACAGATTTTTATCATCAACCTCGTGCAAAAATAATAGCTAAAAAGCACAATATAAAAACATTTGGTGCATTAAGCTGTGTGCCATCGGCTAAATTCGCAATACTTTACACACTACGAGAGCTTATTGCCATACCACACGAATTTTTAAAGCCTAAAAACCGTTAATCTAAGCACGCTTGTTACACACAGCATAATTCACACAATCCCCCTTACTACTTACATCAATATCAATTTTAAAGTGTGTTCAAAAAAGCTTAAAATTGTTAAATTGACAATATTTTACATCAATGATACAATAATTAAAATATATATTCTGGAGGTTACTATGAGCGAAAATCAAATTCAATCAACAAATGATACTACTGTAAAAAGCAAACGCAAAAAAGAAAATGTATTTTTAGGTATTGTGGGTGCTTTTCTTGGTTCACTTTGTGGTGCTGTTCTATGGTACATACTTTACCAAATGGGTATTCTTGCCGCAATTAGTGGTTTGGCTGGCACTTTAGCTGCTATTTACGGATACATTATATTCTCAAAGGATTGTACCAAAAAAGGTATTGTTATTGCTATAATTTTCTCACTTTTAGCATTGGTATTTGCTTGGTATTTATGCATTGCAACAGATATTTTTAATTTATCCAAGGAATGGTTCTCATTAGGACAAACTGAACAACAGCTTACCTTTGGAGAAGCATTAAAAAAGGTTCCAACCCTTATGGCTGAACCTGAAATAGCTGGTGGTTACTGGAAGGACTTAGCAATAGGAATTCTATTTGCTATAATCGGTAGCGTTCAGCCTATACTTTCTTTTAAAGATGTTCTATAATATTAAACAACATTAAGAAACGCCTGATCTATGTAAAAGCCATAGACTAGGCGTTTTTATTATTTTTATTCTTATTTCATAAAATGGTGTTTAGTATAAAAGATATTAGCATTAAATAATACCTTTTAAATGCCATGCTATAAGCTTTGCACCAAAAACAATAACCCATCCCGCAACTGTTATAAGTGCACCTGTAAGCACAGCCTTATCAAACTTCTGCTTATCTTTTTCGTACCCAGCTACATTACCTCTATTCATATTTTTAATAGTGCTCTGCTTATCCTCGGCAACACCTATATCCTCAATTATAAAGTTGTTTTTATATTTATATACTGTTACCTCAGTATTACTCAACACATCTGCAAAGCGATTACTAAACGCATATTTTGAGGTTTCTTCTACAACATCACCATCACAATAATACTCAATAATAGGACGATAAGCATATTTCACATTACCAAATGTATTGTCCTCGAACAGCTTTTTATCCTTTACTTCACCAACAATTCTACCACGATACATTTTTCCCATTTCTATATAACGCTTTTTTCTTTTTCTGAACATAAGCATTTTTACTATTTTAACCAAGAAATGAGCTATAAACGGTACTGCAAAGAGTGCACCTAATACCATAAACATAAATTTAGTAAATAAAGAATCATCCTTCACAGTGTAAATAAGCTCTGCTACAGTTATTCCTACAGCAAGAAATATAAATACTATAAGCATTACAAAATCATTCAAATCATAATGCTCATCAACATAATAATACCCCACATCTTCTTTTATGTCCTTTAAAAAATTACTCATAATCTCTCTCCTATCATTTTACAATTTAATTCTTTATTTTATAACTTAACTGCTTTACACAATCTATTAACCATAAAAACTGAAAATACAATTTTGATAACATCCGGAATTATATATGGCAACACACACCATAAAACACCATATATAAAATCGCTTTTCATTACTACGCAAAACCAAGTTATACCAACAACATAGCAAACAAGCAAACCAAGCACCATAGATATAACAAGCACCTTGGTACTTTTGCCTAGCTTTTCTGTTATAAAACCAACAACAAGTGCTGTAAAGAAAAATCCGATAATATATCCACCTGTAGGACCAAGTAAATAGCCCAAACCAGATGAAAAACCAGAAAAAACAGGCAACCCAACTATACCAAGCAATATGTATATAGCCACACTCACACTTGACCACTTTGCACCCAAAACAGACGCAGATAAAAACACACCTACCATTTGCAGTGTAACAGGAATTTGACCTAAGGGTATTATAATTTGCGAGCATACTACAATTACAGCCACAAACAAAGCTGTAAAAACAATATCTGTTATTTTTGCAGGTTTATCTTTATAGTTTTTGCTTGTCTTTATTTTATTCGGGAAGTTTAATTCTTTACCAGCCTTCATTCACGTAATCCTTTTATATTTATATTTATTTTCAATTTCCCATTACCTGGTCATAATTATTATACCAACCAAAATCAGTATCTAAAAGCACATCTGCAAGGAAAAACTCTTTACCATCAACAGTAAAATAATAATATGTAACCACTGTATTTTCTTCTGGTGGCTCATTGCCCAATACAATAGCAACATCATCTAATGATAATCCTGTATCTTTAAACAGTTTCTGCTCTTTTCTCACATACTCAGCCTCAGCATCTAAACCCTTTACTCTGTCTATGTAATAATAATCCTCTTTCTGTGCCTGCGTCATCCACATATCACGCTCTAAATCATAATTTCCTATTATCTCTTCATTCTGGTTGTAAACATCAATACTACTGCACTTCAAGTAATTTCTGTTGTCGTACTCTTTATATAAATCTTTCACCTTTTTTGATACTGTAGGTGCTGTTTTTTCATCGCCAGCTTTATAATAAATTTCTGCCAGTGGTGCCCATTCAAAGTCATTCAGATTATAATCTTTAGTACCTGTTACTATGTCTACCTTATATATATCCTCAAGCTCTTTAAATTCACTATCTAGCTTCTCGGTAATATAGTTATAATATAAATTATTAAAGTTACTTTTTTTATTCTCTACTTCACCAAATTTTGAGCCATCTATATTAATATCTGAAACATAGCTGGTTATATAATATTCAAATCCATATTCTACATCTTTTACATAGTATGTAATCTCATCTTCACTTACTACTTCTTCTTTTATAAATTCTACTTCTCCATATTCTTCTTTAGCATATCGAAGTATCTCACGCTTACTTGCAGGCTCACATGCTGTAAGCAAAAGCATTAACATTATTGTAAATAATAAAATTACAAGTTTTTTCATAAATATCGCCCTTTCTTAATCATATAATAGACCATTACACAAACACCGTCAATAGATAATTTTAAACATCCCACTACATTAAAAAACGAAATTCAGCTATACTTTCGTTTAGCATAATACTAAACTCTCATAAAAAGTGGACACGGATTTGCGAGCAGACTTTGTGCCAAACGAATACTGACCCACAGGAAGGCTGTCGCCTTCCGAGGACGCAGTATGAAGTTTGGTGCAAAATATGCCGTAAAGAAGTCTACTTTTTAATAGAGTTTAGTATAATAACCTGATACAATCCTCACCTATTATACAAGCATATACAATAAAAAACAGCACATTCGGAGTATTCTACCTTTGTGCTGTTTTATCTTATCGGTTATTTAAATTTGATTTTAGTAGTAATTGGAACTCTAGTTTGAATAAAGGCTTTAAAAAGCTCTGCGTTACCAAGATTAAAGCCGTTTTTGTGTATTAATACAGAAAGATTTTCTTTAAGAGTGATTATATAAATATCTTTCGCCTCTGTTATACCTACAATGTTTTGATAAGATGTAAAAAATCTTGCTTGTGATTGTGGGTTATAGCATGTAAAGTAGTTGTTATAAAAGTATGTAACAGGCTGACATATTGCACCAAACAAGAGAATATCTCCTCTTTCTTTTGTTTGGGCAGATGTTTTTATTGCTTTCATAAACGAAAAGGTAAAAACTTGAAGCCAGAAACAGAAACCACACATAAAAGCACTGCCAGCAACAGAGTCAGAGAAAAAGCAATTAATAATACATATCGCAAGTCCGATAAAGGCGAGTATTGTTATAAGAATGTATCTCTTTTTTGCTTCTGAGTGTAGCTGTACCATAACATCATTGTTGTGGATACAGGTGTTTATAATAACAGGCTGTTCGGTGAATTGTTGTGTGTTTTGCTGTGGGATTGGTTGCTGGTTTGGCTGGGGGTTAATTTGTTGCTGATATTGAGGCTGAAAGCCTTGTTGATTTGCTGTGTTTGGTCGGGGGCTTGGTGTAGCCTGATTATTTGCAACGGGTGTTGCATTGTTTAGTTGAGTGTTGTTAACTGGATTTTGCTCCATACACTATCATCTCCTTTTTTAAATATTAGACCTGTTCGATAACCTCCAAAACGCCGTCTGAATGGTTCTTTTTCCGTCATACTTAGCCAATTTTTCTTGAAATACATACAGTATTACTGCGAAAAATTGTCGTTGTCTGACGAAAAAATTACTCGTCCATACGACATTTTTCCAGTTATCGAACAGGTCTATTTTATAAAAGGCACAGTAGCTTAATTGATACTGTGCCTTGCGTTTTTTATTATTCGCCTTTTTCTACATCGTATTTTCCTTCAAAGTAAATTTCATACCATACAAGGAAAATATAAATTGTCCATACCTTACGGCTGTTGTCCTCTTTACCACTGAAATGCTCATCCAGAAATTCTATAAGCATTTCTGAATTAAAGAACTTCTTAGCTGTTTCAGAATTGAACATATCCTTTACAACATTGTAGTAACGCTCATCTCTTAGCCATACTCTTGTAGGAACAGGGAATCCAAGCTTTTTCTTCTCGGCTGTTTCAGGTGGTAAGTGACGAAGTGCAGCCTGACGCATAGCGTACTTTGTGTTGTGCTTGTTTACTCTTAGTCTTGTTGGTAGCTTAGAAGCAACCTTGAATACCTCTTTATCAAGGAATGGCACTCTTAACTCAAGAGAGTTAGCCATACTCATTCTGTCTGCCTTTAGAAGAATATCGCCTACCATCCACATATTAATGTCAAGATACTGCATTTTTGTAACATCATCATAATCAGGCACTCTGCTGTAGAATGGTTTACATTTATCCTGTGGACGAGTTGCGATTGAAGGGTCTTTTAGAATTCTCTTCTTCTCGTCAAGGTCATACATAAATGCGTTACCAATAAATCTATCCTCTAGTGGATGAGTTGCTCTTATCAGGTAATCTCTACCCTTTATGTCAGGTAGCTTTTTCATAAGCTTGCAGATACCTTTTCTTAAACCATAAGGAACAACTGTCTGATATGCCTTAAATACGCTTGGATCGTTATATACTGTATAGCCACCAAACAGCTCGTCAGCACCCTCACCAGAAAGTACAACCTTTACATGCTCGCTTGCTAGCTTAGAAACAAAGTAAAGAGCTATACAAGAAGGGTCTGCCAAAGGCTGGTCCATGTGGTACTGTACCTTTTTAATGCTACCCCAGAATTCTTCTGACTTAATCAGTTTATAATGGTGGTCAACGCCAATCTTGTTTGATAAACGCTGTGCCCAGCTGATTTCGTTATATTTTTCGCCAAAGTCAAAGCCAACTGTAAAGGTCTTTTGGTCTGCAAAATATGTTGAAACATAGCTTGAATCAACACCACTCGATAAGAAGCAACCAACCTCTACATCACTTATCTTATGTGCATTTACAGAGTTTTCAAATACCTGCTCAATTTCGTCAACAGCCTGTTCCTCTGTTAGATTTTCGTCAGGCTCAAATTTAGCTTCCCAGTATCTTGTAGTTGTTACCTTACCGTCTTTATACCATAGATAATGACCAGGTAGTAGGCAGTAAACACCCTCAAAGAATGTTTCTGGTGGTACAGCGTATTGGAAAGATAGATAGTTATCTAGTGTTCTGTAGTTGAATTTCTTTTCAAAACCTGGGAATTCAAGAATACTCTTAATTTCAGAGCCGTATACAAAGTTTTCGCCAACCTGTGCATAGTGCATAGGCTTAATACCAAAGAAATCTCTTGCTATAAATAAAGAATTATCCTTAGTGTTATATACAGCAAAGCCAAACATACCTCTTAGCTTGTCCAAAAGCTTCTCTTGCCACTGCTCAAAGCCGTGGATAAGCACCTCTGAGTCGGTGTCGGTATAAAACTTATGACCAAGCTCGATAAGCTCTTTACGCAAATCTTGATAGTTATAAATTTCACCATTAAAGGTTAATACCATTGATTTATCTTCGTTATAAATAGGCTGATGACCTGCATCAAGGTCTATAATGCTTAGTCGTCTGAAGCCCATAGTAATTTTATTGTCAGGTTCTTTATAAAAGCCGTTGCTGTCAGGTCCACGATGTGTAATAACCTTAGTCATTCTCTCTATTACATCATCACGGCTTACAACACTGCCTGTAAAGCCACAAATACCACACATAATCAGGTTACTCCCTTGCTAAAAATTCTATTATTAACATAGTAATATGATAATTTTATCATAAAAGAAAATATCTTGCAAGCAACACCCAAAATTTGTATTAGCAAAATTAAACTATATTTGCTTGCTATTTTTAGTAGTTATACCAATGTAATTGATAATTATACGCTGTATATAAATTTGAATTTTCAGCAAGCTATTTGTGTATAAATTAATAGTGCATATTATGCGTTTTATGTAAAAAGCTGAAGGGTGCTTCACAGAATTTTTACTTTACATCGTTAAAGTTTTACCCAAGTGTGTATATGGATTTCACAAAATTATTATATACTTTCAATTGCAGTACAGGAAATAAACTGAATATGATTATAGTTTTAATAAGGAGAGAACAATTTATATGAAGCTAAAAAGGCTTTTATTTGCAACAATAGCTGTAGTAATGGCAATGGCTTTGCTTACTGGCTGTACAAAGGTGAATAAAGAATTTACACCTACAGCTACTATCACAGTAATTTCACGAGAAGACGGCTCTGGCACACGTTCTGCATTTACTCAGCTTACAGGAGTATACGTAGAAAATGGAGAAAGAAAAACAGACAATACTGTGCCAAGTGCAATTATCCAAAGCAACACACAGGCTGTAATGACAGGTGTGGCTGGAGATTTATCTGCAATAGGGTATATTTCGTTAGGTTCACTTAACAACAGCGTAACAGCTGTAAAAATAAACGGTGTAGCTCCTACAGCAGACACAATAAGAAATGGTACCTATAAAATATCAAGACCCTTTAACATTGCTGTAAAATCAAATTTAAGCACAGGGGCAAAAAACTTTGTTGATTTTATTTTAAGCACTAAAGGACAAAGCATAGTAGCTAATGCAGGCTATGTAGAGGCTGTGGATAACCCAAAGGAATTTGCAGGTGCAAAGGGTGAAGGTACAGTAAAGGTTGGAGGCTCATCGTCGGTATCACCAGTAATGGAGAAGCTGGCAGAGGAATACGAAAAGCTTAACCCAAATGTAAATATAGAGGTTAGTGCAAGCGACTCATCAACCGGTATGTCTGCTACAGCAGAGGGTACACTCGATATAGGTCTTGCTTCTAGAGATATAAAACAAAGCGAAGTCGAAAAGGGCTTAATAGCTACAGCTATTGCAAAGGACGGCATAGCTGTAATAATAAATCATAAGAACACAGTTACAGATATTACACTTGAACAGCTAAAAGGCATTTATACAGGTGAATATGTAACTTGGGAATTAGGTAAATAGCCTAACGCTTTAATAAAAGTAAAATGTGCTATCAGGTGCATTTTTCAGAGAAAGGGAATAATATGAGTAAATATAAAGAAAAAATAATGCATGGTGTCTTTTTAGGTGCAGCACTTGTATCTATTGCAGCAGTAGCACTTATATGCTTGTTTCTGTTTGCAAATGGTATTCCAGCCATGGCAAAAATAGGTATGTTTGATTTTTTAGCTGGCACAAAATGGGCACCAAATAATGTACCAGCTAGCTTTGGTATATGGCCAATGATACTTGGTAGCATATATGTAACTGTAGGTGCTGTTATCATAGGTGTACCTATAGGAATAATGACAGCAATATTTCTTGCAAGCTTTTGTGATAAAAAAATCTATAAAATAATAAAGCCAGGTATAGAATTGCTTGCAGGTATTCCATCGGTAGTATATGGATTTTTCGGAATGATAGTATTAGTACCATTTGTAAGAGATTATATTGGTGGCAGTGGCTATGGAATACTTACAGCGTCTATACTGCTTGCAATAATGATTTTACCAACAGTTATAAGTGTTTCAGAAACTGCAATAAAGGCTGTACCAAGTGCTTATTACGAGGGTGCTCTTGCACTTGGCTCTACAAAAGAAATAAGCGTGTTTAAAACAGTTTTGCCAGCAGCAAAGTCGGGTATACTTGCAGGTGTTGTGCTTGCAATAGGCCGAGCAATAGGCGAAACAATGGCAGTTATACTTGTAGCGGGCAACAGTCCTGTAGTACCAAATAGTATTTTATCGGGTGTGCGTACCCTTACAACTAACATTGTCATAGAAATGGGCTACGCTACTGACCTCCACAGAGAGGCACTTATTGCAACAGGTGTGGTGTTGTTTGTTCTGATTTTAATAATCAACCTGTTATTTGCCGTTGTTAAGAATAAGGGGGCAAAAACATAATGAAGAATACAAGCGTTGATAACATAAAACCTATAAACACAGTAACATTAAAGCAAAGAATTATACAGTACAAAAACAATCCAATCTCGTTTATTCTTTTATGCTTAGTATTGCTATGTGCTGTAATTACAGTTGGTGTACTACTATTTTTAATAGGCTATATACTTGTGCAGGGTATACCAAATCTTTCACCAGAGCTTTTTGCACTTGAATATACATCCGAGAATGCATCACTTATGCCAGCACTTGTTAATACAATTCTTATAACCTTTATATCATTGCTTATTGCAGTACCACTTGGTGTTTTTTCGGCAATATATCTTGTAGAATATGCAAAGCGAGGTAATAAGCTTGTATCAGTAATAAGAATGACAGCCGAAACCTTGTCGGGTGTACCATCTATAGTATATGGATTGTTTGGTATGCTGTTTTTTGTAACAACTCTTGGTTGGGGTAACTCTCTTATAGCAGGTGCTTTTACATTGTCAATAATGATATTACCTTTAATAATGCGTACAACAGAGGAAGCCTTGCGTACCGTGCCAGATTCATTCCGAGAAGGTAGCTTTGGACTTGGTGCAGGCAAGCTAAGAACAGTATTCAGAGTAATATTGCCAACAGCTGTACCAGGTATACTTTCGGGTGTGATATTGGCAATAGGCAGAATAGTAGGAGAATCAGCTGCACTTATTTACACAGCAGGTACAATCGCACAGTACCCTACAGATATTTTAAGCTCAACACGCACATTATCAGTTCATATGTACCTATGCACAAGCGAGGGTATGCATACAGATAAAGCTTATGGTACAGCAGTTGTACTGCTTATATTGGTAGTAGTTATAAATGCTCTTTCAGCCTTTGTAGCAAAAAAGCTTACAAAGAAGATGAGCTAACGGAGGAAAAATAATGGAGAAATTTTCAATATCAGATATGGAGCTTTACTATGGTAGCTTCCATGCTTTAAAGAACATAAATTTAAAAATACAAGAAAAAGAAATTACAGCATTCATAGGCCCATCGGGCTGTGGTAAATCAACATTGCTTAAATCACTTAACAGAATGAACGATTTAGTAGAAAGCTGTAAAATCACAGGTGAAATATTGCTTGACGGAGAGAATATTTATAGCGATATTGATGTTAATGCGTTAAGAAAAAGAGTAGGTATGGTTTTCCAAAAGCCAAACCCATTCCCTATGAGTATATACGACAATGTAGCCTATGGACCACGCACACACGGTATTCGCAAAAAGTCACAGCTTGATGAAATTGTAGAAAAATCACTTAGAGATGCTGCAATCTGGGACGAGGTAAAGGACAGACTAAAGAAAAATGCACTTGGTATGTCTGGTGGTCAACAGCAAAGACTATGTATAGCACGAGCACTTGCTGTTGAGCCAGAGGTATTGCTTATGGATGAGCCAACCTCGGCACTAGACCCTATTTCAACTTCTAAAATTGAGGATTTAGCTATGGAGCTAAAGGAGAAATATACAATTGTTATGGTAACACATAATATGCAACAAGCTGCAAGAATTTCTGACAGAACAGCGTTTTTCCTTATGGGAGAGGTTGTAGAGTGTGACCGTACAAGCAAGATTTTTAATATGCCTAAGGATAAAAGAACAGAGCAGTATATATCGGGGAGGTTTGGATAATGAGGAATTATTATCAGTCACAGCTAGACGACATAAACAAAAAGCTTATAGATATGGCGTTGTTGCTTGAAAATGCAATAGAAAATTCTATATGTGCTTTAAAAGAAAACAACAAAAGATTTTTAGAAACAGGCACAGAGTATGAATTGCAGATAAATAATATGGAAAAGGAAATTGAAAGCCTTTGCCTAAATGTTATTTTGCGTCAACAGCCAGTGGCAAGTGATTTTCACAGAGTGTCGGCTGTGCTTAAAATGATTACCGATATGGAACGTATAGGAGATATTGCAGAGGATATAACTATACATTCAGTTATGCTTAAAGAAAGCAGAAGTGGTGTGATAATTGACGAGGCTGTAAAAATGGGCAGAGTGGCTGTAGCTATGCTGAAAAACAGCATTAATGCCTATGTGGTAGGCGATGTAGAGCTAGCATTGAACTCTTGCCGAGAAGATGATGTAATAGACAGCCTTTTCGAAACTGTAATGAAACAGCTTGTGCAGATGATAAAAACAGACGAAAAAGGTGTAGAGGAAGCACCCGATTTGCTGATGATTGCAAAATACTTTGAAAGAATGGGTGACCATACAGTTAATATTGCAGAATGGGTTGTATATGCTTATACAGGAGTAAGAAATATAGATCTTGATTCATCACAAGGCATAGAAGAAGCACTTAGCTGTATACAGTAATAAGTAATTTTCACATAGATTTTACAAATTTAATACACCATTATTTTTAGGCTGTGGTATAATTACCATAGCCTAATTTTTATAAGCTGAAAAACTAGTTGGAATTCATGTGAGGTAAATTATGTGTTTTATTTGCGATAGAATAAATATGATTAAGAATGGAACAAATCCATATTTTATAAAGGAATTAGAAACTGGATATGTAGTAATAGGAGATAATCAGCATTTTAAAGGATATTCTATATTTCTTTGTAAAGAGCATAAAACCGAGTTGTTTGATTTAGATTATTCATTTAAGATGAAATTTTTAGAAGAAATGTCTATTGTTGCAGAAGCTGTATCAAAGGCTTTTGGTGCTGAAAAAATGAATTATGAGTTATTGGGCAACGGAGAAACACATCTTCATTGGCATTTATTTCCTAGAGTAAGTGGAGATATAGAGGGCTATGGTAATAACGGAAAAGGTCCTGTTTGGTGGTATCCAATGGAGAAAATGTATAGTGATGATAATCGACCTTCTGATGTTGAGTTGGAAGAAATGAAAGCTAAATTATTAGAAGAATTAGAAAAGTTATTGTAATAACCATAAGTTTACTATATAGATATGCTTACAGCATACAGAAAGGGTACATAAAATATGATTTATATAGTTGAAGATGATATTGACATAAGAGAGCTAGAAAGCTATGCACTTAAAAACAGTGGCTATGAGGTGGCTGCTTTTTGTGACAGCACAGAATTTTATAAGGCTTGTGAGGATAATATACCTAGTCTTGTTTTGCTTGATATTATGTTACCAAATGAAGACGGCTTGTCTATATTAAAGAAGATTCGTGCAAACGAAAAAATGCAGAATGTTCCTGTTATTATGGTAACTGCAAAAACCTCAGAGATTGACAAGGTAAAGGGGTTAGATATGGGTGCAGATGACTATATATCAAAGCCTTTTGGTGTTATGGAGCTAGTTTCAAGAGTGAAAGCACTACTCCGACGCTGTGAACGCAAACAAAGTATGACTGTTTTGGAATACGAGGGCATACAGGTGGATGATTTTAAGCATACTGTCAGCGTAAACGGAGAGCCTTGCTTGCTTACATATAAAGAATATGAATTACTAAAGTATCTTATTGCCAATAAGGATATAGTTTTAACACGAGAAAAGCTGTTAGAAAAAGTGTGGGGTTATGACTTTAGTGGAGAAAGCCGTACTGTAGACGCTCACATAAAAACATTAAGACAAAAGCTTGGCGAAAGTGGCTCGATTATAAAGACAGTTCGCCATGTGGGATATAAGGTGGGAGAATAAATTGAGACTTAAAAGCACCTTAACAAAAGTATTGGTTGCAATTTCGGGTATATCAATACTACTTACAACTGTTTGCTGTTGTGTAGCAGCCGGCTTTGCCTTTTCGGAGCAAGCATATAATGATTTGTCTGTATATGGCGATATTTTGCTTGATTATCTGAATAAAAGCGATGATGATTATATAGACCCTGTGTTTATTAATGATTACAGAGTAACCTTGATAGAACCAGACGGTACAGTAATTTTTGAAAGCGAAAAAAAGCTTGAAGAATCAAAAATGGAAAATCATATAAACCGTACCGAAATAAAACAGGCTGTAAAAAATGGTGTAGGTTCTGGCACACGCTATTCTGCAACGCAAAAGAAAATGATGTATTATTACGCTGTTAAAACAGATGACGGCGATATTTTAAGAGTTGCAAAAGAGGTTAAAAGTATTTTTCACCTTTATTATGCAATGATAATTATAGTTGTGTTTTTAGCTGTTTATGTACTTTTGGTTTGCTTTATCATATCAAATAAATTTGCTAAAAAGATAATAGCACCATTTAATAGTATGGGTAAAGGTGCAGACTTAAAAAAAGAGTCTATATACCAGGAGCTAAAGCCATTTGCAGACACAATTACATCACAGCAGAAAAAAATAAGACATCAAACAGATAACCTTCAAGAGGAACAGGATAAAACAAAAACGCTTATCTCTAATATGAGAGAAGGCTTTATTATGCTTGATGTTGATAAAATAATCCTTATGGAAAACGAAAGTGCTAAAAAAATTCTAAAGCCAGCTATTCCCCATAACGAGGGTAAAAATATACTTGAGGTATACAGCAACGATAAGCTTATAGAGGCTGTTAATAAAGCCTCTAAAGGAGAGAGCTCATCTGACGAAATAAAGCTTAACAAAAAAACAATTAAGCTTTATGTAAACCCAGTATTTTCAAGTGGAGAGCAAGTGGGAGTTATCTGCTTACTTTTAGATATTACAGCACAAAGAAAAACAGAAAAACTAAGGCAAGAATTTACTGCAAATGTTACCCACGAGCTTAAAACGCCACTCACATCAATTTCTGGCTATGCTGAAATGATAGAAAATGGTATGGTAAGCGAAAAAGAGGATATGCAACGCTTTGCAGGCAGAATACACAAGGAAGCAGGCAGACTTATTACACTGATAAGCGACATTATGAAACTATCTAAAATGGACGATAAAACATATAGGCTTGAGGGTGTAAAAAAGGTAAATCTAAAAGATACTGTTACCGAAAGTGTAGAGCTACTTGATATTACAGCAAAGAAAAATAATATTACAATTCATACCGAGCTTGAAGATGTGGTTTGTATGGGTAACGAAACACAGCTGTACGAGCTTGTGTTTAACCTATGTGACAACGCTGTGCGTTATAACAAACCTAACGGCAGTGTGTATGTAACTCTTTCACACATTAACGGCAATGCTGTTTTGCAGGTTAAGGACACTGGCATTGGTATAGAGAATAAGCACCAAAAGCGAATTTTCGAGAGATTTTACCGAGTTGATAAAAGTCGCTCAAAAGAAACTGGTGGAACTGGTCTAGGACTTGCAATTGTTAAGCATATAGCAGAGCTTCATAATGCAGAAATTTCAGTTGAAAGTGAAATAGGACAAGGCACAAAAATTACTGTTACCTTTTATGCAAATAAACTTTAATCTTATGATGATATAATTCCTATTCACAAAAAATTAACTGAAAAATTCTTTTTCTATATTGCAATAAAATTGCTTTTATACTAAAATTAATTTAAATATTATTTGAAAAGAGGATAATAAAATGAAAATCAGCAAAATAAAAAAAACTATAGTTATTGCTATGAGTATGCTAGTTGTAGGTGCTGTAGCAGTAGGTACAGCAGGCTGTGCTGGAGATAAAGGTTCTGCAAACAACGGAGCAAACAGCAATGCAACTACTCCAGCTCAAACACCAACAGAGGCAGGTAGCTACCCACAGATAGACGTAAAAACAACAACACAGAAAGACGCTAAAATATACAAAGACACAAAGAATAAGGTTGGCTATCAGCTAGATATGCCAAAAGAGGGCGAAGAAGTTGCAATTATGCACACTTCTATGGGTGATATTTGTATGAGATTCTTCCCAGAGGCTGCACCAAAAACAGTAGAAAACTTTTTAACACACGCTAAAGATGGTTATTATGACGGAATTACATTCCACAGAGTTATTAATGACTTTATGATTCAGGGTGGAGACCCTCTTGGCACTGGCACAGGTGGCGAAAGTATTTATGGTGCTTCATTCGAGGACGAGTTCAGTGATCACTTGTTTAATATAAGAGGCTCTGTTTCTATGGCTAATGCAGGCAAGGATACAAACGGTAGCCAGTTCTTTATTAATCAAGCAAAGCCAGATAAATTTAATACAAATGGTGGCTGGAGCTATTTTGAGCAACAGTGGCAAGTTATATATCAGAATTTGTGCAAATATTATGGTACTAATGAGTACTTTATGTTTGAAATGCAGTATGGTTCATTTGCACTTAATACAGACGCAATAGGCGAAGATGTTAGAAAGCTATATGAAGAAAACGGTGGTAACCCAACACTTGACGGTGCGTTCAATGCAGTGGACAAGGGCCACACCGTATTTGCACAGGTTTATGAGGGTATGGATATTGTAGATAAAATTGCCGCTGTTGAGGTAGACGGTTCAGACAAGCCAGTTACTCCAGTTACAATAGATAGCATAGATGTAATAAAGTATAAGGGCTAATTCTAAAGCTTTTATAAACTTTTGAATGTTTATAACTTTTATAATTCAATAATTAGGTAAACCCCATTTGATTGTTAAGCACAGTCAAATGGGGTTTGTTAATTCAACAAATATTAGATTTCGTAGTCTACAGCAACGCTTGCTTCTATAACGCTGTGCATATATTTTTTTACTACATCACAATGGTAAGCGTCCTGCTGGTAATCCTCTAGTGCTTGTGCGTTGTCAAGTGTAACTGTAAGGATAATATCATAAGAACGAGGTGAACCAAGAAAATCCTTACCTACCTCAATTCCTCTTAGCATTGGTACATTGCCCTGCATAGAAAGCAATACCTCTGCTGTTTTTTCTTTTACCTCTGTGCTGTTGTCCTTTAGCTTAAAGCATACTGTGTGTTTTATCATTGTAAAATCCTCCTGAGTATATAAAAATTATTATTAAACATTATTATAATTTTAGTAATATTTAGTCTGTCTTAGCTTCATCATAATACCTTAAATATTTTTTCGCCAAGCCTCTTAACAGAATGTTAAAGCCATACACATATAATTCGTAAACGCTTTTACCTAGTGGTAAAAAAGAGCTGTTGTTTTCAAGCTGTAATGCAAGCAGATTATAATTTACACCAAAGGCATAAAGCTTACTGTTTGTTAATCTTGCACCATTTTGTTTGTAAAAGGCTATTCGCTTTTCTCTGATTAGTTTTTCTTTATTAGTAGTTGAAAATTCAGGGTTTTCACACTCTATTGCAATTAACTTAGCATTTGTAAATTCTGATTTTACAATGCTTTTAAACTCCTTAAAAAAGCTACTACCAATACCTTTGCCGCGGTGCTGTGGCTGTACAGCCAAATAATCAAGCAACACAACAGAACCATTTGGCAGATTAAAGAATGTAGCATAGGCTATAAGTACATTTTCGTTGTAAGCTCCATAAGCTATGTATAATCCTTTTTTAGCAAGTCTTTTTACCATACTCAAAGGGCGCACCTCATTTTTAGGAAAATCTCGCTGTATACAATTTTTATGAAGCAAGCAAAGTTCTTCAAAATCAAGCCTGCGTATGCTAGTAATATTCATAGCTGAACCTCTAAAGAGTTTTTATATTTTGCAATCATAATAACACAAAGCCGACCAAAAATCAAATTGGTCGGCTTTGTTATTATGACGTTAGTATCATCTGACAATTTTTATTATAAATAAATAGTAAAATGCAACCTTCTTGTTTTACCAACATCTGCACAGTTTGATGAGCCAACAATATATTTCATAACATAAAGAACATCTGCTACAGTTATTGATTTATTATCGTCTACATCTATAGTGCCAAAAGCAATTTCACTAATAGTATCTGAAGATACTATAGCCTTCTGAATTTTTATAGCATCTAATACAGATATTTCATTATCGCCACTTGCGTCGCCTACTAAAACATCCATCATTCCTACACTGGTTGGTGGCTCTGTTGGGTTTGTAGGTACCATAATAGGGTCGTACACATATATAACATTCACTGTATTGTTGCTCCAATTGCCTGTTGTAGCACCAACTGAATAGCGTAGTCCGTCCAAACTCTCAAGTGGAGATGTTGTGTATGAGTCATCTGCTGTTACAAGCTTGCCCTCAATAACAACATCGTCTGCAAGCTTATTTCCATAAGGGTCAACATGGCTTACAACTACCTTTGAATTAAACTGTGTAACGCCATCTTTTATCCATACTTCGCCACCAACCTCGTAGCCCGACTGGTGTGCACCAGGCACCTGAACTCCTGCACCATCTGTAAATATAACCTGTGCATAGTCAGAATCCAGCTCTGGATATGTGAACCAACCATCACCCTCATCGGTCATATCATTGCCTGGCCATATACCTGACAGATACTTTGTTGAACCACTACGGTTATCATAAGCGTACATTGTTACACTACTCCAGCTGTCAGAGTTATAGAAATGCACCTTTGTTTTTGCCGAGTTGTTATCAGCAGGCTTGTACACATAGGTAACTGTCATATCTAAATTGGTGTAACTTCTAGAAGTATCAGCAGGTAGCTTGGTTGTATCAAGCTGATAGCCTGCAATCACCTTTGGATGTGTAACATAAGGCTTGCCATGCTTTATCTTTTGTACCTCTTGCTCAAGAAGCTCGCTTCCGTCATCTAGAAGATATTTTGTAGTTATTTTATAGGTTTTAACAGGGTCTTTTTCGTAATAATAATTTACGGTTACATCACTTGCTGGCATTGTTCCGGCAAGTATACCCTCTGTACTAGTTACAATATAATCATCGTTAATTAGTAGAGGTTCTTGCTGTGTGCTATATTTATAGCCTTCTCTTACTTTAATTATTTGGCTTGAAAAAGGTACAGAGTCTTTATAGTGGTTTACTGTTAAAGTGTAGTAAGTAGCAGGCTCTTCAACTACAAGTCTGTCGTATGTAGAAGCATCAACTAAAACCAAAGCACTTCTTGGTGGAACAGAAACTGAAGAACCACTTATTGTACCAAGATTTTCTAAGCCAGCTTTATCTCCGTTTGCAACAATAACCCATTCGCTAGGCATTGTGCCACCGTTCATCTTTAGTGATAGAGTTTTAGAAACTGTTGCGTTATTAACAAGCACAGCTACTGTACCCCACTCGTTACTTGCGTTTGCAGATGTGTTACGGATTGTATATCCTACAGCACTATCCTTTTCAACAAAATAGGTTGTATTTATTGCACTTTGGTCAGCTGCTCTAAATGGAGAGTAAGCTGCACGAATTTGCATTAAACCCTTGTAATACTGTACAAGATCGTTATAAGTTTTTACTCTTGTCCAGTCAATAGCATTTATACTATCTGGTGATTTATAGCTGTTGTGGTCGCCTTGCTTTGTTCTGGCAAATTCTTCACCAGCCATATAGAAAGGTATACCCTGAGAAGTAAGCACTATAGCAGCAGAAAGCTTATTCTGTGCAATAAACAGATCGTTTGTGCTATCAAAGTCACTACTTCCGTTAGATATGATAAGCTTATCCCAAAGTGATAGATTATCGTGTGCAGAGTTATATGTAATACATTGTGAAGGAGCCTGTGCCCATTTGCCAAAGGTTGAAGATGAACCACCCATCATACCAGCCTTTAGGTCGTGAGTAACAGTTGTTGAGCCCTGAATATAACCCTTTGAAGCATCGTCCGTGCCACCCTTTAGAGTATTTCTGATTTTGTCGCTGAACATAGCAATTCTTGGGTCAACCTTAGAAGCGTTATCCATTATACAAGCTTCGCTTGAGTCGATTCCGTTACCTGACCAATCTGCCATCCATGGCTCGCCATACATAAGAATTCTTGGGTCTATTTCGTCAAGACTTGCTCTTATTTCGTTCATCGTTGTAATATCGTGACAACCCATAAGGTCAAATCTAAAACCGTCAATATGATATTCCTCTGTCCAATATCTAACAGAATCTATCATATATTTTCTGAACATAGCCTTGTCAGACGCTGTTACATTACCACAGCCAGAGCCATTATAATATTTTGAATCTGATGACATTCTGAAATAATAGCCTGGTACTGTTTTTTCAAAACAGCTGTCAGCTGTAGAATAGGTGTGATTGTAAACTACATCCATTACAACACCAATACCATTGTTATGTAACGCTTGTACCATCTGCTTAAATTCTTTTATTCTTACTTCACCATCATAAGGGTCGGTAGAGTAAGAACCCTCTGGTACATTATAGTTAACAGGATCGTAGCCCCAGTTGTATTGTGCTGTATCTAGCTTTGTTTCGTCAACTGAACCAAAGTCGTATACAGGGTTAAGATGTACATAATTTACACCCTGCTCTACAAGATAATCAATACAGGTTGATAAATCGTCGCTACCATTAATTTGAGTACCATTCTGAGTAAATGCCAGATATTTTCCTCTGTATTCAGGAAGCACTCCGGAAGTTTCGCTTATAGAGAAGTCACGCATATGAACCTCCCATATTACAGCGTCGGTTTGCTTATCGACAAGCACATGCTCATCGTTTTCCCAGTTATATGGGTCGGTAGAGTCAAGGTCTATAACCATTGATCGCTTACCATTTACACCTGTAGCCACAGAGTATACATCTTGAGTTTCGGTTGTTTTACCATTGTTTGTAATGCTGTAGGTGTAGTATATGCCGTTAAGGTCGGCTTCTACTGTAAGACTCCATACATTTGTGGTAGAATCCTTAACCATATCTGTAGTAGAAATCTTTTCTGCACCTGCTTCGGTATCTGAACCAGTAGTATAAAGATTTAACTTTACATCGGTTGCAACAGGAGCCCAAACCTTAAAGGTTGTTGCACTTGGTGTATAATTAGCACCAAGGTCAGTGCCTTGATATGTAGCATATCTGTCAACTGAATTAAAATATGATGCACCCGATTGCATTGTGTTTGTTATGTTTGCCGAGGCAGGAGTAACTGCCATTGTTCCTAACATAACAATAGTTAATGCAGACGCTATTGCTTTTTTAAAACGCATATGATTACCTTCTTTCTAAAGTATTGTTAAATGTATATAAAAAATCATTCGTTTATACATAGCAATTATACCTTTTTATAGTACAAATAACTATTATTTAACTATACAAATTTATAATGATTATTTTATTACTTATAGATAGAAATAAATCGTTCCTTTGCGAGAGTATCTTTGACTTTACTGAATAGCTTGGCTAATAACAAAAGAGCCACCTAATAGGTGGCTCTTAAAAAAACGATATTATTTACTTAATGTGTCAGCACTTACAAAGGTCTTCTTCTCTTTTTCTGGCTTTACTTTTTTATTGCGATAACGCTTAGCATATTTCCAAGCTGTTTTTAAATCGTCAGAAAGATACTCTTCAACTTTTTCGTCATACTTTGGTTTGATACCATTAAGAACAACTATTGTGATGATAGAGCGTGTATCAAGGTCGCCATTGGTATATTGTGTGCTTAAAATATTAGCAAGCTTTTCGATTTCTGCCTTACTTCCTCTTTCAACAAGAGCATTTATTTTTGGTACAACCTTGCCCTCTATAAAGGTAACACCTCTAAATGGGTCATAGCTGTCTTCTTCCTCCCAAATTTCTTCTTTTAATTCTGGGAAGATATTAACAAGCCTTTTGCAGAAAAACTTAGGGTCAGCATTACCTTCGTCAGAGTTTTTCTTTTTGCTTTTATTTATCTTTGGTTTACTTGTTGATAGTGCCTGTGCAAAGTCATTACCTATGCTGTTTGCTTCTTTTGGACCATCAGTTTCAGGGTCATATATCCAAGTGTTCATACTCTTCCACTGATTATCTGGAGCAGAATCTTCAATTCCACATACCTTTAAAGCAACAAGCTTTTTAATAGGGTTATACATAACCATATATGCGTTACGCTCACCTATAAATAATGCTGCATAATCCTTAGTGCTGTCAACAGTCTGTCTTTGATAGCCCTGAGGCTCAATTACTGCTGCAACCTTGTCGGTTATTGATTTCATAAAACTGTAATCCATTTTATATCATTCCTTATTAGTTATATTTATATTTTGGTACGATTCATTTTATAACATATCTATTATACAGTTATTTTTTCTTTTTGTCACTATATTTTTAAAAAATATACATTGCACCAATCTGTAGTCTATGGTAAAATAATGTTTTAGAATAAGCATTTAAAATGAGATAGTAATAGCTGTATAAGCATTGCTATAATTGAATAATTATAAGACTTATTAAATAAACGAAAGGCTGATATGTATGTCTAATAGTTCAGCAATAGGGGTGTTTGACTCTGGCTTGGGTGGTCTTACTGCTGTTAAAGAGCTTATGAGCTTTCTACCTAATGAAAATATAGTCTATTTTGGCGATACAGGCAGAGTTCCTTATGGTAACCGAAGCAAAGAAACAATTACAAAATATGCTATACAAGACGCAAGATTTTTGCAATCCAAGGATATAAAAATTCTGATAGCAGCTTGTGGTACAGTAAGCTCTGTAGCTGGTAATTTGGGTGATGAATTCCACTTGCCTTATACAGGTGTAGTACGCCCTACAGCCTATGCAGCAGCTAAAGCAACTGTAAATGGCAAAATAGGCGTTATTGGAACAACTGCAACTGTTAACAGTTGTTCTTATAAAAAAGCTGTTCAGGAGTTTAACAGTCATTTAAAAGTCTATCAGCAGGATTGCCCATTGTTTGTTCCATTGGTAGAGAATGGCTTTATAGATAAAAACGATATAGTAGTAAAAACTGTAGTTGAGCGTTACCTAAAGCCTCTTATGGACGAAGATGTAGATACATTAATTCTTGGTTGCACACACTACCCTATTCTAAAAGACGCAATAGCTGATGTTGTGGGTGAAAATGTAACTTTGATTGATTCTGGCAAAGAAACTGCAAGATATGCTGCAAAACTTATTAAAGATAATATGCTACAAAACCCTCAAACAGAAAAGGGCCATTGCGAATTTTATGTAAGCGACCATGTAGATGGCTTTAGTAAAATAGCAAATCTCTTTTTGGGTGATGCATTTAATCAGGATGTACACCAAATAAACATTGCACAATTTTAATACTGTATATAGTTTAATAATATATAGGTTGGGTGAAATATGAAACCAAATGAATATTTAATCGAAATTTTGGGCACACAAGAAATTGAGGGTGAAGACAGCGACCATGTTGATGTTACCACCATTGGTCAATATACTGTTGCACCTACTGGTAATAAATTTATAAAATATACTGAATACGACAACGAAAACCCTTTAGTAGCTCAAAACACCACTATAAAAATAGCTGATAATATTATTACAATTACACGAGATGGAAACTATGGCTCTCAGCTTTTACTTGAAATTGGTAAAAGACATCAATGCCACTATTCAACACCTATGGGTGAGCTTATGATAGGTGTTTATACACATAAAATGGATGTAGCATTAGACGAAAACGGTGGCGAAATGAGTGTGGCTTATACTCTTGATTTTGATACATCTGTTGTAAGTGAAAACACATTTAAAATAACTGTTAGAAAAAATTAATGTTAGTAAAAATTAATGTTAGTAAAAATTATAATCTGAAAGGGCGTACAATAAAATGGCAAACATAACAAAACAATCTATAGACACTTTAAAGCTTGCTATTACACAGGCTATAGAAAAGGCAAAAGAATCTGGTGCTTTAATAGACGCAGAAACACCAGATTTTATAATAGAAATTCCAGCCGATAAAAAGAATGGTGACCTTGCAACAAACGCTGCTATGGTATGTGCAAGAGCTTTTAAAACTTCACCAAGAAATATTGCACAGGCTATTACAGAGAATCTATCACTAGAAAACACATATATTGACCGTTTTGAGATTGCTGGCCCTGGCTTTATCAACTTTTTCTTAAACAGCAATTATTATTCAGATGTTGTTAAGGCTGTTATTGAAGAAAAGGACGATTATGGAAAAAGTGATTTTGGTAAAGGTAAGAGAATCCTTGTAGAGTTCGTTTCTGCAAATCCAACAGGCCCTATGCACATTGGTAATGCTCGTGGTGGTGCGTTGGGTGACTGTCTTGCAAGCGTGCTTCAAACAGCAGGCTATGATGTACAAAGAGAGTTCTATGTAAACGACGCTGGTAACCAGATTGAAAAGTTCAAAACATCACTAGAAGTTCGTTATTTACAGATTTACGACAGCACTATAGAAATGCCAGAGGACGCATATCAGGGTGCAGACATTACAGCACACGCAACTGCATTTAACGAAATCTATGGCGATAAATATGTTAATGTACCATCAGAGGAGCGTAAGCAGGCACTTTGTGACTATGCTTTGCCTATAAATATTGCAAACCTAAAGAAGGATTTACAGAAGTACAGAATAGAGTATGATAACTGGTTCTTAGAAAGCTCACTTCATAACGGTGGTGCTGTAAAGGATATTATCGAAAAGCTAAAGGAATCTGGCCACACCTACGAGCAAGAGGGTGCTTTGTGGTTTAAAACAACTGATTTTGGCGACGATAAAGACAGAGTTCTATTGCGTGCAAACGGTGTTCCAACATACCTTGTGCCAGATATTGCATACCACTACAACAAGCTTGTTACTCGTGGCTATGACACAGCTATTGATATTCTTGGTGCTGACCACCACGGTTATATTCCAAGAATTAAGGCTTCAATGGCTGCACTTGGTGTAAACCCTGACAATCTTGACATTATCATTATGCAAATGGTTCGTTTAATGAAGGACGGAGAGGTTTACAAGCTATCTAAGCGTTCAGGTAAGGCAATTACTTTAAGCACTCTTATAGAAGAGGTTTCTGTAGACGCTGCAAGATTCTTGTTCAATACTCGTGAAGCTAATACTCAAATGGATTTTGACATTGACCTTGCAATCAAGCAGGATTCTCAGAACCCTGTATACTATGTGCAGTATGCACACGCAAGAATTTGCAGTATTATTAAGGCACTAGAGAACGACGGCATTACAGCAAGAGAATGTACAGCCGACGAGCTTGCTCTTCTTACTACAAATGAAGAAAGAGAGCTTATCACTCACATTGCTAACTACACTAACGAGATTATTTCTGCTGCAAGCGATTATGACGCAACTAAGGTTACTCGTTATGTGCTACAGCTTGCTGCATTGTTCCACAAATTCTACAATGCTTGCCGAGTAAAGGGCGAAGATGAAAGCCTTACACAGGCAAGACTTAACCTATGTATTGCAGTAAAAACTGTTATCAAAAATGTTCTTACAATGCTAAAAATTACTGCTCCAGAGAGTATGTAATAAATATGCTTTATAAAATTTAAGTATAATATAAGAGTCGGTATAAGCTTATGCTTGTACTGACTTTTATTTTATTATTAACAAAATGTTCATCGTTTTAACATTTTATTAATTGACAAAATATGTGCTAAAGAGTATAATTTGCTCTACTTTGATTGAGCTGGAAAACATTAGTATCTGCCTTAATCAACTCTATTTTAAGTGAATATTTATTATTCAGGAGGAAATTTTGATGATGAAAAAATTAATAAAAAAAGCAGCTGCAATTATTATAGCTGCTATGCTAATTGCAAGTATCTCGGCTGTAGGTATATCTGCAACAGAAAAAAACGAAGAGAAAACTGGTGTTGTTACAGCCGATACAGCAAACACATATATCGACGAAGAAACAGGTGTTAAATTTGAAAGTGACGCTATGACTATAACAAGCGATAACGTTACAGTTACCAGTCATTTTGCTAATAAGGATTTATTCGGATTTTATGAAGACTATTATTTTGTCGACATAAAAAAAAGTGATGATGAATATATAGATTTTAATAAAGTTCCTATTACTCTTTATCTGCCTAGCGAAAAAGAGAATTGCTATGTACTACTTCATGGCAATGATTCATTTGAGTATGTTCAGATTGACGCAGAGTATGTAGACGGTTACTATAAGTTCCGTGTAGAAAATACAGGCAATTATTATATTTGTGATACTCCTTTGATAAATAGCTATAGCACACTAGAACAACAAACCTTAACCGATGAAGACACAGGTGTAAGCGTGTCTGGTGTAATTGAAACAAATAGTAACCTCGTAGCATATGATGTAAGAGATATGTACGAAAATTTCAAAGAAGAAAATTATGACCTTTGTCTAGAACCCTTTGCCATGATTGATGAGTTTGATGGTTATGGTGTTTTCTTTTCTAGAAATATGAAACCAGCGTCTACACAGGGCGAGCTGACTATTTCATTACCATGTGCTAATGAGGGTTACGAGGTAAGATATATCAACGATAGCATATCTATGTCAGATAAAGACGGCTGTGAAGCTGAAATTCTTGGATTTCAACTAACAACTACACCAGAATTACCTGCTGAAGAGGTTGCAGAAAGATATACAGCACTTATGGATAGCATATATCCAGCACTTGACGCTGAATATGTTAACGGAAGCTATGTTGTAAAGAGTGAGCTTACTGGATATTATTTTATTGCTCCTAAAGGCTCATTTACTATAACAGCTGATAAAATAAATAAAGTCAGAGCTGCATATCAGAAGCGTCATAATGGCGAAAGTTCTAGTTTAAGTGTAGAAAGCAACGATACGAGTACAGATGATTCTAAGGAAGCAACTAAGGTTCAACCAATAACTACAAAGAAAGCTACTGAATCAAAAAGCGATAACAGTAAAAGCACAGATAACGACAAAAATATTATTGTGACAGTAATAGCTGGTGCAGTAGTGCTTGTAGTAATCGGTACAACTGTAGTATTAATCTGTAAAAAGAAATCAGCTAAAAAATAATAGTAATCATAACAATTTTGATAAATTAAAAATACAATATTAAAGATAATTAATTTAAAAGTGTTTAGTATTAATTAGGACTACTTTAATGAATATTTAGTATTCGGAGGGAATTTGAAGATGAAGAAATTAGTAAACAAAACAGTGGCAATTATTATGGCTACTATCCTAGTAGGCAGTGTATCAGCTGTAAGTATGTCTGCAGCAGAGATAACTATAGAGATAAGTGGTGCTACCACCACTGGTACCGTAAGCACCTATGTTCACGAAGAAACAGGCGTTAAATTTGAAAGTGACGCTATGACCATAAACAATGTTCTGGTTGAAAATGGTATAGATATGGACAAACCATATGGCTTTTACGAAAAAAGATACGTGGTTGATGTGCTTGACGATAATGGAGAATTGGTAGATTATTACAATGTTCCAATTAATGTTTATCTACCTTGCGAAAAAGAGAATTGCAGTGTACTTTTTGAAGGCTATGAGTCTTCAGGACCTGCTAAGGTAGAGGCTGAGTATGTAGACGGTAGCTATAAGCTACGTATGGAGCCAGGTTGGGGTACATATTATATCTGCGACGCTCCTGCTGTTAACGGCTTCAGTTCATTTGAGCAACAAACACTAACTGACGAAACAACAGGCGTAAGTGTGTCTGGTATGCTAGAAACAGGCAGTTCACTTGTTGCGTATAATGTAAGAGATATGTACGACGCATTCACAGAAGCTGACCTTGGCTTTACAGAAGAACCTTTTGCTTCTTTAGGAGAGTTTGACGGCTATGGTGTTTTCCTTGCAAAAAATATGAAAGACGCTTATGTACAAGATGAAATGACTGTTACACTACCATATGCTACTGAGGGCTACGAGGTAAGATGTATCAACACTTGTGCATCTTTGTCAGATGAAGATACCTACGAGGCTGATATTCTTGGAATGAACCTTGTAAATATGACTGAGTCAAATGAAGTTCTGGCACAAAAATATACAGCATTTATGGATAAGGCTTATCCAGCACTTGACGCAGAATATGTTAACGGAAGCTATGTTGTAAAATGTAATATGTCAGGATATTATTTTATTGCTCCTGCAGGTTCATTTACTATAACAGCTGACAAAATACATAAAGTAAGATCTAAATTCCATTACTACAGCGAGGATATGTTCGCTGAAAATGACAGTGACCTTGTTCAGGATGAAGAAGTATATGAAGAAACAGAAGAAACAGAAAAACCAACTAAGGTTGAACCAGCAACTACAAAGAAAACTACCACAACAAGTAAAGAAGATGAAAAAACCGGTAACAACAATATTATTGTTCCAGTAGCAATAGCTGTAGTGGCCGTAGTGGTAGTTGGTGCAGTTATAGTAATCATTTGCAAAAAGAAATCAGCTAAAAATAAATAACAATTATAAAAATCTATAAAAAGCAGAACCAGAGGCATTTCTAAACACCTCTGGTTCTGCTTTTTATGCAAATAAATATTAGTATTTGATGTTTTAATTCATAATAAAAATAGAAAGAAAAAATAATAGCACAGCTACTTGACAAAACAAAGTAGCTGTGCTATTATGCTATACATAGTAGCTAGAAAGGAGGAATTATTCTGGAGGAATCGCAACTATTAAAAGGAGTGTTAGAGGGTTGTGTGTTGGCAATTATCGTAAAGGGAGAAACCTATGGGTACGAAATTTTAACGCAGCTTGATGAAAGTGGATTTGATTCTATTCAAGAGGGTACGCTTTACCCCGTACTTACAAGATTAGAGAAAAAGGGTTATATATCTTGCAGAAAGGCAAAGTCGCCATTTGGTCCTGTGCGAAAATATTATTCAGCAACAGAGGATGGCACAGCTTTTTTTGAGGTGTTTAAAAAAAGTTATTACGAAATAACAAAAAAAGCCATGAAGCTTTTAGGAAATGAGGATTAAGAAATGGAAAATAGTTATGTTTTATATACGCATAAGCTCAAGGGAGAATATGCCGATACATTTAAGGAAATTGAATTTTATTGCAATACAGCTGGAATTGATGACGATTCAAGAGAAGAGCATTTAAGCGAGCTTTTAGATATGTTTATTAACGCACAGGAGTCCGGAAAAAGTGTTAAGAAGATAGTAGGCTCAAACGTTGCATGGTTTTGTAAGGAGTTTTGCTCAGATATAGATATTAAAAGCAGACTAAAAGCGTTAGCAAAAACAATTAAGGATGTGGTATGGTTTGTTTTTGTTTTAGCTGGCTTTGATATTGCAATAATATTAGGCGATATTATGACTGGTTCAGATGTGTCGCTATTTTCAAGTAACAACGATGATATGAGCAAGTATGCATTAGGACTTATACTTATGGATGTGTTTTCGTTTTCCCTTAACAGAGGAGTTATAGCTATAATACATCGCTTTAAGAAAATACCAACTAAAAAGCAAAGAATAGGCTTTTATGTTATGTCGTTCACATTAGCGATAACAGGATATGCACTTGCTATGATTTTTATTCCACCAATTAATTTGCCAACACTTATTGTAGTTGCTTTATGTGGTATTTATCTTGCTGTGTATTATAGATTTATAGCTAAGAAAGATAAGGTTAAAACCTCAATCTTTGACAACGATGACCAAACACAGACTGAGTATAACAGAATAGTTATAAATGAATTTCACAAAGAGAACGAAAAGCGTATTAAAAAGGGCAAAGCACCCCAAACCCCTGAAGAGTTTATAGAGAAGTACAGAAAAATGGTGAAACCATCAATAAACAACAAGTTATCGTATTTGGTTTACCCTATAATAACATTGATAGCGTGCTTACTAGTAGATTTTGATACTCTATTTGATATGGTAATGTTTATAATTATTTTATCAGTGGTTGAATTTCTTATTGCCCTATTCTTTTATAAAATGGATAAATCATTAACAGCCAATACTAAAAGCTTTATTGAGGCTTGGGAAAAAGACCCTACAATTTTAGATAAAAAAGTTCCAGAGCCAGAAGATGATGATTTTGACGATTATGATAATTACGAAGAATATGATGACAGCGAAGAATATGAAGCTTGTGATGATTAATAATATTTATTCTCAGCTAATCATAACTAGAAAATTTAAACATAAGTCATAATCAAACGGCTTATTATTTTCATTATGAAAAACCTCCTTGTATTTTAGATTATGTGTTACTAAACACAGTTCTATAATACTAGGAGGTTTTATTTTTCTAAAACTTTTATCTTCCACTTATATTAATACCTGTTTAAATAGTGAATAGATTATCCCTTGTTTAAATAGGATTAGCTCTCCCCTACTTAAAAGCAACCAAAAAATCAGCCACTCAAAAGAGTGGCTGAGCAAAAACATACATTAGAAAAAACACTGTTACTACTTAAATATTTTGAAGTAATCTTTTTCTTAATATTACAACTGCACCTGAAGTAATCAATAATACACCTAATAGTATTGTAACAGATGAAGCATCGCCTGTAGCAACCTTACTTAGTGTTGTTTGGTTTGGATTAGTTGAATTTTCTGTAGCATTTGTAGGTGACTGTATAGCTGTAGTAGCTTTTGTTGAATTCTTTGGATTTGTTGCACTTGTTGGCTTAATTGGCTCATCTATAGCAACATCAGTTACAGCTTCTGTAATTAGTTCTGTAGCTAATTCTGTCACTGCCTCTGTAACCAACTCTGTTACTGGCTCTGTTACTAACTCAGTTACTAAGGCTGTCATCAACTCTGTAACTATCTCTGTACTTGGTTCTGTTGGAATATCTGGATAAGTAATATCCCATGTTACCAAACCAGTTGCTATATCAAAACTGATTGTTACTGTTGCATCATCAAATAGAACCTCATCTACGCAGTTAAGCGAACCTAACGCATTACCCTCTAGACCAAAGCTGTTATCCCATGAATAATTTTCTACTATCTTAAATTCAATATCTCCTGCGTTAACGCCTGTATAAACCTTTTGGAATAAACCATCGCCAATATCTATCATATCATTGTTTGCATCTGCTGAATCCCAGTTTGAACCACATAGGTTAGGTGTACCTGCTACTGTGTATGTACAATCTGGTACAACTGGCTCAGTTGAATTTGTAATAGGCTCTGTTACTTGTTCTGATATTGGTTCTGTGATTGGTTTAGTAACAGGTTCTGTTACTGGCTCGGTAACCTTGGCTTTAGCTGGTTTTGTCTTTAGCTCTTTTTTCAGTTCAGTTTTTGATTCTGTTGTTGCCTCTGTTGGAAGATTTGGGTAATCAATTGTCCATGAAACAATACCAGTCTTTGTTTCAAAATTAATTTCAACTATTGCATCATTATGTAGAACTGTATCCATACAGTTTGGTGAACCTATTGCATTACCCTTTGTACCAAAGCTGTTTTCCCAAGAGTAATCTTCTGCAACCTTAAACTCAATATCACCTGCTATAACATCTGTATAAACCTTTTGATATACTCCGTTCCCCAAATCAATCATATCGTTGTTTAAATATGTTGGATCCCAATTTACATCACATAGACTATGTATGCCTACTACTGTATAGGTATGCTTTTTTGATTTATCTACCACTGTTTCTGTTACTGGCTCTTTAATCAACGCTGTAACTGGTTCAGTTGCTGGCTTGGTTGTTAACTCAGTAGAAGCTTGTGTTAAAGCCTCGGTTGGAGCTAGTGTTGGTGCCTCTGTAACAATCTCTGTTACTGGCTCTGTTGCTGGCTTTGTTGCTGGCTCTGTCAGTTGCTCTATATCAACATGACCAACCTTTTTCAGTGTGGTAGTAACTATCATCTCCTCACCTATACCACCATCAGAGATTGTAATATCTGGATTTACTATACCATTCAAAGCTGTATACAAATATGACTCGCTGGCCTCTGTTACAACCATTGTTATTCCTTTGATTACCTTGTTAGGTGTTGCAACTGAATAACCCTTCTCGCTAGGTGATAGAATCAGATATGAACATCTATCTTTATAGGCGTCATTTTCTGAATTCCAACCCTCGTCGTATTTCTCAAGAGCCTTTTGGGGATTACACATAGAACCATTACCTAAAAGGCTATAGTATACTCCGTCTGTCTTTAGCTCGTCACTTTCATCACTTGTATAGTAGATATCAGAAAATTTAACAGTATCAACTATTCCGTCTGTAGAAAGCTTAAACGCATCTTTTGATGTTGGATCAATTGAAGTTTGATTCACATAAATTTCACCCAACGCCGAACCTGCCATTTCGTGCACTTCTGAATAATACGATACCTCAATATTCACTACATCGCCTACATCAAAAGTATAGGTATCACGCTGTACGCCTTTATCAGCTAACTCCGGATGTGTACTGGCATCTTTATTGTTTAAAATAGCTCCATAGAAATCATACACATGAATTGTAGCTTTATCTGTAATAGCAGATACAGAAATCCCCACGCAACACATAGCTACTACTAATATAACAGTAAGTACTATACTTACAATTTTTCTCATTAATTTTCTCCTCCCTCTTAAATTTGATAAAAAGGCAAAAAGCCTAATCCACTGTCTAGATTATACTACAAAAGCTTGTTTTCTTCAATAATTTTTGGTTATTTCTAAAACTTATAATACTTTTTTGCAAATATACCAATCAGAAAAATATATTTCAGGTGTTTTTTTATACTAAACTCTGATAAAAAGTGGACACAGATTTGCGAGCAGATTTTGTGCCAAACGAATACTGACCCACAGGAAGGCTGTCGCCTTCCGAGGACGCAGTATGAAGTTTGGTACAAAATATGCCGTAAAGAAGTCTACTTTTTAATAGAGTTTAGTATTATACTAAATAAATCAGGCTCTCCTCAAAACCGAGGAGAGCCTGTAATTTTTTCGATAACATCATTTTAACAAATTAACTAACTTTATAAATCGTTAACTGATTATTACCCTTATTGTATGTAAAGCTGTATGTCCCACCCTTTGCATCAAATATTGTAGCAGCTGTATACTTTGTGCTGTATGGAACATTAGATTTACCCTCTACGATTGTAATACCACAGCAGTATGTAACACCAAAGTCATCAATTCTAAATGAGTATTTGCCTGCCTCAAGA
>JAZSEI010000064.1:0-18022 GCA_045531635.1 Acutalibacteraceae bacterium
AGTCGTAAAATAATAATTGTTTGTGTATGAAATATATATATCACATCTACCATAAAAAGTCAATCAATTAGAATTTTTTCTATATATTTAACATAATATTATAATTTTTTTGTATATAACAGAGAGATTGAATAATTTCTATAAAAAGAAAATAGGCATAAGCCTAAGCTTATGCCTATCATTAGATTAACTGAAATTAGCTTTAAACAGAAATAATCTGCAAATATAACTTAATTATCGCCCCAACCATCTAGATCGTTATCTTCACCAAAATGGTCTGGATCTGGATTTTCTGGTGCTTGATATTCAATTGAATCTTCAGCGATTGTATTTAGAAAAGAATATTTCAGTAATTCTATCTCTGGTTTAATGTATTCTTTCATACTAATAACCTCCATATATAACAACTTAAATAATGATATAACTAATAAAAAAATTTGTCAAGTGTTTTTCATAATTTACTTTAATTATTTACACCACCACCCACAAATGTGGGTGTGTGATGTAAAATTAGTTGTTAAATTATGGATTTATAGTTGACCAAGAGCCGTTACTCCATGAACCAGACTCCAGTGTAAAGCAGTTGTTATCTTTTCTATCACTGTAAGAAAGATCACCGGTTTGGTTCCACTTATTATCCCAATTATTTTCGCTTGTAGCAGGATTCATTCTACAGAATATGATAGTCCACTCTTTGTATGTTTTGTCTACTTGTGCACTATAATACTCTACACCATTTACAGTTACTTTATTCATACTTACCCATACTTTTTCACTAACTCCACTTTTGAACATATGGAGTGCAAATCTAGCACCATCTTTTTCCCAATCACTGTTGGTCTTCAAGTAGAATGTTAGCTTATCATCTACTGCAAAGTTTGCGGTAATTTCAGTAGTTGATGTTACAGTATAAGCATATGTGCTATCTGTTTCTCCATCTGACCAACCTGTGAAATTATATCCATCAGTTGGATTAGCTGTTAGAGTTACTACTGTGTTTTCATCTACTGTTATTGGTAGACTATCACCTGCAGCTACATTCTTTGTTGTGTTACCGTATGTGCAAGTAACAGTACCACCCTCAGAAGCCTTTACAGTTAGAGTATGCTGAGGAGTAGCTGGAATAACTTCAAATGTAGGAGTTGGAATTGAATACAAACCGTTAGCGTCAACTGTAAGCTCGATTATTTCACCTGACTTACTAGTGTCGCTCCAGCTCTTTAGTCTATAGCCATCTACTGGAACAGCCTTAACAAAGAAATTCTTACCCTTTTCTACTATTGCAGTAGCACCATAGTTTGTACCATCTGCACTTACAAGGATTGTACCATTTGTGCAGTTTACTGTTGATGTATTTACAAGAACATCCTTTTTATTCTCTACTACATTAAATGTAGCAGTAATCTCTAGTGCCTTTGTGTTTTCTGGTAGATGAGTTGCACTATCAAATACGATAGCATACTTTGACTCACCTGTTGGAGATATTCCGTATGAAGCAAACTGGTCTTGTGTAATTACAATCTTACCAATCTTTAATGATGTTAGTGTACTCTGCATAGGAACGTCGTTAACATTATATGAAGTTGGTTTTACTGTAATTACTAGCTTCTGTCTGTCTTTAACAGTTGATTTAGAAGTAGTAACTAAACCAGCTTTTTTATCATCTTCACCATCTTGGTTCTTAGTATATACTACTATAGAGTGAGCATTATCACTTGATGTTGTATCCTGAATAAATGGCTCAGCCTCTGTCAGGTTGAAGTATGCAGGAGTATTTGAAACATAGTTGTATAGCTTAGTCTTTGCTTCTCCATCTTCCATAACAACTGTACCGTCAGCATTATACTCTTTGTCTTCTCTTGCCATTAGTGTATAGCAAGTGAAATAGTTTGCCTGTGAAGCAGCTGTATTATTTAGATCGAATACAAAGTTAACTCTGTTTTTGTTTGTTAGAGTTATACCAGTTGTATTCTGAATATACTCAGAAGGAGTCCACTCAACATTGCCGTTTTCATCAGTTTTAGGTTCGTAAGTCATATGATTTTCTATAGCGTAATATCTTAGCTGAACATCATATGTTTTACCATCATCGCCAACAATCTGAGTTAGACTGCCATTAGCTTCTTTAATTTGTTTTAGAATGTTTTCTTCTGAGAAGACATTATCTTTAGCATAGCCACCCTTATTTTTAATAAGTAGATAGCCTACGTACTTAATGTTTCGGTCAGTATCCTCTGAACCTACAGAAATAAAGCCTATATTGATACGAGTACGGTTTTGAGTTGCACCAGTAGAAGTAGTCTTTGTGTAAGAATCGTAGAATCTTTGAGTGATTGAAGCGTCATAGCCTGATTCATCGCCACCAACATTATATGCAGCACTGTCTACAGATTTTGGTGGATCTAGCTGTACAAAACCTTCTTCGCCAGAATAAACAGCCTTTAATACTGTGTTTTCTGTTACACGATAAGAGTAGTTGTAGTTTGTAGATACAGGAACATAGCTACTTTCAGCTCCACTACCCTGGTTAAGCACCTTAGCCCAATATCTAAACTCATGTACATTGTTCTGATCATCTGTATATGATTTAGCAGTTGTCAATTCATCTAATTCTACCAAACCATTGAATGGATAGCCCTTTAGTTTCTTATCTGGGTCGCTAGGATCTTTTGGAGCTACTGTACCTGTTACAAGCTTACCACTCGCATCTCTACAGGTATACTCTACAGTATACAATCTGTCTGTTGGAGTGTAAGTAGCAAGAAGAACTGTTTTACCAGCTGTAACGCCTGCTGGATACTTATCATCATCCTTACCGTCACTATTATCGCCATCTGGGTCTGCAAAATCTGTATCTTGATCTAGTGTTTTTGTTAGGATATTATTTTCTTCTATTGCATACTCTTTCAGAGGGTTTTTGATTGTAGGAGAATATCTTATTATTTTGTCCTTGTCAGCCACTGTTAGATTACCTGGCAATTCTCTTGTAAAGTATGTATAGTGATCTTCAAGATCTGTAACCAGACCTGAAACTACCCTTCTGTCATAGAATCTGTATACAACAGTTGTTGTTTCTGATGTATTGTTGAAAGAAAGATCTGTAACATTAGCATCGCCTGTTACTGTTGTACCAACTGTTGCCTCAACGCCACCTGTTATCTCTATTATTGAGTCATTCAATATAGCACCTTGTGTACTACCAGCGTTTGTAACACTACCAACATAATATTTTTGGTTATTACTTACGCTAGTTTCTGTAATACGATATGATGTACCAACAGGGATACCTCTGATTACAGCAGTTTCGTTTGCACTTAGTGCAATGCCAGTATTAGGATCGTATGTGTTAGTTGTGCTTGATTCAACACCATTAGCATCAATAATTGAATACTCTATAGCGTAGGTATCAAAGCCTTCAGAAGTACCACCAAAGATATTTGAAAATTCAACATCAAAGTAGAATTTTGTACTGCCAGGATCTGTTCCGTCTATAATATTCTTTTTAAACTTTACATCACCTGTTTTTACAGTGTTTGTATAGATTGCTGTAATCTTAGCGTTAGCGTCTTCGATTGCACCAAACTTAAAGCTGTTGTTTTCATCAAGTGCAATTTCGGTATTATGCTCATCACGAATAGTTGGTGTTGATTGAGTGTAATACTCACTAACTGTTCTGTCTGATGCTAGAACACCTGGAGGAGCAGTTTCACTAGCTTGACCGATAGCAAATGTTTTTAAATTATCTGAAGCGTCAAGTTTAATATTACTTCCTAATGTAAACTGGTCATTAAATGTTGCTGACTGGTTGTAAAGTAGATCTACTCCACCATTTTCACCAACACGACCTGTACCTGTACCTACACTAGCAAGAGAGCCATCTGCACTCTTGTTTGTGTCTGCCCATACAAATGTAGTACCCTTTGCAGTTGAGTATCCACCAGTAGTGCTTGAATTTATGAAACGGTCACCCTTAGCATCGTCTGTTAGACCTGCACCCTTTTGAAGTAGTGAATATGCACCTTCTGCATCAACTCTTTTAAAGTCTTCAACAACAGGGATTTCGGCTGTTGGGTTACCTTCAGCTTCAGTAACAGAAGGAGAATCTGACTGTAGAACAACCTCGAATACATCTAGGTCTGCTGTGTTTAGAGTTTCTTTTACTAAGCCTGCGTTAACATTTTCTGTGTCAATTTTTTGCTCAATTGTTAATGCGTCAGTCTGTGGTAGCATAAATTCAAACTTTAGGTTAGAGTTATACTGACCACGCTCCATATAGAAGATAGACATTGTATGCTCTTTTGTTGTATCGTTAAGAGCTGTGTTCAAGTCATCACTGAATGGCTGAACTTGTGTACCAGAATCGTAAGAAATTGCGTTGCTTTCTCTATCTGATTGAGACATATTGGCATAATCAATAGTATATGTACCTGTTGTGATTGTTGACTCACGTGTAGCCAGGTTGATACTACCTTTAGCCTCTGAGTGAGAACCACCAAGATCTAATGCAAGATGACCATCAATAAATACCCAAAGGTCATCGTCACCACTAAATGAGAACTGTAGTGCTTCGTTATTTACCTTACCATTTCTATTAGGCATTACGAATTCAAGGTCGAATCTTGTACCGTGACCATTGATAAGGTCATTTTTAGTTGAAGGCTGTGAAGGGTTAAATGGGAAATAACCATTTGAACCTGTTCCATAGGACTCATTTGTATAACCGTGAACATTCTTGTTATTATTTTTTATATAGCCATTAATATCATTGGCTCTACTTGTAGTTAATTCAAGTGAACGGTTATAGTCTGTTGATGAATTATAAGAATACCAAACATTACCATTCATCTTTTTCTTTGCAGTAACCTCGAACTTTAGGTTTGAATACTTTGACTGTAATGTTGGGTTATCTTCTGTAAATTTATCACTAAACTGTGGTAGCTCAATACCATACTGATGAGGAACACCCTTTTTAAGATCTGTCATATTACTTAGCTTTGCATCAACCAAACCCTGTGCAGATGAGTGAATGTTGGAACCACCATCACTACCCTTTCTGTTAGCACCATTTGCTACTAATACCCAATGGTACAAACCCTTTGGATAACTAGTATTAGATGACAAGTCATGGAAGTTACCTACATATAGTGGTATAAAGTTTGAACCAGCTGGAGTAGGTGTGCTATTCTGAAAGTAAGTTGATACGGCATCATTGTAATTTGAATACATTTTACCATTCTTTACATTGTCAGCCATACCATTGTGAGTATCAACCTCGTACATATCAAATAGATTTGTACTTAATGGGTTTTTACCATCACTTGTACTTGTAGTTTGGTTGTTAGTTCTGTAGTTGAACATTGTTGCGTCAAGATAACTTGTAGCTACAGAAAGGTAATCTGATATTTTTACCTCAAAAACATCAGTTGGTATTTCACTACCACTAGCTGGTCGTAGCGCACCACTTGAGCTTAATGATTTACTTGTTGTTGCAATAGCAGCATAAGCCTCATCTAGAGTACCAGTTGGTGATATATCTGTTTCTGCTAAGAAATAGCCCTCAAAAGCTTCATCACCAATAGTTGCTACATAATTGCCGTCTGCATCTTCTGTCATTGGATAAACAACTACACCTGATGTGTGACCAACATAAAGGTATACATTTGACCATATAGAGCCATCAGTACCTGTGTCTGAAATGTCAGCTGTCATTGTTTTGTTGATAACTTTTGTTGTTACTGTGTATTCACTAGATAATAGTGTTTCTTTATAATAGCTTTCGTTACCAGAACCATCTAACGATCTGCTTGTGTCGCCAATTATATCATGATAAGCCTTATGAAAATCTGTGCCTACGCTATAATCACCGTCAGCAAAGAAAAAGCCTTCATAATAACCATCAGTTTTACCAACAGTGGTGTTATAAGTATTTTTGTTAACTGTAAGTGAATACTTACCATTTGTGCCTGCATTCATTTTTTCCTTATAAATTCCACCATTGTATCCCATGTAAAAATATACCTGTGACCAACCAGTATTGCTTATATCAACATTAACTGTAATATTCGAGCTCAAATTGTAAGCACCAGCTGTAATACTAGAACCAACAGCACATACAGTGAACAGCGATACTACCATCAACACTGACAGCAATGAGGAAATAAAGCGTTTTGACATACGCTTTAAAGTTTTTGCTTTCATAATTTTTAACCTCCTAATTTATTAATAATAACTGTTAATATGAGGAAGTTTACCTGTTATAAAGGTGTAAGCCTCCTGACCTCCCAAGCCCTCTAATAATATAGAACCTTATTAAAAAAGGGTATACTTACTCATAGTTATTAACGATACAATTATACACCAAATTTTTCTATCTTTCAATATAAGTAAAACTTTTTAGGCATTATGACGAATGGTATACTTGACGAATTTTCAGCCAGTTTTTTGTCGATTTTAGAAAATTTAATTTTGATGTTGAAAACTATATATATTAGAGCTGCTTTTTATGATTATTTGCTGTATTTCTCCTGTTGTAAGGTCACATATAATATCTGCCTTAGGTGTTGTATATGTTGCTGTGGAATTAGTGGTAGCCTTTAAATATGTGTTAGGATTATTAATTTGTGAAAGTGCGTTAAAAATTTCGCTAGCTGTATTATCTAACGGTAGACTTGTTGACGGGGTGTATGTAAGGTTATTGTAATCTATAGACAAAGCATTATTTTTATAGGAATAAGTAAGACCGTTTAGCTCTTGTGGTGTGTGGTAGGTTATAGTTGTAAGAGAGCTACCACTATGTGATACTGTATAGCTTTGATTATCACAGGTTACTTTTGCAGTAAAGCTTGTAGCAGGCTTAGAGGGCTCTGTCACTGCTGTACAAGATGTAAGTGTAAATGCTATTAATGCTGTTGTATACAATGCAAGCTTTGTTAGAAGTTTCATATTCTATCTCCCCTTTTTACAATATTATGCTTTTGGATAAAAAATAATGATTTTTTAAATTGGGTATATTTTTCCAATTTTTTAGTTAACAAACATTACATCATATAATGTTTGTTTTAACATATCAATTATTTTTATGTAGTTGAGATTGATAAATAAACATGCTATAATAAAAAACAGATAATAACTGTAGTAAAAAAGAAACGAGTGTGTTAATTATGGAATTTTATTCAACTGGTGCAGGTGCGTGGAGCAATGTTTTTGCTGTACCTGCTGATGTTGTAGACAAATATATTAAGCTGGCTGGAGCTGCCCAGCTAAAGGTGCTTTTGTGGCTACTTAGAAATACTTGCAGACGAGATAAAATCTCTGCTAACGATATAGCAGCAGCTCTTAATATGAACCCTATTGATGTTAAGGACTGTATGGAGTTTTGGGTTAGTGTTGGTTTGTTTAGCGTTGATAGCGATACTGACAGTAACAACGAAAGTCAAATAATTAACGAGCCAGAAAGCATTGTAAGCGAGCAACCACCTGTGCAGTATACTCCAGCACAAAGTAATGTTAATGAGAAGGTAGCTGTAATAAAAAATAATATGGAAAGCTATACACCACCAAGCAGAACTATTGCAAGAGTAGAAAAGCCTGACCCAATTACTGTAGCACAGAGAATTTCTGTTGATGATGGATATGCTATATTATTGCAAGAAACCGAGGCTATACTTGGCAGACCTCTTACACATAATGACTCCTCTACCCTGCTTATGCTTCACGACAGTGATGGATTGCCTTATGAGGTAATCACTATGATTTTGTACTTTGCAAAGTCAGAGAATAAAACTAAAATGAAGTACATTGAAACACTGGGCAGAGATTGGGGTGACGCTGGTGTTGACACAATTGAAAAGGCAGAGGAAAAAATTGGTGAAATTATGATGAGCAAGGAAGCTTGGTTTATTGTAAGCAATGCCTTTGGTCTTAAAAACGCTGGTACACCAACTAAAAAGCAGGTTGAATTTGCCGACCTTTGGGTTAACAAATGGGGTTATGGTGAAGATATGATTAGAATAGCCTATGAAACCTGTGTAAATAACAAGGGCGAATTTAACATGAGCTACATAAATGGTATTATCAAAAAATGGCATACCGATGGTATTATGACAGAGCACGACCTTGCAAAGCAAAAGCTTAATAAAGACTCTGCAAAACCAAATACTAGCACCCCTAAACCTAAATCAGATGTTAATTCTGGCAAAACATCTTATGATATAAACGCCTTTAAAGACTTTGATATATTTGAATAATACAAGGAGGCTTTACAATGGGCTATGATAAAAAAGTTTACGATGAAGCAAATAGTATTATAAGAGAAAGACGAAACAACGCAATTAAAAACGCAGATATTGCAAAACAAAAATTCTTTAAAGCCTACCCTAATGCCGAGCAACTCGAAAAGGAGCTTTCTTCTACACTTACAAAGATAACAAAGGTTATGCTAAAGGGTGGTATGGAGCTAAAGGAAGCTCTTGAAAGACTAAGAGAAGAAAACCTTGCCACACAGGCAAAGCTACAAGAAATTTACAACCAAGCGAATATAGACGAAAAAGACCTTGAGCCTAAATACCATTGTAGCTTATGTGAGGATGTTGGAAACATAGACGGCAAAATGTGCGATTGCTATAAACAGCTTGTAAAGGAAATTGCGTGTAATAACCTTAACAAACTTTCTCCGTTTAAGCTTTCTACCTTTGAAACCTTTGAGCTAAAATACTATAGTGACATACCTCAAAATGACAGTAATATGTCTGACAGAGAGCGTATGAGTAAATATTTTGAGTATTGCAAAAGCTATGCCGAAACCTTTACACCAGACGCAAGAAATATATTTATGCGTGGTAACACAGGCTTAGGTAAAACTCACCTTTCTCTTGCTATTGGCAGAGCAGTAATCGAAAAAGGCTTTGGTGTTATTTATTGCTCAACACCAGAGATACTTGCAAAGCTTGAAAAAGAGCATTTTGGTAAAGCAAAGGGTGACGAGGATTCGGAGGAAACATTAAAGGAATGTGACCTTTTAATTCTTGACGATTTAGGCTCTGAATTCCACACATCTTTTACAAAAAATAAAATTTACAATATCATTAACTTCAGATTAATTCACCAAAAGCCAACTATAATAAGTACAAATTTAGAATATGAGGAGCTTGAGAATGCTTATTCTAAAAGACTTATTTCTCGACTTTTGGGAGAATATGTAATTATGAGCTTTGTAGGTACTGACATAAGACAAGCTAAAAGACTTGAAAAATATAAATAATCATAAACACAAATCCCTGTGCTAATCTTACAAACGATTAAGCACAGGGATTTTTTCATCAACTAAATATTGCCATTAACAGTGTACCTGTAAGCATTAAGCATAATCCAAGTACAGCTTTTTTAGAAAGCTTTTCTTTAAACACAAAGTAAGAGAAAATAACAGCTACCAAGATACTCATTTTATCTATAGGTACTACTACGCTTACTACACCGTTTTGAATAGCATAGTAATAACAAAGCCAAGACGCACCCGTAGCTATACCCGAAAGAGAAATAAAAACAAGCTCTTTTTTATCTAGCGTTTTAAGCTGTTTTTGCTTGCCTTGTATAAAAACAATAACCCACGCCATTACAAGCACAACTACTGTACGAATTGTTGTGCCTAAATTAGACTCTACATCGGTAACACCTACCTTTGCAAGAATAGATGTAAGTGCTGCAAACACAGCAGATAAAACTGCGTATACAAGCCACGACTTCTTTTCTGTCTTTTCTTCTGTTTGCTTTTTCTCTATCATTAAGAAAATTCCCACAGCTAACAGCAATGTACCAATTAGCTTTACAATTAAATTTTCTGTTTCACCAAAAAAGATTATTGCAAGTAAAACTGTAAGGATTGTGCTTGCCTTGTCAATTGGAACAACCTTATTAACATCACCCATAGACAACGCTTTAAAATAGCATATCCACGATGCACCAGTTGCCAATCCTGATAATATCAAAAAAATTAACGATGTTGCACTTATTTGATTTATAGTGCCAAACGAACCTACAATAAATACCATAACACACGAAAACAACAACACTACTGCTGTTCTGAGTGCTGTTGCCACATCAGAATCTGTTTTCTTTATACCACATTTTGCTAAAATCGCTGTTAAGCCTGCAAAAATTGCAGATAGCACAGCCATAATAAGCCAATCCAAAACAATCTCTCCTTAATTTTGCTATTTTTTTCCACTTATTATAGCATTTATTTTTAATTATGTAAATTGGAGTGTTTTGCAAAATTTCTATTATTCCAAAAGAAAAACCCCGAAGAGTAAAATCTTCGAGGTTAAATATAGCTGTTTAATTTATTTACAGTGATTACATATAACAGAAATACTGTCCACTTTCTACTGCGTATACACCAGAGCCCTGTACAAAGCCTGCTTGGAATACTACATTATCAGGTAATATTCTATAACCATCAAGTAGCTTTTCTGCGTTTGCATAGCATCTTTGAATTGCTGATTTTGTAATTGGGTCTGTTGCATTTGGAATTGAAACACCATTCCAATACATTGTACCATAAGCATATTTGCTTGTAATTACGCCTCTAATTGAATTAGGGAACTGGTTTGACTTAACTCTGTTAAGCACTACATTACCAACCATAAGCTGTAGGTTGTCACTACAATATGTTGAACCTGCTTCTTGCCAGATAACAGCTGCAAGACAGAACAAATCGTCCTCTGTATAGCCCTTTGTTACCTTTACTGTACATTTTGCAGTTTTGCCATTGTATGTTGTAGCAGTAATTGTTGTTGTACCCTCAGCAACTGGTGTTACAAGACCACCAGCTGATTTAACTGTAGCAACCTTACTATTGCTAGATGTATACTTAATTGTATGAGAAGCTGTATTTGCATTTAGTGAAGTATTAAGGTCAAAGCTTTTACCCTCAGCAAGTGAGATTGAGCTTTTATTAAGCTTAACTGATGTTGGTGCGTTTTTAACTGTAATTTTACAAGTTACCATCATACCATTATATGCTCTTGCTGTAACAACTGCTGTACCAACCTTATTAGCTGTAACAAGACCACCTGATGCCTTAGCTGTAGCTACATCGCTGTTATTTGATGAATAAAGAATACTATATGCAGCTGTACCAGCTGGGATTTTACTATTTAGGTCGTAAGTTTCTCCCACACCAAGTGTAAGACTTGTTTTGTTAAGTGTAATTGATGTTGGTGCGTTTTTAACTGTTACATTACAAGTTACTGTTTTACCATTATATGTTGTTGCTGTGATTACAGCTGTACCAACTGCTTTTGCTGTAATAAGACCACCTGATGCTTTTACATCGGCAACAGAACGCTTATTTGTTGTGTACTGAATGCTATAAGCAGCACAGCCATTTGGTAGCTTGCTGTTAAGGTCAAATTGCTCGCCAACACCGAGTGTAATATTTGTTTTGTTTAAAGACACTGCTGTTGGTGCATTTTTAACTGTTACATAGCAATTAGCAGAATTACCATTTTTAAGTTTTGCTGTAACCACTACGCTACCAGACTTTAGTGCTGTAAGCTTACCATTACTTACCTTAAGTACGCTACTGTCTGATGATGTCCACTTTACTGAATGTGGTACACCGTTTGTGTTATAAATTGAAGCCTTTATTACTACTACTTCATTTACACCCATAGTAAGGCTTGACTTAGAAACTGCAATTGTTGCTTTTGACTGTTCTGTTTGTGCCTCTGTAGGTACTTCAATGGTTCTAGACATCTGCTTTTCTGTCTGACACTCTGTTGGAAGCTGAGACTCTGTAGCAAGCTCGCAAGCTGTTGCAACTTCGTACTCTTCAGTTTTTTCTGATTCCTTTGTTTTTTCTGATTCTTCTGTTAATAGAATTGCTTCTGACTGTAAAATTTCTGTTTCTGCAGCAGATACCTGTAAAACAGTAGCAGGAATTGTGCTTGCAGTCATTATTGCAGTAAGTGCAATTGAAATAAGCTTTTTAGTTAGTTTCATAATTATATCAGAGTTAGATTTGTAACTCTATGTTCACTCCTTTATTCCTAACACCAATGTCTATTTAAACGATAGCATTTAGCGTTAATAAGATTAAGTTTCAAAGAACATTGGGTATTTTACAATAAAGTTACAACTTTGTAAAGTTTAGAAACACTCTGATATAATGGTACTATTATATTATTAAGTGCTTTTTCTATAGATTTTATTAACGATATAAACAAGTTAGTGTAAAAAACTCTTTAGCTTTTTGTGTAAATTTGCACAAATTTTTAGCCGATTTTCTTACACTATATTAAACAACAATTTAATTATTTATATAATGTTTTTGTATTTATTTACTACACTTTTCTGAATTTGATTACAAGCTTACTCAGCTGTAATATCAGAATTTTTCAGTATTTCAGCCATTTTAAGGAGTTCATCGTGGTTGTTTTCGAGCTTATTATCGATAACCATAGCAAGTAATTTATTCAATATTTTACCAATGTTTTTACCACTTTTTACACCAAGTAAAATTATATCATTTCCGTTTATATTAAGTTCTTTAACAGTGGTTACAAGCTTGTTATCGTTTTGTAATTTGTTAAATATATTACTTATATTGTTAATCTCCTCAACTCGCTCATTAACAATTAAAGGCGTTTGTGCCTTTATGTCGCAAAGCTTTACCTGTAGCAATAGCTTAAATAGTCTTTCTGAGCCTATTTTATAGATAGTTCGTTTAACTGATTTAGTTGAAGGGGTAATAATTCTGTCATGAAAATCAACTAATGTAACAACATCATTTTTTAGCTTATTTTCTACTTTTAATACTGATAATGTATTTAATGCAATATCCTTACTCACATTGTTATGTCCATAAAAATGTGAAATCCCTTTTTCGTCAGTAAAATGAGTTTTCGGCTTGCCTATATCATGGAATAAAACACTTAAACGCAATAATAAATCTGCGTGTGCGTTATCAAGGGCGTGTAGGGTGTGCTCCCATACATCAAAGCAGTGCATAGGGTGATTTTGCTTAAATCCAATCATAGGTGTAATATCGGGTATAAAAACTGCAATCACATCTGCAAACTGTCTTAAAATTTCCACACAGCCAGCACCCAACATCAGCTTTTTAAATTCTGCCCATATTCTTTCTTTGGCTATATTATTTAAAAGCTGTTTATTTTTTTGTATTGCCTTTTTGGTTTCTGCCTCTATAGTAAATTCTAGAGTTGAGGCAAAGCGTAGTGCTCTTAAAATTCTTAGAGCGTCCTCGTTAAATCTTTTATCTGGGTTACCTACTGCCCTTATTATTTTATTGGCAAGGTCTACCCTACCATTGAATAAATCTATTAGTCCGTCATAATGATTATAAGCCATAGCATTTACTGTAAAATCTCGTCTTGATAAATCATCTTCTAGCGATGTTACAAAGGCTACAGAATCGGGGTGTCTGTTGTCTGAGTAGGTTGTTTCTTTTCTAAATGTAGTTATTTCGTATGGTGTTTTATCTATAACAAGTGTTACTGTGCCGTGTTTTATGCCTGTTTCGATGACATTATGTGCTGTAAAAAGCTGTTTTACTGTCTGTGGTAGTGCATTTGTGCATATATCCCAATCGTAGGGCTGTTTATTCATTAAAGAATCTCGCACACAGCCACCCACTGCATAAGCCTTATAGCCTGCATTATAAAAGGTATCTATTATATATTCTACTTCTTTTGGCAATAAAATGGTTGTATTCATAAAAGCACCTTTCTGTAAAAAAGCCACAGCTAAAATGCTGTGGCTTTGGTATTGTTGAATTACCATATATTATGGTAGCTTAATTTCTCCTGTAACATCTGTAAGAAGCTTCTTCATCTTCTCTGCTTCTCTTCTTGCAGCCTGTGCGTAATCCTCTGGCTTGCAGTTTTCTTCCTTCTGCCAAGCACACATAATACCTCTTGATGAGTTTACTATTGCACCAAGACCGTTTTCATCAAATGCACCTGCAATATCTTCTGCTGTACCACCTTGTGCACCATAACCAGGTACTAGGAAGAATGTGTGTGGTAAAGCCTTTCTTAGCTCTGTAAGCTGTTCTGGATATGTAGCACCTACTACTGCACCAACACCTGAATAGCCATATTTACCCATTAGCTCCTCACCCCACTGCTCGCAAAGGTTGCCCATGTGGTGATAGATTGTTTCTGCGTTTTCTAGCTGTAGGTTCTGTAGCTCACCAGAGCTTGGGTTAGATGTTTTTACAAGCACAAACATACCTGTATCCATTTTTTGAGAAACATTGATTACAGGCTTAATACCGTCTGAACCAAGGTAGCCGTTTACTGTAAGTGCGTCTGCACCAAAGGCTGTAACGCTTTCACCCTCTATATCTGTTAAACCAAGGTGTGCTGTAGCATAAGCCTCCATAGTTGTGCCTATGTCGTTTCTCTTACCATCTGTAATTACATACATACCTTTTGACTTAGCGTACTCAATAGTTTCAGCCAATGCCTTAACACCCTGCCAACCATACATTTCGTAATAAGCAGCCTGTGGCTTTACAGCTGGTACAATGTCACAAAGTGCGTCTATAAGACCCTTGTTATATACAAGCAAAGCCTCTGCTGCACCCTCTAGAGTTTTGCCATACTTTGCGTAAGCTTCTTCCTTAATATAATCAGGAATAAAAGCAAGCTTTGGGTCTAAGCCTGCAACTGTTGGGTTTTGCATTTCTACAATTTTTTCTATAAGTCTATCAAAAGCCATTGTTCTTTCCTCCGATTTTAAATTAATCTTTATAAACTACTTCACCATTTAGTATGGTGTATTTAACCTTACCCTGAAGCTTCATATTCTTAAAAGGTGTATTTATTGATTTACCATGTAGCTTGGTAATATCTACTGTATACTCCTCTGTAGGGTTAAATATAACAATATCTGCATTAGTACCTACTGACAAGCTACCAGCTGGAATATTAAGTATTTTTGCTGGGTTAACAGACATTTTTTCTATTAGCTGTGGTAATGTTAAAATACCCTTATTAACAAGATATGTTATACCTACTGAAAGTGAGGTTTCCATACCGATTGAACCATTTGGAGCTTTTTCGAAGCTTTCTTTTTGCTGTGGTGTGTGTGGTGCATGGTCGGTGGCTATTGCGTCTAGTGTACCGTCACATAATCCATCTATAATAGCTGTTACATCATCATCACATCTTAGAGGTGGATTCATTCTGAAATCTGCGTCACGATTAAGCAGTGCTTTATCTGTAAGAGAGAAATAATGTGGTGCAGTTTCTGCTGTTACCTTTACACCTCTGTTTTTAGCATCTCTAATAAGAGCAACAGATGTTTTTGTGCTTACATGGCAGATGTGTACAGGTACATTATATGCAGCTGCAATTGCAATTTCTCTTGCTGTGCCAGCGTCCTCGGCTGCAGCTGGTATACCCTTTACACCAAGCTGATTGCTTACCTCTCCCTCGTTCATTATACCACCATCTGCAAGGAATAAATCCTCGCAATGAGCTACTACACACATATTCTTCTTTGGTGCTTCTATCATAGCGTCAGCTAAAAACTTTGTATTTTCAACTGGTCTACCGTCGTCAGAAAGTGCAATTACACCAGCGTTTGCAAGCTCGTCCAGATTTGTTGGTTCTTCGCTTTTTAGTCCCTTTGTAATTGCTGCTGCAACATAAACCCTAGCATTTGCGTTTTTAGCCTTTTCGTTTATATAATCTACAACCTCGGCACAGTCTGTAACCGGGTTAGTATTTGGCATAGCAAGTACGCTTGTAACACCACCTGCAGCTGCTGCGTTACAGCCTGTGATTATATCCTCTTTATCTGTAAAGCCAGGGTCACGCAAATGAACGTGCATATCTACTAGTCCTGGTGCAACAACCATACCATTTGCGTTTATAGTTGTATCTGCACTGTGGATTTCTTTACTAATTTCTGCAATTTTACCGTCTTTGATAAATACATTAAGTATATCATCAAGCTTATTTACAGGGTCAATAACTCTTGCGTTTAAAATTGAAAGTGTACTCAATTTTTTACCTCCTTTTAGCCTTTGTACTTATCCCAATATCCGTCAAGCTCAAATTCAGCAAACAAATTATCACCATTTGTTGGTTTTCTTGTTCTTTTTGATGGTCTTGTTGAAGCTGAGCGTTGAGTAGTAGATGTTGTTGTTCTTCTCTTTCTTCTCTTACCCTTGCGTTCTCTGATTCTTTTAAGAACACGCTGTCTGTGGCGTTCTTCAAGTCTTGCAATTTGCTCTGGTGTAAGTGATGTTGTACCCTCAGAATCATCTTCTGATACTTCAATATTATTATACTCAAAGGTTTCTTCTTTCTTATGGTCAATATCCATACCCATATACAGCTTAGCATATCTCTTTGCAGAGTCTGCTCTGCCTGCTTGTGGCTGAGAAATTTCTTGCTCTACAGTCTCTTTCTCTATAGTATCTGGCTTTGAATGTAATTGTGGCTCATCAAAGTCTTCAAACATATCCTTAGAGAAATATTCTGATGGATTTTCTGTAATTGATTCAAAATCATCATGAGGCATCTCTTGTTCTTCCTCTTGGTCTGGAAGAGCAAACATTTTATCAAGGTCAACATCTTCCCATTCATCCTCAATAATTCTTGGCTTACGCATTGTATCCATAACTGATGATGGGTAATCCTTTGGTCTTACCTTTTCTGATGGTTCTATTACAGTTGATATTTCATCCTCTGGCTTATCGCTAGTTTGCTGTGCCTCATCCATAAGACCTTCGTTTTTAAGCTCGTTGTAATATTTATCTGCAAGCTGTCTGCTAGACTTTTTCTTGGTACTGAATCCACTTGCATAATAAGCAATCATTATGATTAGCAAAATAATTACAAAGGATATAGTAATTGAAAACAGCTTACCGAAAACATCAGAAAGCTTAAAGTGCTGTGGCTTTTGATAAAGCTGATTTACTGTAAGGCTGTCTACAATTTTATTAAAAACACCCTTTTCTTCAACTGTAAGCTCACCGTCGGTTGAAATATACTGTACAGTAACAAGCTGACCATTAATAATAGAATATGCTATTGCGTTGCTGGTTGCATTTCTGTTATACAGATTAAACACAATAGCGTTATCCTGCTCTTTATAGCATGAGTCTGATACATTTTCATATATATTACCACATATAGTATTATTACCAGAGTTTATATCAGTTAGCTCTTTATCAAGCAAATCTTTAGATAGATACTTAAAGTTAAAAACATCTTCAGTTTCGTTTGTTTTTTCTGATGTAATGATAAGGCTGTTGGCATTGTCTGGGGTAACTGCCTTTACCTCGTAGGTAAGTGACTGGTCGGCATAAGCATTCGCTGATGTTACATTAAAGTGTGATGGGATTTCAAAATATGTACTTATAGTTTCTATATTTGCATAAACACCCTGTTGTGCACCAGCTGAAACCGAAAAAGAACTAAAGCAGATAATTGAAACAATTAAAACAGCTATAAATCGTAATTTATTTTTCATTCATTTTTCATCCTTCATTGGGAATATTGTAGTTTTATTATAACCTAAATAGCACTTGAATACAAGTATTATGACATTTTTTATATTTTATGTAAAATAATGATTAAATTCCCAAAGTAGATTCAACAGTGGAATTTACTTTGGGAATTCACAGTTATTTTGAGAATATTCGAATTTAATAACATTAATACATTTTTACACTAATTAATCCCCCATTCTTCACTAACAAGTTTCCAAACTCTTTTCTTTACGCTCTCAGCCCTCTCGAGTTCAAGTCCATAGATTTTATTTGCACAAAAGAAAAAAGTCAGTAAACTTAGTTACTGACTTCTTCTGGTGCGGGTTAAGGGACTTGACTCGCCACTTTGTGGCGAACAGCTCACGCTTTTGCGTTCGCTACTGCTCGCTAAAAATGTGCCACTGGCACATTTTCTTTACGCTCTCAGCCCTCTCGGGTTCAAGTCCATAAATTTTATTTGCACAAAAGAAAAAAGTCAGTAAACTTAATTACTGA
>JAZSEI010000018.1:0-45275 GCA_045531635.1 Acutalibacteraceae bacterium
GTGGCAATGAGCCTCTAGATGAGGAATACACTCCTGCTGAGAAAGAGACTATTGTGCTTGAGAATGTTCCTCTTGGTGGTAGCTTTGGTTTTGAGAGTGAAGACACTAAGGTTGAAACCTTAACTAATGCTGTCGAAGAAACTTCTGAAGAAGAAGCTGTAGAAACTTCTGAGGAAGCTACAGAAGAAACTACAGAAGAAACCACAGAAGAGCCTGTTGCTATGGGTGGTAGCTTTGGTTTTGGTGGCAATGAACCTCTAGATGAAGAATACACACCTGTTGAGAAAGAGACTATCGTACTTGAGAATGTTCCTCTTGGTGGTAGCTTTGGATTTGAGAGTGAAGATACTAAGGTAGAAACCTTAACTAATGCTGTTGAAGAAACTACTGAGGATGAAACCGTAGAAGCTACTGAAGAAGTATCTGAAGCTATAGAAGAAACAACAGAAGAACCTGTTGCTATGGGGGGTAGCTTCGGTTTTGGTGGCAATGAGCCTCTAGATGAGGAATACACTCCTGCTGAGAAAGAGACTATTGTGCTTGAGAATGTTCCTCTTGGTGGTAGCTTTGGTTTTGAGAGTGAAGACACTAAGGTTGAAACCTTAACTAATGCTGTCGAAGAAGCTTCTGAAGAAGAAGCTGTAGAAACTACTGAGGAAGCTACAGAAGAAACTACAGAAGAAACCACAGAAGAGCCTGTTGCTATGGGTGGTAGCTTCGGTTTTGGTGGCAATGAGCCTCTAGATGAAGAATACACACCTGTTGAGAAAGAGACTATCGTACTTGAGAATGTTCCTCTTGGTGGTAGCTTTGGATTTGAGAGTGAAGACACTAAGGTAGAAACCTTAACTAATGATGTTGAGGAAACTACTGAGGAAGAAGCTATAGAAACTACAGAAGAAACTACAGAAGAAGAACCTGTTGCTATGGGTGGTAGCTTTGGATTTGGTGGCAACGAACCTCTAGATGAAGAATACACACCTGTTGAGAAAGAAACTATCGTACTTGAGAATGTTCCTCTTGGTGGTAGCTTCGGCTTTGAGAGTGAAGATACTAAGGTAGAAACCCTAACTAATGTTGTTGAAGAAAATACTGAGGATAAGGATACTTCATTAGAATTTCCAGTAACTCCAAATAATTAAGTTTTGCATTACTTAATATAAATTGTAAATAATAAAATAGAAATGCTTTACATACACAGAGCTTTGCCAATCTAAAGGCAAAGCTCTATTATCTTAGTATAAAAAATTAATCAGAAGGGATTTATCTTATGTTTTTAGATTATTTTTTTACAGTAAGTGAACAAGTAGCTATATTATTTATATTAATAGCTGTCGGTTTTATTTGTGGAAAAATTGGATTTATGAATAAAGCCTCTGCTAAACATATAACAGATATAGTTCTTTACTTTGTTACACCATGCGTAATTATAAATGCATATCAGGTAGATTTTGATTCTCAAATTCTTATAAATCTAGGCATAACAGCATTATGTGCAGTAGGTGCACACATAACATCAATAATAATTGTTACACTCATATTCAGAGGTAAAGAATTAGATAAAAGAGCCGTTTTAAGATTTGGTGCAGTTTTTTCTAATTGTGGATTTATGTCTTTACCATTACAGCAAGCAATATTAGGTCAAGAAGGTGTACTTTATGGTGCTGCGTTTGTAGGAGTTTTTAACATATTCTTATGGACTTATGGTGTTATATGTATGAGTGGTAGTAAAGATGGAATAAAGGCTAAATCACTTCTGCTTAACCCTGGTATTTTAGGCGTATTTATCGCTTTATTACTATTTTTACTTTCAATAAAGCTCCCAGTAGTAATAGCACAGCCGGTAAAATATCTTGCTGGATTAAACACCCCAATCCCTATGCTAATAATCGGTTATCACCTATCTAACAGCAATATTTTAGCAGGTATTAAGGATAAAAATGCTTGGCTTTGTGCATTAGTAAGGCTTGTATTAGTACCAGTTATATTTATTTCTATTATGTATTTACTAGGCGTAAAAGATAATATACTAATCACTGTTGCAATAGCTGTAAGTGCTCCTATAGCAGCCACAACTACAATGTTTGCTACAAAGTTTAACAAAGATACTGGTCTTTCTGTAAATCTAGTTTCGCTTTCTACTATATTTTCTATATTTACAATGTCATGCATAGTAGCAGTTACTCAAATGTTTGCATAAAAATAAAGTTTTCCACATTAAATTAATTTTTGTGGGAAACTTTTTCAATTTTAATAATTATAAAAAGCTGAAATTCGTTTTTGAATTTCAGCTTTTTTATATACTCTAATTTAAATTTTTAATTCTCAACTGTTTTGTATTGTTTATTTACTTTTTTCTTTAACATAAATCACATATGAATAAACAATAGGCACTATTACAGCTAATACTATATAAATACCTAAAGATATTGAAATCAGATACATAGCAATACTATCAGTAAACAAAGAAATTATACCTAAGATAACCATTATAAATCCTGATAGAAAACCCATATAACCACCAAGTCTATGTGTTTTTTTCCATACAGATTTGCTTTTTAATGTTGAGCCTATGCGTATTCCAAAGAATCTATTTTGCTTTGTTTTGCCAAACATATTGCTTAAATATATCAATAACGCACCTAATCCAATATTTAATAAAGAGCTTAATGAGCTAGAAACATTCACTGCACCATTAATAGCAACTACGCTTAAATACCAAAATAACACTACTAAAAAAGCAAATATAGCAACTATAATTTTAAATTCATTCTTTTCTTCAAAATTTTTTATTTTAGATTTTTTGGCATAAATGCAACGTACAAAATAAATTCCAGCCACTAAAATTAAAAGACATGGCATAAGCATATAAAACCATTTAGAAGAATATGCATCAACCTCTCCACGTATATTATAATGTGATGGTACAACCTCTAAAGGTGACATAGCTATATAAATAGCAGATACTATAGCATTAATTACTGATAAAATAAGTAAAATAAACTTTTTCATATTATTTCTCTCCTCTGTTAGTCAAGTTTGATATTACATTCATAATATCCTCAAGTACACTAGTTTTTAATGAATACACTACATTTTGTCCCTGCTTTTCAGCATCTACAAGGTCTGCCTGCTTTAATATACTTAAGTGATTACTTATAGACGGCTTCGTCATATTAAATTCCTCTGCTATCTCCCCTGCATTCATATCTCTCTTTTTCAGAAGCTCTAATATCTTTCTTCTGGTTGGATCTGCTAAAGCTTTCCAAACATCAGCCATGCTGATTCCTCCATTCTTTATTGTTTAATTAATTAGATAATTATCTAATTAATTAACTGTTTAAATTATATCACCTAATTTCTGTATTGTCAATATATTTTATACTAAACTCTGATAAAAAGTGGACACGAATTTGCGAGCAGATTTTGTGCCAAACGAATACTGACCCACAGGAAGGCTGTCGCCTTCCGAGGAAGCAGTATGAAGTTTGGTGCAAAATATGCCGTAAAGAAGTCTACTTTTTAATAGAGTTTAGTATTAAAATCAAATTTTCAACAATAATTTAAATTATGTGGAAAACTCAAAATTTATTTTATTCAAATACATACAAAAAACCGTCCCACAAGTTGTGGAACGGTTTAATAATCTCTATTAATTATTCTTTGTTTCTACCTTACCATATAATGAGAAATTCTCTCCCTCATTTTTTGGTGCTCTGTCAACAGGAGCAGTATTGTTTGGTTTACTACCACGGTTATTATTGTAGTTTCTCTTTTTATCATAACCGTTATTGTAGCCTCTTCTGCCACCTCTATTGTTGTTATTGTAATTCTTACGGTAAGGACGCTTATACTCAGGGTCTGGACCAATAACAACGTGTCTGTTAGTTACCTCACCTTCAGACCAAGAAATTGCACCATTTACCTTATGTACAGCAGTGTGAATAATTCTTCTCTCGTAAGGATTCATTGGCTCTAAAGAAACATTTCTACCTGTTTTTAAAACCTTAAATGCAAGCTTTCTACCTAGAATTTCAAGTGTCTTTTCTCTTTTTTCTCTGTAGTTACCTGTATTAATTGTAATTCTGTAATAAGAGTTACCAACATGGTTTGCAACTAAACCTGCTAGATATTGAAGAGCATCAAGTGTTTCTCCTCTTCTACCAATAACAGCACCAATCTGCTCACCTGAAAGCATAATTTCAGCAGAGCCTTCACCCTCTGTTACATCTACAGTAATACCCTCAAGACCCATAGCCATAAGAACTTTTTCTACATACTTCTTTGCTTCTTCTGCTGGTGAATAATCACTGTTTACTGTTTCTACAACCTCTGTAACTTCTTCTGTTTTTTCGCTATTCTCTACAAAAGCTACTTCTTCAACAGCAGGCTGTACAGGCTTTACTTCTTCTACTACAGTTTCAACCTTTTCAGTATCAGTTTCATCTGTTAATATATCATCAGAAATATTATAAATTGCCTTTACCTTTGCAGGGCTTCCACCAAAAATACCAAACTTTTTCTTTTCAGCTTTTTTGATAATCTCAAACTCAACGCCCTCTGCATTAGTTAAACCTAATTGGCTAAGAGCATTTTCTTTAGCAAGCTCTTCAGTATCACCAATACCAATTGCTTCTCTTAACATTTAACTTCCACCTCAAACTCATTTTTTCTTCTTTTTAGTGTTTTTTTCACTATTTTTTTCATTATTTGTATTTTCAATTCTCTTACGAGGATTATAAGAATACGCTACATTTTTTTCTTGAATTCTTAATAAAGCAACTCTTTGTGCCTCTTGCTTTGCTACCATGTGCTTTGCACTGTAGAACTTCTGTAGAATTAATGACTGTATAAAACCGGTAACAGTTGAAATAACCCAATAAAAACCTACAGCAGCAGGTACAGTATATGAAATATATGCACTAAACAAAGGCAATGTTAAGAACATTACAAGCATACAGCCCTGCTGTTGCTTTAATGTACCCTGCATAAGCATTGTAACAACCTGAGAAACCAATGATGTTACAAAACATAGTATAGGAATAATAATTAATATCGAAAATCCATCACTTGGCTTACCTAGTAGGTTTAAACCTAAGAAATTAAAGCTACCAGCATATTCAGAAATATTTACAATCTGATCTGGATTAAAATACTGTGTAAGGAATAGCTGACCATTATCTTGTGTAGCTATATTTACAATTTCTAGCTGACCATATATTGTGGTAAATTGATTACCAATACCAGGTAAAACAGTTAGCTGATTCAATGCACTTGTTACTGTTGCATTATCCATATGCAAAGTATTTGTAAGTGGACTGACAACAGCATAATATACACCCATAAAAATTATAAGAGGAATGAACATTGTAGAACAACCCATACTAGGCATTCCACCCTCTTTTTCATACATCTTCTGTATTTCCTCATTCATCTTTCTAGGGTCGTTTGCGTATTTCTTTCTAATCTCTTGCTGCTTCTGAGCTAATCTTGAGTTTTCAGCCATAGATTTTTGCTGCTTGATTGACAAAGGAAACATCAAAAGCTTTACAACAATAGTAAACAGTATAATCGCTAATCCATAATTGTTAAATATGTTATAGAAAAACCAAAGCACATAGCCAAATATGCTACCTATAGTGCTAAATAAATCCATTTTTTAGCTTCCTCTCTTACATATATTCTTATATTATTAAATTTTAATTATTTCTTTTTATTCTTTTGAGGAACAGGGTCATACCCACCCTTAGAAAAAGGATTACAGCGTAATATTCTCCATAACGTCATAAAACCGCCTTTAAATGCTCCAAATCTTTCTATAGCCTCAAGACCGTATTGAGAACAAGTAGGAGTAAATTTACAGCTTGGCGGTGTTTTAGGTGAAATATATTTTCTGTAAAATTTGATTAGCCAAATTAGCGGGCGTTTCATTCTAATACACCCGCTTTTTTCAGCTGCTTTTCCATACAACGCAATACATCTGTACTTTTTAAAAATGGCGTTTTTCCTCTTGCTACAAATATAAAATCATACCCCTCTTTTAGCTGTGGGGATATCTCTCTGTATGCAGCCATAATAACACGCCTTGCTCTGTTGCGTTGCACTGCTTTGCCTATTTTTTTACTGGTAGTAATACCTACTCTTACCTCTTTACTTCTGTTGTTTTTAAATACATAGGTTACAAGAGTAGCACTAACATAAGACTTACCCTTAGAATAAATCCTACGAAAATCTCTGTTTTCTTTTATTGTAATTATCTTCATAAATAATCCATTCCTGTAAAAAATACAAAGCAGTTGATTGTTTTTCTACATAAAAACAAAGACCACCGTTAAGTGGTCTTAATTTTTAGTAAGACAACCTTTTTCTACCCTTAGCTCTTCTGCGAGCAAGTACTTTTCGTCCGTTCTTGTCAGACATTCTCTTTCTGAAGCCATGCTCCTTTTTTCTGTGAAGCTTCTTAGGCTGATATGTTCTAAGCATTCGAAAATCCTCCTTTCGGATATTAACCTTGCAATTTAGCATTATAGCGTAATTTTTTTAATCCGTCAATAATATTTTCTTAATTTTTTTAAAGTATCAAATGATTTTTTTATCTAATCTATATATAGTGTTTAATTTAATTAAAACCACATTATAATGTACATAAAATTAATACTATTTTAAGCTAAATTTTACAATTAAGATTTTTGAAAAATAATAAAAAATGTTTGAAATAAAGCTCAAAATATGATAAAATAAATCAGATATATAGAAAATTAAAAAATAAGCAAAGAGGTGGAATATTTGGATACATTTAACGAGGCTTGGGATGTTATTTGTGACTACCTTAAAAACAAAAAAGATAACGGAAAAAAAGCAATATCTGATGTAGCTTATAATGCTTGGATAAAAAAAATTAAACCTGTAGGTATCGACTTTGAAGAAGGTCAGATTATACTTACTGTTCCAAATAAACTAAACAAAACTGTAATAGAAAACAGCTACATAGGAATTTTGAAGGTTGCATCAGAAGAGGTTTTTGGAAAAGCCTTTAATTTTACTATTGAAATTTCAGGTGAAGAAACAAAAGAGCCTGTAAAAGCAAAAGTACAAGAAGCAACAAAAGATAATCACTATGGTGATGAATACACCTTTGATACTTATGTTGTAGGTAAATCTAATGACCTGGCTTATAAAGCATCTCTTGCAGTAGCAAAAGATCCAGCTGGTAGAGAAGTACAGAACCCATTGTTTATATATGGTAACTCTGGATTAGGTAAAACCCACCTTCTATACGCTATAAAAAATGTAATAGCAAAAAATTATCCTGATAAAAAAATCATATATGTAAAAGGTGAAGATTTTACAAACGAGCTTATAGAATCTCTTAGTAGAAAAACTGCAGATAAATTCCGTGATAAGTACCGTACAGTAGATGTACTACTTATCGACGATATTCAGTTTATTGCAGGTAAAGAAGCTACTCAGGAGGAATTCTTCCATACCTTTAATACACTATACGAAGCTAGAAAACAGATTGTATTTACATCTGACGTACCTCCAAGAGAAATGAAAACACTTGAGGACAGATTAAAATCTCGTTTTGAATGGGGTTTGCTTGCGGATATTCAACCACCAGATATTGAAACCAGAATTACAATCATCAATAAAAAGGCTGAACAGCTACAAATAGAAATACCTTACGCTATAAGTGAGCTTATAGCTACAAAAATAAAAACAAACATCAGAAAGCTTGAGGGTGCTGTAAAGAAGCTTCACGCTAAAAAAATGCTGAATAATGAAAAAATCAGTGTAAAGATGGCTCACGAGGTTATAGCTGAACTTCAAAACGAAGAAGTAAGCGTAGAAATTACAGTTGACTCTATTATAGAAGAGGTTGGCAGAACCTTTAATGTTACTGTAGACGAAATAAAATCTTCAAATAGACGAGCAAACCTTTCTAAAGCAAGACAAATTGCCATATATTTAGTAAAGGATATTACAAATATGTCTATGGAGCAAATCGGTGCAGAGTTCAATGGCAGACATCACTCTACAATAGTATACACCTGTCAGCAGGTTGAAAAAACTATGGAAACCGACCCTAAGGTTAAAGAAATTATAAAGGATATCAGAAAAAATCTTCAAAATTCTCAGTAAGGGTTTTTAACAGTTTTTTAAACAAGTTATTAACAGTTTTCCACAGTGATGTTAAATTGTTGAACAATGTTAAAACTTCTTTTTATTTGTCAACAGAAAACAAACAACCCAAAATTAAAAACTTTTGGCATATCCTTGGGAATAATGGGACAAACTAACAAATTAACAGCCCCTACTAATACTACTAAAATCAAATAAAATAATTTATCTATAAAAGGACAGATCAAATTTGAAATTTTCGTGTAACCAAAAAGACTTCTCAGCAGCCGTTACTAATGTGCAAAGAGCAGTTTCAAATAAATCTAATCTTCCTGCACTAGAGGGTATACTCATAAAGGCAGAAGAAGGAAGAATTGTTTTGTGTGGCTACGACCTTGAAATAGGTATAACAACATTCATTGAATGTAATGTACAAGAAAAAGGTGAAATTGTAGTAAGTGCAAAACTACTTGGAGAAATAGTAAGACGACTTCCTGAAAATACTGTAGATATAAAAACAGATGACAAAATGATTGTTTATATCAACAGTGGTCAGGCAGAGTACAACATTGTTGGTATATCATCAAACGAATACCCAGAGCTACCAAAGGTAGAAGAAATGGAAAATATTGCTATAAAAAGCAGTATTATAAAAACTATGATTAAGCAAACAATTTTTGCTATATCAGATGATCTTTCAAGACCTGTATACACAGGCTCTTTGTTTGATATTGAAGATAATTTATTAAGAATAGTCTCTGTCGATGGTTTTAGAATGGCTATAAGACAAGAATCTATCAGTTGTAACAAAAACAGCAAATTTGTTGTACCAGGAAAAACACTTAGCGAAATATTAAAGCTTATAAGTGATGAAGAAAAGGACATAGAAATAATAATCGGTCAACGTCATGCTGTTTTCAAGGTTGAAAATTATTCGATTATATCAAGACTTATCGAGGGTAACTTTATAGATTATAAATCTACAATCCCTTCAGAAAGTAATACAGAAATAATTGTAAATACAAGAAATTTAATTGCAGCAGTTGAGAGAATGTCATTACTTACCTCTGACAAAATTCAAAGCCCTATAAGATGTGTTGTAGAAGACACATTTGTAAAGCTATTTTGTTCAACAGCAATTGGTAAGGCTAATGATGCAATCTCTGCAAATATTACAGGTGAAAATGTAGAAATCGGACTAAATTGCCGTTATCTACTTGATGCATTAAAAAATACAGAAACAGACGAAATAAAAATACAACTAAATGGTTCTTTAACACCAACAAAAATTGTTCCAATTAGTGGTGATTCGTTCCTATTTTTAGTTGTACCAATGAGGTTTAAGCAATGAAAGAGACAAAAAGAGTATTTATCGACACAGAATTTATCAAACTAGATAATCTACTAAAGCTTGCTGGTGTAGCACAAACTGGTGGTCAGGCTAAGGTTTTAATTCAAAACGGTGAGGTTTTGGTTAATGACTTCCCTTGTGATATGAGAAATAAAAAAATAAGAAACGGCGACAAGGTAGAAACACCAACAAGACTTATTGAGGTGTATTATAAGTGATTATTAAGGGGCTGGAATTTGAAAATTTCAGAAATCTTGAAAATAATCATATAAATTTTGGCGATAAAATGAATGTGATTATAGGCGATAACGGACAGGGTAAAACTAATCTGTTAGAGTGTATATGGATGTTCAATGGTGTAAGGTCGTTTAGAGGTGCTAAGGATAAGGAATTAATTCAGTTTGGTAAAAACTTTGCTAAAATCGGTATAGATTTTTTTACAGAAGAAAGAGATCAGAATGCCAGAATTGAATTTATAAATAATAAACGAGAAGCTTATATAAACGAAATAAAAAAGCCTGCACCTTCGCATCTTTTAGGTAAAATTACATCAATAGTTTTTTCGCCAGAGCATTTATCGTTAATTAAAGACGGCCCTAATGTAAGAAGAAAATTTATTGATAGTGCAATTTGTCAGGTAAAGCCTAAATATTCTGTATATTTAGCCAAATATAATAGAATTTTAAATCAAAGAAATGCACTGCTAAAAGAAATTGCAAATAATTCTGCCCTTGAAGCTACATTAGAGGTTTGGGATAGAGAGCTTGCAATAAATGGTGGTATTATTATAAGTGAGCGATTAAAATATATATCAAAGCTTTCAGAAATTGCATCTGAATATCATAGTGGTATTTCAGAAAATAAAGAAAAACTTGAGATTATATATAAAAACAAATACAATGTCGAAACTACACCGTTTGAAATAGCAGATGATTTTCTAGCTACACTTACAGAACGCAGAAAAGATGACCTTTTATTCAGATGTACTACTAAAGGGCCACATAGAGATGATATTGAATTTAATATTAACGACCGATTAGCAAGACAATATGCTTCGCAAGGACAGCAAAGATCTGCTGTTTTATCACTAAAGCTTGCAGAAGCGTCGCTTGTAGATACAATTACAGGAAAAAATGCTGTTATTCTTCTTGATGATGTATTAAGTGAGCTTGATAAAGAGCGTCAAAAATTTTTACTTAACAAAATACAAGATAGACAGGTTTTTATTACCTGCTGTGATTACAATACCGAAGCTTTACTTGAATCTGGCAGAATTTTTCATGTCGATAATGGTAGAGTTACTGAAAAATAACGGAAGAATGTGGTATTTATGTATTTACATTTAGGTAGCAACACAATTGTAAGCAACAAGGATATTATCGGAATTTTTGATATGGATAATACTACCATTTCAAAGCATACACGAAAATATCTTTCAGAGCGTACAAAAAATAAAGAAGTTGTAAATGTTTCTATGGAATTACCTAAATCATTTATTGTGTGTAATACTAAAAATAAAAATGTTGTATATGTAAGTCAGTTGTCATCTAAAACATTGACAAAACGACAAAATTTTCTCAAAAATCTTTAATAAGGAGATTGAGCGTAAATGAAAAGAACAAAATGCCCATATTGTGGTAGAAGATTAAGCTATTTTAGTGCTTTTACAGAAAAAAAGAAAGGTGAGCATACCTGCAAAGGCTGTGGTAGAGCTTCTAATATATTTTTTTCAAAGCTATATAAGGTTTTAATAGCAATTACGATTATTATATCTGCAATATTGGTAACAGTTGCTATAAGTCCACAGTATATAAGCAATTTATGGGGTATGCTTTGGGTAGCTGTTCCATTTTTAGTTTTATATTTTGTTACTCCATTTTTCTTGAAGCTTGTTCCTTTAAAAAAGAATAATAAGCTTGATTTTGATAGCTATGATATGTCAATGTATGATGAAAATGCAAACTCAAATTCAGATATATATGACGATATTACATCAAATACAAAAATTATGTCACAGATTCATTTAGATGATGAAGATGAATTTTTTGATATTTCTGATTTAAACCTTTAAAATAAAGGAGAAGTAATTTGAAATTTCTAGAATTACCTGTGTGTCCTCATTGTAACGCAGTTTACAGATATAACGAAGTAAAAAATATGACACGCTACAGAAATATAGAATGCAGACATTGTAAAAAAGTTTTTACTGTATATAAAGCTAAAAATAAGGCTATATTCTTAACAGTAGATATTATTTTACTAATAGCAATAAACTTGCTGTTATTTCATTTTTGCAATTTTAATTTAATTGCATTGCTTGTTTTTACGCTGATATTTTTCGGATTATCGCTATTAATTTTACCTTTTACCGTAAGATTTAAAAAATATAAAGCAGTAAACGAAAGTAACAAAACAGATAAGAAAAAATAAATAGTAAGATAGAAAATTTAAAACGGAGGGTTTTTAATTGGATAATCTTGATATTACAAAAGTAGAAAATGAATACGGAGCCAACGAAATTCAGGTTCTTGAAGGACTTGAAGCCGTTAGAAAAAGACCTGGTATGTACATAGGCTCTACTGGACCTGCTGGTCTTCATCATTTGGTTTATGAAATTGTAGATAACTCAATTGATGAAGCTTTGGCTGGTTATTGCTCTAAAATAGATGTTGAAATACTACCAGATAATATAATAAGAGTAAGAGATAACGGTAGAGGTATACCCGTTGGTATCAACGAAAAAATGGGATTACCTGCTGTTACTGTTGTATTTACTGTACTTCACGCCGGTGGTAAATTTGGTGGCGGTGGCTACAAGGTATCAGGTGGTTTGCATGGTGTTGGTGCATCTGTTGTTAATGCTCTTTCAGAGTGGCTTGAGGTTACTATTTGCGACGGTGAAAAGGTTTATAAGCAAAGATACGAGCGTGGTGATATAATTACCGAGCTTGAGGTTATAGGCGAAAGCACAAATAAGGGTACAGAGGTACTTTTTAAAGCAGATAGCGAAATTTTTAAAGAAACAACAGAATATGAGTTTGAAATTCTTGAAAGAAGACTAAGAGAGCAAGCATTTTTGAATGCAGGCGTAAATATAGAAATTAAAGATTTAAGAGATGAAGAAAATATACAAAGCAAAAACTTTAAATACGATGGTGGTATTGTAAGCTTTGTTGAGTATATCCACAAAAAGCGTGAGCTTGATGTGGTTCATCCAGAGGTAATTTACTTTAATACCTCTGCACCAGACGACTCAGCCTCTGTTGAGGTTGCAATGCAATATAACGAAAGCTACAATGAGATTGTTCTTTCATTCGCTAACAACATTCATACAGTAGATGGTGGTACTGCCGAGGATGGCTTTAAGCGTGGTTTAACAAGAGTAATGAATGACTACGCAAGAAAATTTAATATTTTAAAAGAGAGTGACAAAAATCTTACAGGTGAAGACCTTAGAGAAGGTTTAACTGTAGTTATTAGTGTAAAGCTTAAAGAAGCACAGTTTGAAGGACAAACCAAAACTAAGCTTGGTAATACCGAGATAAGAACAATGGTAGAAAAGCTTATGGGTGAAAAGCTGATGATTTTCTTAGAAGAAAATCCTGCTTCTGCTAAGATGATTTTTGAAAAAGCACTTGCTGCTTCAAGAGCAAGAGAGGCTGCAAGACGAGCTAAAGAGCTTGTAAGAAGAAAATCAGCAATGGAAAATGCTTCTCTACCAGGTAAGCTTGCCGATTGTCAGTCAAGAGACCCAAGAGAAACAGAAATATTCATCGTAGAGGGTGACTCTGCGGGTGGTTCTGCAAAGGGTGGTCGTGACAGAAGAATACAGGCTATTTTACCTTTGTGGGGTAAAATGCTTAATGTAGAAAAGGCAAGACTTGATAGAGTATATGGCAACGACAAGCTAATGCCAGTTATTACAGCATTGGGTGCAGGTATTGGTGAAGATTTTAATATCGAAAAGCTAAGATATGGTAAGGTTATAATTATGGCCGATGCCGATGTTGATGGTTCTCATATTCGTACATTGCTTTTAACCTTCTTTTTCAGATTTATGCGTCCACTTGTTGAGCAAGGTCATATTTATATAGCTCAGCCACCACTTTACAGAATTACAAAGAATAAAGAGCATAGATATGCTTATTCAGACCAAGAAAGAGATGCAATTCTTAGAGAAATAGAGGGTAAATCTGATATTCAGCGTTACAAAGGTCTTGGTGAAATGGACTCTGAACAGCTATGGGAAACTACAATGAATCCAGATACAAGAACAATGCTTAGAGTTGAGCTTTCAGATGCCGAGGCTGCCGATGAGATATTTACAATTCTTATGGGCGACAAGGTAGAGCCAAGACGAGAATTTATAGAGAAAAACGCTAGATATGTACAAAATCTTGATATCTAATAGGTGATTTATTTTGGAAAATAATAATGATAACATAAACAAAATACTTGATGAGGTACATAGAAATTCAGATAAAATTTCAAAATGCCTTAGTAAAGACGAGCTTGTTTATGAAAATGAATATTTAATAAATAAATCAGAGGCATATGAAGGTTTAAAAAATTCTGGTATGATTAAAACAGTAGGTGCAAGAACTGTTGTTTATACAATAATTTTAGTAGTTGCAATTACTTGTTTTATAGTTGCTTATATTTTTAAGCATAATAGTGTGGATTTAGCTGGTGCTATTTTCTCTGCTATAGTTTTAGGAATTATTTTAATAATACCTAAATATTCACTTAACAAGCTTGCTAAGCTTAATGCAAACGGAAATTTAATTAAATTTTCAGTTTATAATAATAGCGTGCATATATTATGCAATGAAAATAGCTGGTATATTAAGCTTAACAATTCAAACAGAATGAAAATATGCAAAAATGTTTTAATAATTAAAAGAACTAATGATGATCAATTATTTGTTATTCCTTTAAGAGCTATAGAAGAAAATAAAAAAGAAGAAGTAATAGCTGTTTTAAAAAAGGGTATGCTAAACTATTAAAGGTGATTTTATGAAAAGCAAAACTTATATAACTGCCAGATATGGCGAAACTGATATGATGGGGATTGTACATCATTCTGTATATGCACTGTATTACGAGCAGGCTAGGGTTGATTTTATAAAGCAGTTTGGTATTACATATTTACAGCTAGAGCAAAACGGCTTAATGTTGCCTTTAATAAATTTGGGCTGTAGCTATAAATTACCAGTTAAGTTTGCAGATGAGATAGTTGTAGAAACTACAGTAAGTGAAATTAAGCCTGCAAAAATAAGATTTGAATATAAGCTTTATAATAGCGATAGTCAGCTTGTTAACTGTGGTTTTACAGAACATGGTTTTGTAGACAGCACAACCTTTAAGCCTGTTAATGCAAAGAAGAAATTTGCTGATATATATACACAGCTTGAAGAAAGTATTGAAAAATAAAGAACGATTTAATTATAAAGAGGGTGAATCCTGTGGATATTATAGAAAATAACAGTAAAATAATAGATGTTGACCTTAGAAAAGAGATGCAAAAATCATTCTTAGATTATTCAATGTCTGTTATTATATCAAGAGCATTACCCGATGTTCGTGACGGCTTAAAGCCTGTACATAGAAGAATACTCTATACTATGCACGAAAAAAATCTGGGACCTGAAAAGCCTTACAGAAAATGTGCCGATACTGTTGGTGCAGTGCTAGGTAGCTACCACCCACATGGTGATGCTTCTGTTTATGATGCACTTGTAAGACTTGCACAGGATTTTTCTATGAGATATACTCTTGTAGATGGTCACGGTAACTTTGGTTCTGTAGACGGTGACCCACCTGCTGCGTACAGATATACAGAATCTAAAATGAGTAAAATATCTGTAGAAATGCTTACAGATATTGATAAAGAAACAGTAGATTTTATGCCTAACTTTGACGACAGACTAAAAGAGCCTGTTGTGCTACCATCTCGTTTTCCTAATTTATTAGTAAACGGTTCAAGTGGTATTGCTGTTGGTATGGCTACAAATATACCTCCACATAATTTAGGTGAGGTAATTGACGCTATGTGTTATCTTATTGATAATCCAGAAGCCGAATTACCAGAATTGATGGATTATATTCAAGGTCCAGACTTCCCAACAAGTGCACTTATAATGGGTAGATCTGGTATAAGAGCAGCCTATGCTACAGGTAGAGGTAAAATTATTGTTCGTGCTAAGGCAGAGATTGTTGAAGCTAAAAACGGAAGATATAAGATTGTAGTTACCGAGCTACCTTATCAGGTAAATAAAGCAAGATTGGTAGAAAGTATTGCTGACCTTGCAAAGGATAAGAAGATAGACGGTATTACAAATATAGAAGACCATTCAGACAGAAATGGTATGCATATTGAAATTGATGTAAGACGAGATGTTTCTCCTGAGATTGTGCTTAATAAGCTTTACTCATTCTCACAAATGCAGGTTACCTTTGGTGTAATTATGCTTGCAATTGTAAACGGAGAGCCAAAAATTCTTACATTAAAGCAGATTTTACAGCATTATATTGATTTTCAGGTTGATGTAATTCGCCGTAGAACTGTATATGATTTAAGAAAAGCTGAAGAAAGAGCTCATATTCTTGAGGGCTTAAAAATTGCACTTGATTTTATTGACGAGGTTATTGCAATTATAAGAAGCTCTAAAGACCAAGCTACAGCAAGACAAAGACTAACTGAAAAATTTGGTTTAGATGACGACCAAACTCAGGCAATTGTTCAAATGCGTCTTGGTCAGCTTACAAATCTTGAAAGAAGCAAGATTGAAAACGAGCTACAACAGCTAGTTGAAAAAATTAAGGATTTTAAAGATATTATTGCAAGCTATGAGCGTCAGCTTGATATTGTAAAAACTGAGGCTTTAGAAATCAGAAGAAAGTTTGCAGACCCAAGAAGAACCGAGATATTGTCTGTAAGTGGTGAGGTTGATATTGAAGACCTTATCCCACAGGAAGAATGTGTGCTTACAATGACAAGCTTTGGTTATGTAAAGAGATTGTCAGTAGATACCTATCATACTCAAAAGCGTGGTGGTAAGGGTGTTGCTGGTATGACTAAGCGTGAAGAAGATGTTGCTTCTGATATGTTTATTATAAACAGTCACGATTATGTTCTATTCTTTACAAACTTTGGTAGAGTTTATAGATTAAAGTGCTATGAAATTCCTGAGGGTAGCAGAACCTCAAAGGGTATGAATATAGCAAATCTGTTGCCAATTGGTACAGATGAAAAGGTTACTTCTGTAATAAGAGTACCTGAATTTGACGATGAAAAATATCTTATTATGGTTACCAAGCAGGGTGTTGTTAAGAGAATTAAGCTTAATGAATACTATACTAACAGAAAGAATGGTATTGTAGCTCTTGAGCTTAACGAAGATGACGAGCTTGCATGGGTAAAGATGACAGACGGTAATAGTCAGGTTATCATTGCAACAAAGCTTGGTAAGGCTATAAGATTTTCTGAGGAAAAGGTTAGACCTATGGGTAGATCTGCAAGAGGTGTTAAAGCACTTACTCTTGCAGAAAATGATAGCGTTATAGGTATGGCTGTTGTTGATGATGATAGTATGCTTCTTACTGTGTCAGAAACAGGCTATGGTAGATTGTCAAGTGTTGCTGATTATCGTGTTACTAGCAGAGGTGGTAAGGGTATTACTAACTATCATACCGAAAAATATGGTAATGTTGCTGCTATTAGTACAGTAAATGTTGATAACGATGACATTGTTATAATATCTTCAGACGGTGTTATTATCAGAATTGAAGCAAGCTCTGTAAGAATTTGTGCAAGACCTAGCAAGGGTGTAACTGTTATGAAGCTTAATGGTGAAAATAAGGTAGTTACTATTGCTATAGCTCCACACGAAGATGATAACAATAATGAAGAAGTTGTAGAAGCTACTGCTCAAGAGGTAACTCAAAGCGAAAACGCAGAAGAAAATCAATAATATTAAATAATATGGGCGGCCAATGGTCGCCCGTAGCTTTATATTATATTTTATTATGATTAAGGTGAATAAATATGATTACAAATACAATAGCAGCAATTTCTACTGCTAATGCACCTGGTGGTATAGGTGTTATAAGAATTTCTGGTGACAACGCCTTTAATATTGGTGATAAGATTTTTAAGAATATAAATGGTAAAAAGATTTCAGAGATGACTGGGTATACTGCAGCATACGGAAGTGTGTATGACAACGAAGAAAAGATAGACGAAGCAATTGCTACTGTTTTTAGAGCACCTCATAGCTATACAGGTGAAGATGTTCTTGAAATTTCGTGCCATGGTGGTATGTATGTAACAAAGCAGGTATTGCGTGCTATTATCAATGCTGGTGCAGAGCCTGCAAAGGCTGGTGAATTTACACAGCGAGCTTTTTTAAATGGTAAAATGGATTTATCAGAAGCCGAGGCTGTAATGGATATTATATCTGCCAAGGGTAAAACTGAAGCTCGTGCTGCACTTGCGTGTCGTGAAGGTAAGATAAGTAAAGAGATTTTTAAAATTAACGATATATTAGTAACCTCTGCTGCACATCTTTCTGCTTGGGCAGATTATCCCGAGGAGGATATACCTCAGGTTGATAGCGATATTTTAAAAGAGAATTTAACAAATGCTAAGCTACTTGTTGAAAACTTGCTTAAAAATTACGATGCTGGAATGGTGCTTAAAAAGGGTGTAGATACAATTATTGTTGGTAAACCTAATGTTGGTAAGTCTACACTTATGAATCAGCTTACTGGCTATGAAAAATCTATTGTTACAAATATACCAGGAACTACACGAGATATCATAGAAGAAACCGTTGTACTTGGTGATGTTACTCTGAATCTTTCTGACACAGCAGGACTTAGAGATACTGACAATATTGTAGAGCAAATTGGTGTAGAAAAGGCTAGACAGAAGATAGAAACAAGTGGTTTGATACTTGCAGTATTTGATGCCACCCAGGAACTTATTGACGAAGATGTTAATTTGTTAAAAACTATAAAGGATTTACCAAGCATTGCAATTATAAATAAAACTGATAAGGAGTCAGTTTTAGATGTAGATTTTATTAAATCACAGATTGAAAATGTAGTCTTTATATCTGCAAAGCATGGTGATGGTATAAACGACCTTGTATCTGCAGTTGAAAAAATAACAGGTACAGCAGATTTTGACCCTTCAGTTGCTACACTAGCTACCGAAAGACAGCGTGATTGTGCTGTTAGAGCATTAGACGCAATAAATGAAGCTATTTATTCGTTAGAAATCGGTCTTACACTAGACGCTACTACTGTTTCGATAGAAGACGCAATACAAAGTATACTTGAAATAACAGGAGAGAGAGCTAGCGAGGTTATAGTACACAATGTGTTCTCTAAGTTTTGTGTAGGTAAGTGATTTTATGAGAGATGAGATTTATAAAATGATAGGTACAACTGTAAATGTTACAGTTGATAGACCTATGGGTACATATCACCCAAAGCATAACGATATTTTTTACACAATTAACTATGGATTTGTTGAAAATTTAATTGCAGCCGACAACGAAGAACAAGATGTATATATTATGGGTGTAGATAAGCCTGTTGAACAATTTACAGGTAAGATTATTGCAGTTATCCACAGATTAAATGATATTGAGGATAAATTGGTGGTAGCACCTGAAAATTTAGAATTTACTTCTGAAGAAATACTAGAACAGGTTAATTTTCAAGAAAAGTATTTTGAAATTGAAATTATTACTAAAAGTAAGGAGAGATAATGATGAGCTTTTTAGCTGGTAATTTTGATGTTGCAGTAATTGGTGCTGGTCATGCCGGTATCGAAGCAGCACTTGCGTCTGCAAGACTTGGCTGTAATACTGTAGCTTTTACAATTAATATGGATGCAGTAGGTAATTGTCCGTGTAATCCGTCTATTGGTGGTACTGCTAAAGGTCATCTTGTCAGAGAGATTGATGCCATAGGTGGCGAAATGGGTAAAACAGCTGACGAAAGCTTACTACAAATGCGTATGCTAAACCGTGGTAAAGGACCTGCTGTACACTCGTTAAGAGCACAAATAGATAGAAGAAAATATAGTGATATAATGAAGCATAAAATGGAGTTACAAGAAAATCTTGAGGTTCATCAGGCTGAAATTGTAAGCATAAAGCAAAATGGAGATAACTGGATTTTAGAAACAAGACTTAAAGCAGTATATGAATGTAAGGCAGTTATAATTGCTACTGGTACATTTTTAGGTGGTAGAATTTATGTTGGTGATGTTTCTTACAAAAGTGGTCCAGACGGAATTTTCCCTGCTACATTTTTAGGACAGTCATTAAAGGATTTAGGTTTATCTTTAAGACGCTTTAAAACAGGTACTCCTGCAAGAGTATTAAGAAGAAGTATAGATTTTACCGATCTTGAAGAACAGCTTGGAGATGAGCCAGTTGTACCTTTTTCTTATGATACACTAGAGCCAATCGAAAATAAGGTTAAATGTCATATTAGCTGGACAAACGATAACACTAAGAAGATTATTCTTGATAATATTCACCGTTCACCTTTATATGGTGGACTTATCGAGGGTGTAGGTCCAAGATACTGCCCAAGTATTGAAGATAAGATTGTTAGATTTGCAGACAAGCCTCGTCACCAGTTATTTATAGAGCCTTGTGGTTTAGATACAGAAGAAATGTATTTGCAGGGTATGTCATCTTCTTTACCTGCTGATGTTCAAATTGATTTTTACCATTCAATTAAGGGTTTAGAAAATGTTGTAGTAATGCGACCAGCTTATGCAATCGAATACGATTGCGTTGATCCAACTATGATGAACAGTACACTAGAGTTTGATAACTTCCAAAATCTTTATGGTGCTGGTCAGTTTAATGGTAGCTCTGGCTATGAAGAGGCAGCAGCACAGGGATTGATAGCAGGTATTAATGCTGCTTTAAAAATACAAGGAAAAGAACCTTTTGTACTAGACCGAGCTTCATCTTACATAGGTACACTTATTGATGATTTAATTACTAAGGGTGCAGATGACCCATATAGAATGATGACATCTCGCTCAGAGTATCGTTTGATTTTAAGACAAGATAATGCAGACGAAAGATTAACTCCTTTAGGTAGAGAGATAGGATTAATAAGTGATGACAGATGGGAAAGATTCACTAAAAAGCAAGAGCAAAAGAAAGAAGAAATTAAAAGACTAAAAAATACTGTAATTTCTCCTACCGAAAAGGTAAATGAGATACTTGTTTCACGTGAAACATCTCCTATAACTACAGGTGTAAGATTAATAGACCTTATGAAGCGTCCTCAAATTAATTACGAGGCGTTAGAGTCTATAGATACTACAAGACCGGCTCTTGACGCAAATGTACTTGAGCAGGTTGAAATAGATGTAAAGTATGAGGGATATATTAAGCGTCAACTAGAGCAAATTGAAAAGATGAGAAAGCTAGAGCAAAAGAAGCTACCAAAGGTAGACTTTGCAGAAATTACAGGTTTGCGACTTGAAGCTATAGAAAAGCTAAATAAGGTTAAACCACAAAATATAGGTCAGGCAAGCAGAATAAGTGGTGTAAGTCCAGCAGATATATCAGTATTACTAATCTGGCTTGCTCAAAACTCACATAAAGGTAATAAGGATTAATATTATGGAGAATTTTAACGAAGTGTTAGTTAATGGTATGAAGAAATTCAACATTGAGCTAACAGATGAACAAATAAATAAGTTTAATATTTATTGTAATATGCTTATTGAATGGAATGGCAAGATGAATCTTACTGCGATTAAAGAGCCTAACGAAATTGCTATAAAGCATTTTGTAGATAGCTGTTCTGTGCTTAATTATGTTAAATTTAAGAAAAATGCAAAAGTTATAGATATTGGAACAGGCGCAGGCTTCCCTGGTATTCCTTTAAAGATTCTAAGAGAAGATTTAGATATAACATTACTTGATAGTCTTAATAAAAGACTTATCTTTTTAGATGAGGTAGCAAAGGAATTAAATCTTACACTTAATACTGTACATTCCAGAGCAGAGGATTTAGGCAGACAAGAAGCACACCGTGAACAATACGACATTGCAATTTCTCGTGCTGTTGCACCTTTAAATGTTTTAAGTGAGTATTCAATTCCATTTGTACGCAAGGGTGGCAGATTCATTTCTATGAAAGGTCCTAATGTACAAGCAGAAATTGATGAAGCAAAAAAGGCAATAAGAATATTAGGTGGCAAATATAATAATGTAGTACAGTTCAGTATTGATGACAACAGCAGAAGTATTGTAATTGTTGATAAGTTAAATCAAACACCATATACCTACCCAAGACACGGGTCTAAAATCTCTAAGAAACCTTTATAAATAATATTAATAAAAAGCAACATCGCTCTAATTTTGATTTAGAGCGATGTTGCTTTTTTATTTGTCTAATAGACTATATTTAGATTTTCTGAATATGTTTTCACCAATTACAGATTTATATTTAGTTATTGGTGAAGCTAACATTGATGATGTAATAAACTCATCAGAAACTTGAACTAGATATTGTTTATCATCTTTTTCAACCAGATAATAGGAATCTCGATTATTAACCTGATCTACAATGTTAAATAAACCAAAAGATGGCATAATAGTCCATTCTAATATATGTTCAATCTTGCTTAGCTTTTTTTCTCTGAACATAACATAAATAGCTTTTGCGTCTGGATACTTATCTATTACAACAGAATCCTTTTTTGATTTACGCAGCTTATGTGGTTGATAATCATTCAGGTTGATAGGCTCTTTAATTGTCTGAAAGCTTAGTTCTTCACCTTCTGCTAAAAGATAATCTATACTGATATCAAGTAATTGAGAAATAGCCTTTAAATTTTGAATATCAGGCATACCTTTGTCAGTTTCCCACTTTGCTATGGCACTTCTTGATACACATAGCTTTTCTGCAAGTTGTTCCTGTGATAATTTAGCATTTTGTCTTGCTTGTTTTAATTTTGTTCCAAATGTCATAATGTTATTCCTCCAAGTATTTTTTACAAGTTTATTTTAACACTGTAGGTGCATAACAAACAAGAAATGTATTGTGACAAACGTGTTACGCTTAGTGACAACCCAAAATTTATTAATATTTATTATATATCAAATAATTATTAATGCAACTCTTTATTTAAATTCTTTTTTTTGACTGTAAATAAAAAAATTCTACTAAACAATTTATTTACTACATACTTACTTTGACAAATAAAAAATTGGTTTAATGATAGTATATATTTACAGAAATAATTCAAGGTAAAGAGGTGAAAAATAATGTTAAAATTAAAGGATAATAATAAACTTATAGAAATACCAGTTATGTATATTTTTCCGAATAAAGCTCAACCAAGAAAGTATTTTGAAGAAGATGAATTAGTTGAGTTATCCTCGAGTATTTATCGTAATGGAATAATTCAGCCACTTATTGTAAGAAAAATATGCTCTGTTGAATATGAGCTTGTGGCAGGAGAGCGAAGGCTGCGTGCAGCAATAATGGCTGGTTTTAATAAGGTACCTTGTATAGTAATTAAATGTACTGACGACCAGTCTGCTATATTTGCTTTAATTGAGAATATTCAACGGTCAGATTTAAATATGTTTGAAGAAGCGTTGGCTATAAAAAAAATTATAATAGAGTGTAAGCTAACTCAAGAACAGGTTGCAAGACAGCTTGGAAAAAAGCAATCTACAATTGCTAATAAACTTAGGTTATTAAAACTGCAAGATGAAGTGCAAGAATTTATAATTAAAAATAATTTATCCGAACGCCATGCAAGATTGATGTTGAAGGTTAAAGAAGAAGAAAGAATGAATATTCTTGAAAAAATAGTTAATGATTCTTTAAATGTAACTCAAAGTGAAAATTATATCGAAACAAAAAATAATAACAAAAAAGATGAAAAAAAGCAGAATAAGAAGATAGTTATTAAGGATGTAAGAATATTTATAAATACTCTAACTAAAGCATTTGATACAATGAAATTAAGTGGAGTGAATGCTATAAGTAATAAAACAGAAAATGACGAGTATATTGAATATAGTGTTAAAATTCCTAAATCATCTGTATATTGCAGATAACAAATTTGCTTACAACTTCCACTCATACCCATTTCCTTATCTAAAACCAAAGCAGAAGCTATATGTAGAAATATATATGGTTTTCTGCTTTGGTTTTTTATAAAATGTTTCACGTGAAACACTTTATAAAATTTTTATAAATACTTTTAATTATATTAAAAAAGTGATATAATTAATGCATAGCTTTTGCATAAGAAAGGAGAATGTAAATGGCTAAGGTTATTGCAATTGCAAACCAAAAAGGTGGCGTTGGAAAAACTACCACAGCAGTTAATCTTGCTGCTGCATTTGGTGTTAATAATAAAAGAACATTACTAATAGATATTGACCCACAGGGTAATTCAACAAGTGGTGTAGGTATAGATAAAAGAGAACTAGATTATACAGCGTATGATTTATTAGTTGATAATGTAAGTGTTGATAAAATAATAAAGACTACAGAATTTAAGTGTCTTGATTTACTACCAGCTAGTATTAATCTTGCTGCTGCCGAGCTTGAAATAGCAAACAAAAAGAATCGTGAGTCATTACTTAAAAATGCAATTACTCCAGTAAGAGGTAATTATGATTACATAATAATAGATTGTCCACCATCATTAGGACTTATAACAACTAATGCACTATGCTTTAGTGATACAATACTAGTACCTATTCAGTGCGAATATTATGCACTAGAGGGATTATCACAGCTTATGAATACAGTGCGTAGAGTTAAAAGACAGTATAACGGCAAGCTTGAAATGGAGGGTGTTTTGCTTACTATGTATGATGGTAGACTTAACCTTACACAGCAGGTTGTAGAAGAGGTTAAAAAGTATTTTCCACGAAAGGTATTTTCTACCGTTATACCACGAGGTGTGCGTTTGTCAGAAGCACCAAGCTTTGGTATGCCTATTATGTATTTTGATAAATCAAGTAAGGGTAGCTTAGCATACTTGAATTTAGCACAGGAAATTTTAAATAATAATATATAAATATATAATTAGGGAGGAGTTGAATTAAGGTGGCTGCAAAAAGTAAACGAGGAGGATTAGGTAAAGGTTTAGATGCTATTTTCATTGAAAATGAGCCTGAAGAAAGTAATAGTGCGATTACTTTGAAAATCTCAGAAATTGAGCCTAACAAATCACAGCCAAGAAGAGAGTTTGACGAAAACGCTTTGGCAGAGCTGGCTGACTCAATAGCACAGCACGGCGTTTTACAGCCATTGCTTGTAAGACCTATTGCTGACGGTGGCTACCAAATAGTAGCAGGTGAACGACGCTGGAGAGCAAGCCGTATGGCTGGCTTAACAGAAGTACCTGTAGTAATTAAAGAGCTTACCGACAGCGAAACAATGGAGCTTGCACTTATTGAAAATCTTCAGCGAGAAGATTTAACGCCTATTGAAGAAGCTTTAGGTTATAAACAGCTTATGGATGAGTATGGATTCTCACAAGATCAAGTATCTAAAACAGTGGGAAAATCTCGTCCAACAGTAGCAAATGCTTTAAGGTTACTTAATCTACCTGAAGAAATTTTATATCTTGTAAATACAGGTAAAATAAGCTCAGGTCATGGAAGAACATTACTTGCTTTTAAAAATTATGATGATATGTTAAAAGCAGCAAAGCTTTGTACAGAGGAAGAAATTTCTGTTAGAGAGCTTGAAAGAATGGTAAAAAAATCAAATGAAGAATTTGAGAAAAAAGATAAAGAAGAAAAGCCTGCTAAAAAAGAAAAAAGACTTTCTTATTATGATGAAGTAGAGCTTTCTTTAAATGAGCATTTAGGTAGAAAGGTTAATGTAACCGGTGACAGTAAAAATAAAGGTATTTTAGAAATTGAATTTTACAGCAAAGAGGATTTATTTGAGCTTGCAAGAATACTTGGTAAAAGTTCAATGTGAATTTGTTGATAAAATAAATATAATTTAATATATATTAAAAGAGAGGAAAAAATATGCTAGATATTAAATTTTTAAGAGAAAATCCTGAAATTGTTAAAGAGAATATTAAAAAGAAGTTTCAGGATAGCAAGCTTGTACTTGTTGATGAAGTAATAGAGCTTGATAAAAAAAGCAGAGCAGCACAGCAGGAGGCTGACGCTTTAAGAGCTGACAGAAATAAGTTTTCTAAGCAGATTGGTGCATTAATGGCACAGGGCAAAAAAGAAGAAGCTGAAGAGGTTAAGAAAAAGGTAACAGAGCAGGCTGATAGACTTGCTAAGCTACAAGAAGAAGAGGCTAAGCTACAAGAAGAAATAACACAGCGTATGATGGTTATTCCTAATATTATCGACCCATCTGTACCAATAGGTAAGGATGATTCTGAAAATGTTGAAATTCAGAAATATGGCGAGCCTGTAGTACCAGATTTTGATATTCCATATCATACAGATATTATGGAGAAGTTTAATGGTATTGACCTTGACAGTGCAAGAAGTGTTGCTGGTAATGGTTTCTATTATCTAATGGGTGATATAGCTAGACTACATTCAGCAGTTATTTCTTATGCAAGAGATTTTATGATTGACAGAGGTTTTACATATTGTATTCCTCCTTATATGATAAGAAGTAATGTTGTAACAGGTGTTATGAGCTTTGCTGAAATGGATGCTATGATGTACAAGATTGAGGGTGAGGATTTATACCTTATCGGTACAAGTGAACATTCAATGATCGGTAAGTTTATCGACACAATGAACAAAGAAGAAAATCTACCTTATACTTATACAAGCTATTCACCTTGCTTCCGTAAAGAAAAGGGTGCTCATGGTATTGAAGAGCGTGGTGTATATAGAATTCATCAGTTTGAAAAGCAAGAGATGATAGTTGTATGTAAGCCAGAAGAAAGCCCTATGTGGTTCGAAAAGCTATGGCAGAACACAGTTGATTTATTCCGTTCACTTGATATTCCTGTAAGAACTCTTGAGTGTTGCTCTGGAGACCTTGCAGATTTAAAGGTTAAGTCTATTGATGTAGAGGCTTGGTCACCTCGTCAAAAGAAATATTTTGAGGTAGGTAGCTGTTCAAATCTTGGTGATGCTCAGGCAAGAAGATTAAAAATTAGAGTAAAAGGTAAAGATGGAAAGTATTTTGCACATACTCTTAATAACACTGTTGTTGCTCCACCAAGAATGTTGATAGCATTCTTAGAGAACAACTTAAACGCAGATGGTTCAGTAAATATTCCTGTTGCGTTAAGACCATATATGGGTGGAAAAGAAGTAATAAAATAATAAAAAATTCAGTTGACAAAAGAAGTTACAATGGTATAATAATATAATAACTTTTAAAGTACAGACGAATAATTTGCCGAAAAATAAGGAGGAGAAACAAAATGATAAACAGCAATTATCAAGAAAAATTTTGTAAGGAAGCTTTAACATTTGATGATGTTCTATTGGTTCCTGGTGAATCTTCTGTAGAGCCTGCAAATGTAGATATTAGTGCTCAATTGACAAAGAAAATCAGATTAAATACACCACTTGTTACTGCAGCTATGGATACAGTAACAGAAGCTAAAATGGCTATTGCTATTGCAAGAGAGGGTGGTATTGGTATCATCCACAAAAATATGTCAATAGAGCAGCAAGCAGATCAGGTAGACAGAGTAAAGAGATCAGAAAACGGTGTTATAGCTAACCCATTCTTCCTATCACCAGAGCATACAGTAAATGACGCTAACCAGCTAATGGCTAAGTATAAAATTTCTGGTGTTCCAATTTGTGAAAACGAAAAGCTTGTTGGTATTATTACAAACCGTGACCTTCGTTTTATGACAGAAATGGACTACAGCCAGCAGATTAAAAATGTTATGACAACAGAGGATCTAGTTACAGCACCTGTTGGAACAAGCATGGAGCAGGCTCAGGAAATTCTAAGAAGACGCAAGATCGAAAAGCTACCAATCGTTGACGAAAACGGCAAGCTAAAGGGTCTTATCACAATTAAAGATATAGAAAAGTCAATGCAGTTCCCTAACTCTGCAAGAGATGACAAGGGTAGACTACTATGTGGTGCTGCTATCGGTGCTACATCAGATGTATTAGAAAGAGTAGCAGAGCTAGTAAAGGCACAGGTAGATGTACTTGTACTTGACTCAGCACACGGTCATAACAGAAATGTTATTAACGCTGTTAGAAGAGTTAAAGAGGCGTTCCCAGATGTACAGCTTATTGCAGGTAATGTAGCAACAGCAGAGGCTACAAGAGCATTAATCGAGGCTGGTGCAGACGCAGTAAAGGTTGGTATTGGTCCTGGTTCTATCTGTACAACTCGTGTAGTTGCAGGTATTGGCGTACCACAGATTACAGCTATTTACGACGCAGCTTGTGCAGCAGCAGAGTATGGTGTGCCAATTATTGCTGATGGTGGTATTAAATATTCAGGTGATATTGTTAAGGCTTTAGCAGCAGGTGGTAGTGTTGTTATGATCGGTTCACTTGTAGCTGGCTGTGAGGAGTCACCTGGAGATAGCGAAATCTATCAGGGCAGACAGTTTAAGGTTTACCGTGGTATGGGTAGCCTTGGTGCTATGGGTAAAGGCAGTCAGGATAGATACTTCCAGACAAGCTTTAAGAAGTTTGTACCAGAGGGTGTTGAAGGTAGAGTACCTTATAAGGGATATCTATCAGAAACTGTTTATCAGATGGTTGGTGGACTTCGTGCTGGTTTAGGTTACACAGGCTGTAAAAACATTGAAGAGCTACACGAAAAAGCTAAGTTTGTTAAAATTACAGGTCCAGGCTTAAAAGAGAGCCACCCACACGATATCAACATTACTAAAGAAGCACCTAACTATTCATATAATGGTTAATTACAAATTTAATAGAAATTAAATAAAGAAAAAGTCAGCTATTTTTGAGTAGCTGACTTTTTTATATATTAGACCTGTTCGATAACCTCCAAAACGCCGTCTGAATGGTTCTTTTTTCCGTCATACTTAGCCAATTTTTCTTGAAATACATACAGTATTACTGCGAAAAATTGTCGTTGTCTGACGAAAAAATTACTCGTCCATACGACATTTTTCCAGTTATCGAACAGGTCTATTCTTTTATTTTTACAAATTATGCATTATATTTTTATAATTAGATACAAAATTCAGATGGGGATTTTTATATAAAGATTTATTGACGATGTAAAACTGCTGTGTTATCATTATTTTATATTATGACATAATTTAAGGAGTTTCTTTTAATGATCAGTTTTGATAATGGATATAATTCTGTGTCGCAACAAAATAAAGAATTAAATTCATCTGCTGACACAATTTATTATGATTGCAGAAAAATAGAAAAAATCGGTAAATCTGGCAAAACCTTTCTGATAATTTGGGCAATCGTAACTGTTGCGTTACTTGCTTATGTTATAATTGGAAATAAAGGAAGTAACTTTGTTTCTGCATTAATTTGGCAGGCTATATTTGTTGTTAGTTTTTATTTACTTAGATATAGTAAAATTGTTTTTATTAAACCGTTTTGTGTAGCAGGAATTTTCATAGGATTTTCTGCAGTGCCAAGTAGTCTTTTTAATTTACAAGAATATGCAGATGTGGAAGTTACAAATACTTTATTGCAAAGTATATTACCTTCTAGTTTTATAGTTCTGTTTTTAGTAATATTTTCTATCGTTTTTTCTAAGCAACAGTACGACCGTAAGTCATATTCCAATTGTACTGTACAGGTTGATGCGACAGTATCAAGAATTAAGCGTAGCTATGCAACACTTGGTAAGCTTAATATACCTGTACTTTCATACAGTTTTAATGGAAATAAATATGAGACTGTATATAACCGACCACTGGATTTTTCAAAAAATCGTTATAAGGTTGGTCAAACTGCTATTATAAAAATTAACCCAGCTAATCCAAGTGATATTTATGTAACACCACAATTATTTAATCAGGTAATTACACAAAACGAGGATATAGAAGCTATAGTTAATGAATTTAAGAGATTATATGAAAATCCAGAGCAGTATACTAACGAGATTGAGCAACCTTATGAAGAATATAAAGAATATAGAACCCAAGCAGTAGAAACAAATACTACATATCACAATCGAAAACCATACCAGCCAGTTAAAGCTACACCTATGAGTTATATTTTTTTATTGTGGTTTATTTTAAGTATTGTTATAGGATTTATAGGAGTATATAAAAACCCTTTTATTACATTAATGGCATTCGGTCAAATCCCACTTGTTATAGGTGTCATTTTGTTTTTTGGTATAGGTGAGGGTACTACCCATAGTCCTACAGCTGGTGCCTGTGCTTTCTTTATAGGTTTAGTGCTTGTTGTGTTTTCAGGTATTAATTTGTTTAGTGGGAATGAAATTAAGTTAATTTTAGAAAAAATAACACCTTTGCTTATAGTATCGGTGTTTAATATAGTAGGTATATCGTTAATTTGTATTCCACTTTGTAATGCACATATGAATAAAAAGCATCATACAGAGTCTGTAACAGGATATGTAATTGGTTTGAGTCACAAGAAGGAGTATGCTAAAAGATCTGGTATGATAGATGTATATGCACCTATATATGGATATACCTATAGAGGTAAAAAATATATTACTGAATCTATAATTTATTCTTCGTCAGATTACCCGGTAGAAGGCTCATGTAGAAATATTTTTATTAGCCCTGATAACCCTAAAGAAATATACGAACCAGAGCGTAGTGATACCAATACTTTGATTTTTATATTATTCGGTGTTATGACATCTGGTATGTCGCTATTTGCAATATTTTCTGGAGTTGTTGGTTTAATGATTTAACTGATATAGACTTATTAATTATAATTAGGAGAAAGCAATAAAATGTTTGGAATAGTATCATCATTACCTTTTTTAGTGGCTTCGCTTGCAATGTTGATTGGTGGTATTGCAATTATTAAGTTTTCAAAAGACGCAACCAGTAAAGCTTTAAAAAAGTATAAATATAAAGTAAATGCTCGTATAATTGGAAAGCAAAAAGTAAATTCAAATCAGAATAGTAGAAATAATATGGATGTATATGCATCAGTGTATGAATATATGTATGGAGGTAAATATTATAATACAGTATCTAAATTTGGTTCTAGTATTAATAATGACCAAATAGGAGCGTATAAAACAATATATGTTAATCCTGATAACCCTGAAGATATATATGAACTTAATGTGGGTAAAGTGCTTTCTACTATAGGAATAATAGTAGGAATAATCTTTGTTATAGCCGCTATTTCAGCACTTATAATGTGTATAGGTTTGATATTAACTATTTCTAAAGATTTTGAATCAAATTACGATGATTTAACAGATATTGTTATGGGTATAGTTATAGGTTTAATGATTTTGAAAACTGTTGTTATAATAGCTTGTTTGGTTGTGGTTCGCTTTGTTTATAGCTATTATAAAAATAAGAGTGAAAGATGTCGTAGCGAGGTTTATGCAAAGATTGTAAATAAGGGTAACGGATATCCAGTTAATATGAGTAGTATGAATCCACAAGTGCTTGAATATGCCTTTGGTCAAATATATCAAAAACCATTACCCGACATTTTAGGCTTCATACTTTCAAAAATAAATCCACAGGGTATGAAAATTTTTATTAACCATAAAAAACCAACAGAAATATACCATCCAATAGAGAAAAAAATTGTGATGACTATAGTTTGTGTTGTTGCTGGAGCAATAGCATTCTTTGTTTTTGGTAATTTGTTTTTTGATTTTATTGAAGTTTTAGAGATGTATGGATTTGGATTTTAAAGCAGTTTGATTTTTTATTTTACATATAAGGAGGTTTGTTATGAAACGAGAAAATTACATAAGCTGGGATGATTACTTTATGGGTGTTGCATTACTTGCTGCACAAAGAAGTAAAGACCCGAATACTCAGGTTGGTGCTTGTATAGTAAGTGGAGATAATAGCTGTTATGGTAGTAATGTTATTATTTCAACAGGCTACAACGGATTCCCTGTAGGCTGTTCTGATGATGATTTCCCATGGGCAAGAGAGGGGTGTTGTAATAACGACACAAAATATCCTTTTGTGGTACACGCAGAGCTTAATGCAATACTAAATGCACACGGTAAATCTTTGCTAGGTACAAAAATTTATGTTGCGCTATTCCCTTGTAATGAATGTGCAAAGGCGATAATTCAGTCAGGCATTAAAGAGGTTATCTATTTGTCAGATAAATATGCAACACTAGAAAGCACAGTAGCGTCTAAAAGAATGTTAACATCAGCAGGGGTTAAGCTTACACAGTTTAAGCCAACTACAGATAAGCTTACTTTAGATTTTAAAATTGATTAATAAACAGCAGGCAATTTGTAAATAAAACAACTTGCCTGCTGTTTTAATATGTATAAAATTAAAATCGATATATCTATGATTATGATATAATGTAACTTGATTAAGCTTATATTAAAATTAGAGATAAAAAGAAACAGGCGTTACCCAAGGGTACGCCTGTTTCACGAGTAAGGAAATAAAAATGAAATGAAAAAGATGTGTGCAAATTAAAAAGCTCATTTAAAAGAGCTACACCTTATAATTGTTTGTGTAATAAGGTGTAATTTATATATAATAACGAATATATCTGTTAGACAACAATATCTTATAGGCATATTATATCATAAATAAAAAATATAATAAAGCGTATAAACGAAAAAATAAAAAAATTGTCGAAATTACACATAAAAACAAGTATATAAATAGAGATAACCTACAATAAAAAAAGGATAATTCTTTATTTATCTATAGCAAAAAAGTGAGATATAGTAATAATTTAAATTGAATCAAGTAAGATAAATTGTTTTTATAAAAATGACAAAAGAGAAAACAAGAGTAAATCGAAGAAAAACAGAGAAAACAAGAGATTGTATATATGTAAATTAAATTTTTTTAGAAAAAGTGTTGACTTTAGATTTAAACTATGATATTATCTATCCTGCGATAAGTTGTCGGTATATAAATTTATGCTGACTAAAAAGATTTAATTTAAACGGAGGAAACTGGATATGTCTACTTTTATGGCAAAAAAAGGCGAAGTAGAACGCAAGTGGTATGTACTAGACGCTGCTGGTAAGCCACTAGGTCGTACAGCTGCTCAGGCTGCTACTCTACTAAGAGGTAAGCACAAGGCTACTTACACACCACACGTTGACTGTGGTGATTATGTTATCATCATCAACTGTGACAAGGCTGTTCTAACAGGTAATAAGCTTCGTCAGAAGTACTGGTACCGTCATACAGGTTATGTTGGTCACCTAAAAGAAACAAGATACGATACACTAATGGCTACAAAGCCAGAGAAGGCTATGGAGCTTGCTGTTAAGGGCATGGTTCCATCAAATACAATCGGTAGAGCTGCTATGCTAAGACTAAAGCTATTCACAGGCGAGCAGCACAACCACCAGGCTCAGAAGCCTGAGGCTTGGGATAAGTAAGAAAGGAGGCAACACAAATGTACGATAAGAAACCACATTTTTACGGAACAGGTAGAAGAAAGAGTTCTGTAGCAAGAGTAAGACTTTACCAGGGTACAGGTAAAATCACAATCAACGACAGAGATATCGACGAGTATTTCGGTCTTGACACACTAAAGCTAATCGTTCGTCAGCCTCTTGAACTAACAGAGACAACAGAGAAGTTTGACGTTGTTTGTAGAGTAGCAGGTGGTGGCGTTACAGGTCAGGCTGGTGCTATCCGTCACGGTATTTCAAGAGCACTTCTACAGTACGACAGCGAGGCACTAAGAAGCACACTAAAGAAGGCTGGCTTCCTAACTCGTGACCCAAGAATGAAAGAGCGTAAGAAGTACGGTCTTAAGGCTGCACGTAGAGCTCCACAGTTCTCAAAGAGATAATTATTGCTGTTATATTTGTTCAAAAATCGGCTTGTTTATGCGATTTCAGCCTGCCTGAGATTGCTTGAAAATAAGACGGTAACTAACAGGTAACTAACTAAAATCCTTCCACTTACATTTGTTTAAGTGGAAGGATTTTTTGCGTTTATGGTTGATATTTTTCTTTTTTAGAGAAGTGTCAATTTTTTATTATAGTTTTATGTATGTAATAAAAATTTAAAATTGTATAAACTCCTAATAAAAGTCATAAAATCACTATAATACTAAACACCGTTTAAAAACGGTAAAAGAATTTCGAGCAGATTTTATGCTGAACGAATACTGCCCCACAGCAAGGCTGTTGCCTTGCGAGGACACAGTATGAAGTGCAGTGCAAAATATGCCGAAATATGTCTGTATTTTAAATGGTGTTTAGTATAAAGCCTTTACAATTATTTAAAGGATATTCGTAACTTGAATTACCAGCATTTTCAAAATACACATCTGATTTTTCATTGCGTCTTAATCTTTTGGTAGGATTGCTTAAAGGGTATGTATTTAACGACCTTGGACCACTTATTCCATAATATATTTTTCCTGTCTATCAACAGCCACTGTTAACACAGCTTATCTAATTTTGCCACCAGTTGCTTTGGTGATAGTTCCGTTATAATACTAAACTCTATTAAAAAGTAGACTTCTTTACGGCATATTTTGCACCAAACTTCATACTGCTTCCTCGGAAGGCGACAGCCTTCCTGTGGGTCAGTATTCGTTTGGTACAAAATCTGCTCGCAAATCCGTGTCCACTTTTTATCAGAGTTTAGTATAAATCATATTTTGTAGTTGTTGGGCTGTGTCTATTGCAAATTAAAAAACGCACGATATTTTTAATCGTGCGTTAAAAATATGTTAAATTATTTAACCTTATCGGCATAATAGCATATAAATTCTGTTATGGTAGGAACTCCCTTGCGTGGATTAATATAGGCTGTGTAGTGCTTTTCTAAGGTTTCTATATCGGTATTTCTCCAAGCATGATTAACTGCTGTTTGCATAGCACGCTCTACGCTTGCCTCGGTTTTAGAGTATTTTTTTGCTATTACTGTGCTTATATTGGGTGTTCTGCCTTTACAGGTTAATTCTATTGCGTCACTTAAATAAAGCCTGCCCTTCAGCTTTGAGCTTACACCTATTAAGTCTAGCTCGGTGTTTATTCTATTTTTTACAGATACTTCATAGCTTTGGGCAGCTTCAAGCTTATATGCGTCTGAATTATTATGTGTAAAATCTGTTGGTGATATTGAAGATATAAACTCTAAAACCATATCAACAGAATAATCCTGTTGATTTTTAGTTATAAGAAAGTCAGCACCAAGGGTTCTTACTATTTTATGTGTGATAGAACTTATATTATTTGTTACCACCAATATAAAAGGTTTACTCTTAAGATTTCGCTTAGTAAGATCTTTTAAAAGATTTATACCATTACCAAAGCCATGATGTAGCTCAAGGTCGAGAATTAAAATATTAGGCAAAAACTCGTCTATTAAATTTAACGCTGTATTAGTGTTATTTGTAGTATCAATTAAAAATAAATTGTCGTGTTCTGCAATTTTATTTTTATATTCTTCACATATTTTATTTTCGTCTTCTACAATCAATACACTTAGTTTTTGGTGCATATAAATCACTCCTTAAATTAATTATACTACAAAATATAATTAAAACCAATAAAAACCAACAAAATACTACATTATTTACAACAAAAAGTAATGGCAGTTTTTTATAAACATCATCATAATAAAACTAGAGAAAAAGAGTATAATAATTTATTTAAATTGCCTTTTACCGTTGTGTTGGCTAAAGTAAAACTACCGGTCGAATTTATTTATTTTACCAATACAACGGTTAGGATATAAGTTGTATAGGGTTTTTGTAAGTTTATTCGTACAAAAAGTAAAGCCGATGAGATATTCCTCTCATCGGCTTTACTTTTGTATCATTAAATTTTAGATTTTAAGAAGTACATAGCTTTGTGCATCTAGTGTAAGCTTGTTGTCTTTAATAGAAGCATTACCAATTTGATATACAACCTCTTTTGCGTCAAAGTCAAAATCAATTGTTTTTGACTCTGCACTTGGGTTTACACCAATTATAAAGCTACCTCTTTTATATACAAATGGGTACTTGTTACGCTCTGCGAAAATTACCTCAAAATCACCATCAGGACCAAGCTCTGCGTTGTTTTCACGACGGATTTTGATGATATTTTTAACTGTATGGAAGATAGAATCAGGATTGCTTTCTTGATTTTCTACAGTTGGAGCATTTTCTTGACTATCTACTGGTAGATAAAGCTTGTCAGCGTCAGCTGTTGAGAATCCCATATTTTTACTGCTGTCCCATTGCATAGGAGTACGAGAGCCTGTTCTACCAAAGCCACCCTCTTTACTTGTAAGCTCGCCCTGATAACGCATACCGATTTCATCACCATAATATAAGAAAGGTACACCAGGTAAAGTAAATATAGTACAGAAAGCAAGTCTTCTTGCTGTGTCGTCAAGGTTTTTAGACATACGAGGAATATCGTGGTTACAGGTAAACATACTTATATATCCACAATCCTTTGTAGCCTTTAGGTTAGGAACAAATTCGTCAGTGAATACTGTAACATCACCTTTACCATTTTTACTAAAGAAGCTCATATCCTCGCCGTCTACATCGTAACGGAATAGTGTGCTGTAGCCGTTTCCTCTGTGGTCTAGGTAGAAGTCCATATGGAAACCACCCTTGTATAGTGAACGCACAGGATGACACCATTCAGAAACTAAAGCTGCCTGTGGATACTCTTTGTCTAGCATTTCACGAATACCCTTCCATATTCTTGCGGTAGCAACCTTTTCGTCATCGTTTTTAACAAGTGAGTCAGCCATATCAACTCTAAAGCCATCACAACCCTTGTCTAACCAAAAACGCATAATATCCTTTAATGCTTCTACTGTAGCAAGGCAATCTGGATGGTCGCAAGGTAACTGCCATTCTGGGTGAGTAATTTCGTGGAAGCCATAGTTTAGTGCAGGCTGTGAACAGAAATAGTTTACCATGTAGTTACCGTCACGGTCTGTTACACCTACCATCATTCTATATTTTGGTGGTGCATCCCATACTGATTTTGTCCATATATATCTGTTAGATAGCTCGTTTGCTACAGGCTGTTTACTTTGTGTAAACCAGTCGCAAGTGTCAGATGTATGACCAGGAACTAAATCAAGCAAAATTTTAATGCCCTTTTCGTGTGCTACTTTAAAAAGATTTACTAAATCTTCATTAGTACCATAGCGTGGAGCTACCTTTTTGTAGTCACGTACATCATAGCCTGCGTCCATAAATGGTGAATCATAGCAAGGATTCATCCATATAGCGTTACAGCCTAAGCTTTTAATATAGTCTAGTTTTTCGATAATACCGTTTATATCACCAATACCGTCACCGTTGCTGTCATAAAATGACTGTGGGTATATTTGATAAAATACTGCGTCTTTTAACCATTGTGGCATATTAAATTCCTCCGTTTGTTTAAATATCAAGTAACAGCAGTTTATAGCTGTTTATAGTAATACTTTACACAAAAAATTCTTATATTTCAAGTAGTTTCATAGCATTTTTGTAAAATATTTTATTTTTCATTTCTTCGTTAAATCCAAAGGTGTTTATTCTGTGTACAGCGTCGTTTCGGTCAGTCCATGGTGAATCAGTACCAAAAAGAATATGGTCTGGATTTATAGAAAAATAGATTTTTCTTAGTATAGCGTCATCCATATAGCCAAGAGAATAGCTTGTATCTATATAAACCTCCTCTTTATCCACTAAATATTTTAAAACATCATCACTATACATATAACCACCCGAGTGAGCCATTACAATTTTGCCACCCTTTAGCTGTGGTAAAATGTTATAAAGCATTTCTGGTGTGCTTCGTCTGTTTTGATTTTTATATGATAAATCAAGGCCAGAATGAATAGTAATAATTAAGCCCAGCTTTACTGCATAGCTAAGCATATCTGCCATTCTGTGGTCATCAAGGTTAATTTGCATAAAATCAGGATGAACTTTTATCCCTTTTAGCTTGTATTCGTATTTTATTTTATCAAGCTCTGCTTTGTAATCCTCGTATAATGGGTGAACACTACCAAACGAAATTATACCACCTACACCATTATTTTGGTGTGCAATTGCATTTATTGTTGTTGTGTTTTGTGGCTTTACTGCTATTGGTAGTATAACACTTATGTCAATATTTGCGTCTTGTGCTGTTTTTAGTAAATCGTCAAGAGTTCCATTTGCGAATGATTTTGAATTACCTGCTTCTTGAAGTGATGACACAGCACGCTCTGCAAGATTATCTGGGAAGCAGTGTGTATGAAAGTCTATAATCAAATTTATCGCTCCTTTTCCATTATTAATGAATTTATTATAAAAAATTCTTTCCAACCAAAAATTCCAACTTGCACATAGGATGTACAGATAATATTATATAAGTATATATGCTAAGCTTTTATATTTAGCTTTGGTACCTAGCTTAGTATAACCAAGAAAGGATAGGTATAAACTTATGAATATTGAATTGCTTGATGAAAAGAGGGTACTTATAGATTTATGTGTTGAAGATATGCAGCTTCTGTCTTTAGAATATAAAAATCTTTCTATGCAGTCTACAGTTAATAGAAAGATTATAAATAATCTGGTGCGTATTGCCAAGATAAAAACAGGTTTTCAAACAAATGAAAGTACTACAGTTTTTGTAGAGGCTATGCCTTATCAGGGTGGTTGCTTTATTCTTATAACTCTAAAGGAAAGTAGTAGAGTAAAGGGAAAAAAATATAAGGTAGTACGCAAGCTACACAAAAAAGTGTTTATCTTTAATAGCTGTGAAGAAATGCTGAGTGCTATTGAAAAGCTATACCCCTATAAAGAGCATATAAGCAAAAGCACGCTTGCCTTTAAAGATAACATCTACTATCTTTTAGTTACCACACCAAACAAAGCAATAACTATTGCAGAAATAATACTAAGCGAATTTTCAACCAGTAGAATTTCGGGAGGTATTCAGATAGCACATATTTTAGAGCATAGTAATATTATAGCAGAAAATAATGCTATAGAAAAAATAGGCAGTGCATTGTGCAAGGTTTAATATGCACATTACACTGCCAATAAAATTAGAATACATTGGGCGATTTTGTAATGCTAAATACAAAATCGTCTTTTTTATGCGTTGTTGCTTATTTCTTTAAGTTCGGCAATTGCCTTTTTAGGGTCGTCTGCTTTAAACACACCTGTTCCAGAAACGCAAATATCAATACCTGCCTTTGCACACTGGGCAATAGTTTTATCGTTAATGCCTCCGTCTGCCTCTATAACAATTTCTACGCCCTGCTTTTTAGCTTCTTCTTTAATTTCTGCAACCTTTGGCATCATATCAGCCATAAATGACTGACCACCAAAACCAGGCTCTACTGTCATTATAAGTACCATATAAATATCCTTTAGATAAGGAAATACTGCACTTGCAGGAGTATTTGGCTTTATAACTAAGCCAGCCTTTATATTGGCTTGGTTGATTTTATCTATTGTAGCCTTAATATCAGATTTTGCTTCTACATGGAATGTTATTATATCTGCACCGGCGTCAACAAAATCGTCTATGTAGTTGTAAGGGTTATCTATCATTAAATGTACATCAAAAGGAACATCAGACAAACCTCTGACAGCCTTTATAACAGGTGCACCAAAGGTAATGTTAGGAACAAATGCACCGTCCATAACATCAAGGTGCATATAATCAGCTCCAGCTTTGTCCATTCTTACAATTTCTTCTCCCATTTTAGAGAAGTCGCATGATAATAATGAAGGTGCTATTTTCATAGTAGTTCTCCTTTAATACAGTATTATACCTTTAAAATCAAAGGTATGATTATATCCATTATTGTCCATAATATTGAGAAACAGGTTACGCCAAACGCACTTACGCCTAGGTCGCCAGACATTACTGCAACAGCTGTACCATAGCAAAGCATTAGAATTAAACCAATAAGCTGAACAAGTACAGCTATTGTTATGTGGGTTTTTATCTTTATACAGCCTGCAACAGCTCGTGCTAACGAGCTTGTTTTGCCTCTTGTGCCTATATAGCAACGAGCGTTGCCACTTTTCTCTTTAAGAGCCTCTTTGCAGATATTACCAAGTGAGTTAGGCAATATTTTTACAGAGCGTATATGCATATTATAATCGCTTGCAATTCTCTTTGATGTAAGGTTAGGGTCTGCAGTACGAATAAGCACTGATACACCGTTTTTCTCTAATCTTTGAAGCTCTGCTTTAAGTTTATTGTCAGGTGTGTATGATGTAACTATCATAGCCACAAGCTGACCAGCATTTGCAAGATAAGTTATGTTTCTGTTTTCTTCAACAAAAGGCTGAGAGTCCTCAAATGGAGGTGGTGTAATTCCGTATTTCTCAAGTAGCTCTCGTCTACCTATTAATACACGCTCGCCACCAATCCAGCCTACAATACCTTTGTTTTCTTCAAATTTAACGCTGTCAACATAAGGTAATTGATCTGACTTATCGTTTATAACATCTGTAAATACATAAGATAGCGATGTGTTTGCCACCTTTAATACGGCAGCTGCGTTTAGCATACAAGCTTCAAAATTAGATGTCATATATTGCTTTACTCTTACAAGCTTTACAGAAGAAGGTGGGTAAAGCTCTCGGCTGTCAAGCATAATTGCAGCAGTGTCTACAAATTGAGTAACTGCTGGATAACCAACCACCATAGCTTCTTCTCGTAATGCCTTTGAACAAAGATTTTTAATAGGTATGTTAACAGCAAGCATACAGGCAAGTGGTATGCTAAGGCTTGAAATCATAGCAAATGATGATATTGCACCAAGTGTAGATTGATAAATTATACCGTGAATAATAGAAATAACAACAGATACTACCAATCCTACAAGTGAGAAGCTTGACGCCATAGATTCGCTAGGGTCTTTTGCATAAGAAAGCTTCATAAAGTTACTGAAGAAATGTGTTCTTCTTTGGTACGCAATAACAGGGTCATCGGCGTTTGTGCCTCTTACCATTCTTTCTGCATTACGTCTGTCGTTAAGTATTGTAACAGCATATTTTTTTCTATCGTTTGCTACAAATCTGAAATTATCTTTAATTCTTAGGTGCTGAACTAATCTTCCAAGAGAATTTAAAGCTAGTCCAAATACTACTAAAATAGCATATAAGCTTTGTGAGCCGTGGAAGAATGAATAACAGTCAAAGAATGCTGCTATACTTTGTATAGTTACAGCTATTGAGGCTACTGCTACACCAGTTTCTGAATTACCCTTAAATCCAAGCAAAGGCACTAAGCCACGCTTTATGGTGTTTGCAGAAAATCCAATTGCTATTGCCAGTAACACAAGATTAGTTGTGCAATAAGCAAGGTCTACATTTGGAATAATACCATCAAACATTGTAGGGAAAAAGGTTTTAATAATAGTAAGAACAAGCTCAAGTACGAAAATTATACTTGTAAAAAGAGTTCTGAAAAACTCTTTTCGTATGTTCATATTTATTTCAACCATTACAGCCCTTGCGTCTTGAACATGCTCGTAGTCCTCTATTTTTTCGGCTGTTGAATCGCTTACAGAAAAAGCACTATAATCTACTGCTGTACCATAATCGGTAAACAGTGTTTCTTTTATACTTTTCTTTTTCTTGCTTTCTTTTGCTTCTTTTTTTAATCGGCGTTTCTCCTCTTTTGCTTTTAGCTTAGCCTGACGCTTTTTGTCTTTTTCGCTTAAAGGAATTTCTTCAAACGCTTCGTCATGCTCATCGTCATCTATATTGTCAGAGGTTGTTATTACAGTTTCGTTTTTATCCTCAAAAATACGCTTGTCTATATCTGATGAATTGCTTTTGCTAAAAGGTGTTGTAGGCTTAGTTATTATTTCTTCCTCAAGAATTTCTGCATTTAGCTTATCCTGTTCAGCCTTTTTAGCCTGTAAAGCGTCAGGGCTTAAATAAGCTTCGTATGCATTCATTAAAATAGGAGAGAGCTTGCCGATTTCTATGTTAAAGGTTGTAGGTGTTGTTTCTATGGTGTACATAGGCTCTATGTCACCCTCTATGAATATGTTACCGTTTACCTTTTGTACGGTAGCAAAGCTCATATCAACATCTACAATAGGTGCAGAATTATCAGTATTGTTATCTAAGCTGTTTTCTTCTGTTTGTATTGTTTCAGATTCAGGAGCTTTTGGGTTAGTAATTTCCTTTTCTGATTTTGATGTTTTTTGATGTTTTCTTTTTTTCTTTTCTGTAGTGTTAGCTTCACTATGCAGATTAGAAATACCCTCGTCGCTGGTGTATTCGTCTGGCTTAGCATTTAAAGCTTGTCCAAACTTGAACAGCGAGTTAAAGAATGATTTCTTTCTTTTTCTTGGTCTTTTTTCAAGGCTTGCTTCTAAGCCTGATAAATCGTATAACGGGTCGTCTTTTTTATCATTACTATCAACTTCGTTATCGTTGTTATCGTAATCATCATCCTCGTCATCATCATACGACTGAGAGTCCTTCTCTGCTTTTTCTATGCTGTTATCTTCAGACTTATCTGTGCTTTTGTGTTTATTTTTAGCACGCTCTTGTACTACTCTTTCGTGGTTACCTATAAGCTCTACATCGTCTTCGTTTTCAACAGCATTTTCGTTTTCATCTTGCTGTGCAGACTCACTATCTTCGTCAAAGTGTGGGTCACTATCAACTATTTTTAAGAAAGGCTTTTTTACCTTTTCTTTCTTTTCTGTTGTATGCTCTGTAATATCTTCTGTAGTATTTTGTTCTTCGTCAGAAATTTGTAGCAGAGCTTCTTTTTGCTTGTTTTCTTCGATAACATCTTTTTCTGTTATTGTCATAAGCCTTTTCAGCTTTTGAAGAATAGTAGCTATTTCTTTATCCTGTTCTTTTTCTTTTTCATTTTCGTTTGCCAATATTACCAACTCTTTTCCAAAGTGAAATATTTTGGTTTTGTTTATTTACTTACTCTTTTATTTATTTCTCTGTCGCATAACATCATACATTAGCACACCAGCTGCCACTGATGCATTTAAGGAATTTATTTTACCCTTCATAGGTAGCGACAAAATTCCATCACATTTGCTACTTACAAGTCTGCCAATACCCTTGCCTTCATTGCCTATTACTAACGCAATAGCACCGGTTAGATTTGTTTTTGCAGAATCCTCACCATTCATATCAGCACCAAATACCCATACTCCACGCTCTTTAAGCTCGTCAATTACGGTTGGGATATTTGTTACACGAGCTATATGTACATACTCAACTGCACCAGCAGACGATTTACCTACAGTATAGCTCAAGCCTGCACTTCTACGCTTAGGGATAATTACACCATGTGCTCCTGTACATTCTGCTGTACGGATAATAGCACCAAGGTTGTGTGGGTCTTCTATCTCATCAAGAACAATTATAAAAGGTGGTTCACCACGTTCTTGTGCTGTTGTGAAAATATCCTCAACAGTAGAGTATTCCTTTACTGCTGCCATTGCTGCAATGCCCTGATGTACAGCACCACCACATAAAAAGTCAAGCTTCTTGCTGTCTACTTCTTTTACAGGTATACCCTTATCCTTTGCCTGTGCAATAATAACACCACAAGAGCCAGATTTACTTCCTCTTGCAATAAGCACAGCCTCTATAGCTCTGCCACTGTTTAGTGCTTCTTTTACACAGTTTCTGCCTGCAATTATATCGTTATGCTTTTCAGCTTCGTTAAAATTATGAGATTTTCTGTTTTTGTTTGCATCTTTGTCAAAGCTTTTATTATTTGCTTTGCTTTTAAAGCTGTTGTTTTTTTCTTTCATATCAACAAAACCTGCCATTACTTCTTTTTTTGCATATATGTTTAAATTATATCACAATTAAAAGAAATATCCAACTGTTTAAAAGAAAAAATACTTATAATAGCGTATTGTTCATAAAGTAGGCACCAACATCAATATTTTCGGGTATTATACCGTACATTCCTGTAATAGGGTCTTTAAAAAGCTCTATATGAGGTGGTACTGCAGTAAAACAGAAAAACATTACCATAAACAAAAATAAAAGACCTAAACACAGAGGGAATAGAAAACGTAGGTCTTTTTCTAAGGTGGTAACCTTATAACTGAAAAAGTGAGAGACTGCTATCCATATAAAAACGCTGATAATATCAACAATAAGAATATGTCTGCCTAATATTGAAGTGTAAAGGTAAAAAAAGCTGATAATAAGTGTTGCTAATAAATAAAGCCCAAAAACCTTTGCCACTACAAATTGCTTAAAATATGGTATAGAAAACGCAAGCTCTAGTATACTCCACACTACATATGGCACTGCAAAAATTTTGATATGCTCCCATACACTTTCATTTACAGCACCAAAAAGCACACTCAATGCACTGCCGTTGCTCCATTGGTAAAAAAAATGAAGCAATGTGCCACATATAAAAACAAAGAAAACTCCCAAAAATTCAAGCTTTTTCAGTTTGTTATCCACCTAATCACCCCGTTTAATATCTGTTTAATTTGTATGAAAAACAGATAAATTATATTACTACACTGTGTTAGGTCTGATTTTGTTATTTAATTTTTGATTTAAAATAGATTATATGCCTATAAAATTAAAATATGCTATAGTCGAAAGAGCACCTACAAGTGCTGCTGCACCTAAGCGTAGTGTCCAATAAAAAATAGCGTGACTTTTTTTAATACTTGAGGGTGCGTTCATAGAAATAAGCATTTTTTTAGCTTCTTTTTCAAGTAAACCTCTTTGTACATCGGTGTATTCAGGGCGTAGTACCAATAATGCACGCTCGTAATAAATATTGCCTGTGTCAGTTACCTCTATAATTGTTCTGTTAATTCCTTTTATCATTTCAACTTACTCCTAACAAATAAAATATGTTAATAGCATTGACTAAGTTTTCCACATTTATTCAAAGTTGTAAATTTTAGTAATGTTGAAAACCCTGTTGAAAACCCTATAGTTTTCAACATTTGCTAACATTATACAAACCGTAAACCAATAGTTTTTAATAAAGATGTTAAAAACACTGTTGATAATGATAAAAACAACCTTAAAAAACTAGAGTAGACAGCACTTTTTCGGGTGGAAAACTTTTCTGAGTTTTCCACATTTATACTAAAACTTAAAAAGTTACAAAAAATAACAAAATTATTACTAGGTGTAATTTTATGATGTCAATACAAGATGAAATTTTTTATAGTTAGGTTTTATTTTTTATTTTTTCTAAAAAATCGCATAAAATCAAGGATATTTAGAATATATCAAAATTATTTCTATAAAAAATAGTTGTCAATAGCCTAGCAGATTATTTTTTATGATTTAAAAACAAATAGCAAAATATACAAAAAATTGACATCTTAAAAAAGTTATAAACAGTTTTCAACATTTTTCGACTAGTTTTCCACAAAAAGTTGATAAAAACTGTGGAAAGACAAGTTTTCCACATAAATAAAAATTAACATACTAATTTTGTTGATAAATTCTTAATAGTATATGATATTGAATATTTGCAACATATGTAGTTATATTAGTCATATAAAAAAGCTAGTAAGTCAGAAAAACTGACATACTAGCTTTGATGTTTGCCCAGAATGGGCAGTAACTTGGTGGTGAAAGTCCACTACAGGCTTGGCAGTAGGAACTGTTAGCTGAGGGCAAGTGCGTCCACCGTGAGGTGGAGTATGAAGTAAGCCTAAGGCAAACTCTTGGTCTGACGA
>JAZSEI010000125.1:0-2741 GCA_045531635.1 Acutalibacteraceae bacterium
GGTCCAGCCTTTTCAAAGGCTGGTGGGGTGCAGGGGCAAAGCCCCTGCAAATTCCAATTTTTCAAAACGAAAAAATTAATTAGATTGGATGTTTGCGTATGTTTAATGGCGATTTTTTTACTTTTTTAAAGCCTAAAAATGAGTTGGAGAAAATTCCATCTGATAAGTCAGCAGACCAGGTGCGTCCTTATGTGCCTGATGCACTATGGATTAAATGCCCTGAATGTAAAAGAATGGTATTAAATACAGACTTAGACGATAACAGCAGAGTTTGTAACTTCTGTAATCATCATTTCAGAATAACAGCAAGACAGAGAATAGAGATGATAGCTGATGCAGATTCATTTGTAGAGATGAACAGCGAGCTAACCTCTAAAAATATAATCGGCTTTCCAGATTATAACCGTAAGCTTGCTACAGCTAAAAATAGAAGTGGCGAGAACGAATCTGTTATAACTGGTACCTGCACAATCAATGGCCATAAGGTTGCTATGTTTGTTATGGACCCAAGCTTTATGATGGGTTCAATGGGTACAGTAACCGGTGAGAAAATAACAAGACTTTTTGAGTACGCTACCGAAAATGAAATGCCTGTAGTTGCTTTTACACTTTCTGGTGGTGCAAGAATGCAAGAGGGTATTCTTTCACTTATGCAAATGGCAAAAACAAGTGGTGCAGTAAAAAGACACAGTGACGAGGGCCTTTTATATATCACAGTTTTAACCGATCCAACAACAGGTGGCGTTACAGCCAGCTTTGCAATGGAGGGTGATATTATCATTTCAGAGCCAGGTGCGTTAGTTGCATTTGCAGGTCCAAGAGTAATAGAGCAAACAATCAGACAAAAGCTACCAAAGAATTTCCAGACAGCAGAATTTTTGCAGGATAAGGGCTTTGTAGATGCTGTGGTAGACAGACGCAAGCTAAAGGATTCTCTTGCACATTTGCTAGAGCTTCATAATATTGAAAAAGTAGATTGTAACGATAAGGAGGTTGACTGATTATGAGAGCATTTGATAGAGTAACTGCTGCAAGATCAGCCGACAGACTTACAGCCTCAGATTTTATAGAGGCTCTATTTGGTGACAGCTTTTTTGAGCTTCATGGTGACAGACGCTATGCAGACGACAAAGCAATTAAAGCAGGTATTGCAACACTTAACGGTATGCCTGTTACAGTAATAGGATTAGACAAGGGTAAAAACACAAAAGAGCGTGTAGAAAAGAATTTTGGTTCAGCTCACCCAGAGGGATATCGTAAAGCTTTAAGACTTATGAAGCAGGCAGAAAAGTTCAAAAGACCTGTTTTGTGCTTTGTAGATACAAGTGGTGCATTCTGTGGTATAGGTGCAGAGGAGCGTGGACAGGGTCAGGCTATTGCAGAAAATCTAATGGAAATGATGACACTTAAAACACCAATAGTTTCTATTTTAATAGGCGAGGGTGGAAGTGGTGGAGCATTAGCTCTTGCTGTAGCCAACGAGGTATGGATGCTTGAAAACTCGGTTTATTCTGTAATTTCACCAGAGGGCTGTGCAAGTATTTTGTGGAAAGACCCAGCAAAAACAGCAGATGCTGCACAGTGCTTAAGATTAACAGCAAACGATCTGTTCACAATGGATGTTATCGAAAGAATTATCCGAGAGCCAAAGTCAACCGACAGCCCATTATTTGATAGCTTGCGTAAGCTAATATCAAATACATTTGATAAATACTTAATGATGTCAACAGATGAATTGCTTGAACACCGTTACAGCCGTTTTAGGAAATTTGGCGAAACAACACAGGTTTTCACCTTTGACGAAGACGATGACGAATAAAAAATAAAATAGGGCTCTGTATTATACACAAATATAGTACAGAGCCTTTTGTAGTAAGGAGTATTATTTATTATATAATACTAATACCTATTTAAACACTAGACAACTTGTCGGCATAATTTACTCAGCACTTCGTCCTTCTCCTTGACAAGCGTCAGCTTGCCTGCGTCGTCGTCCTTGTTCTGAGCAAATTCTGCTCGACAATCTATTCCAGCGTTTAAACAGGTATTAGTATAAAAGGAGAAACAAATAATGATAAAGCAAATTGTTCACGACCCCATATTTCTTTCACAAAAATCAGAACCAGCAACTAAAAAGGATCTTCAAACAGCCAAAGATTTGCTTGATACATTAATAGCAAACAGAGCAGGTTGTGTTGGTATGGCAGCAAATATGATTGGTGTTAAAAAAAGAATAATAGTTTTTGATAATAACGGAATTTATATGACAATGCTAAATCCAGAGATTATAAGCTCATCAGATGAATACGAAACAGAAGAGGGTTGCCTATCACTTGCAGGTGTTCGCAAGACAAAACGCTATAATACTATCAAGGTAAAATATCAGGACTTAACATTAAGAAACTGTCAGCAAACTTTCACAGATTTTACAGCACAAATTATTCAGCACGAAATAGACCACTGCAACGGAATATTGATTTAAAGTTCACAGTAACTAATATATACACTCATAATAAAAAACAGTCGCAAAATTATAAGGGTGCGACTGTTTTATTTTTTAGAATATGTATTGTTATAATAGACCTGTTGGATAACTGGAAAATGTCGTATGGACGAGTAATTTTTTCGTCAGACAACGACAATTTTTCGCAGTAATACTGTATGTATTTCAAGAAAAATTGGCTAAGTATGACGGAAAAAGAAGCGTTCAGATGGCGTTTTGGAGGTTATCGAACAGGTCT
>JAZSEI010000136.1:0-5549 GCA_045531635.1 Acutalibacteraceae bacterium
ATCTTATATTGCTGTTTGCATATATTTATTTTATGTGTTAAAATCTTAATATAAATAAACAGTAGGGGGCAGAGCTGTGGCAATATATAAGATTGCAGATATTAATATTAAATACGAAACTAAAAATAGCTATCTTCTTAAAATATTAGAGCCTTATATTACATCAGATGACAGCTTCGACCAAGAAATTAAGCTGTCGGCGTATGATATAGAAAATGAATATAAAATATTTCCAGCTCAAAGCAGTAATATGCTTCAAAGCAGAGCATTTTTAAGAAAAATATGTACGCTTTTGCTACAAAGCTATCAAGGAATGTTTTTACATTGTGCAGCAATAAAATATAAAGGTAAGGCTTATCTTTTTACAGCACCAAGTGGCACAGGCAAAACCACGCATATTAGATTATGGAAAAAGCATCTTGGTGATGAGGTTCAGATTATTAATGGTGATAAGCCTCTTTTAAGAAAAATAGGTGACGAAATAATAGTGTACGGTACACCATGGCAGGGGAAAGAAAATTATGGCTGTAACACAAGTGCACCTGTAGGTGGAATTTTTATGATTAATAGAGCAGAAGAAAATTCCATAGTTAAAGCACCTGCTAAAGAGTCTTTACCATTCTTGCTTTCTCAAACTATGCGTCCAAACGAAAAGGAAAATCTAATAAATCTGTTAGATACACTAGAGTATATTGTATCTAACATACCAATATACAACTTGTATTGTAATATGGATAAAGAAGCATTGGAAACTGCACTTTCGGTTGTAGAATAACCAATTATATTATACTAAGCACCGTTTAAAATTTTTTACCGATTTTAAACGGTGCTTAATATTACTGTAAAAAAGCAAAATCGGGGCAATTTGCCCCGATTTCTTTTTATGCTTATTTATTATAGCTCAACTGTACCGTTGAATATCTTTTCTGCCTCACCTGTCATATATACTGTATCGTCAGTATAATTTACAACAAGCTCGCCACCTGTTAGCTGTACAGTGATGTCCTCACCCTTCTTACAGAAGCCGTTTTCAACTGCTGCTACAGCTACTGCACAAGCCCCTGTACCACAAGACCAAGTTTCGCCTGTGCCACGCTCCCATACACGCATTTTAATAGTACGCTCGTTGATAACTCTTGCAAACTCTACATTTACTCTTTCTGGGAATAGCTCGTTATTCTCGAACTTTGGTCCTACCTTTTCAATGTCTAGACGCTCAATATCCTTAACAAATACTACACAATGAGGGTTACCCATTGATACGCAGGTAATGTTGTACTCTTTGCCATCAATTGTAACAGGCTGATTTACAACCTTATCGCTTTCGATTGCAACAGGGATACTCTTAGGGCTAAGGTCAGCCTTAGACATATCAACTCTTACTCTTGTAACCTTTCCGTCCTGTTTGTAAACCTTCATTGTTTTAATGCCACTTAGAGTTTCAACTGTGATAACCTCTTTATTCTGGTCAACTAGATTGTTGTCATATAGGAACTTACCTACACATCTAATACCGTTACCACACATCTTACCCTCTGAACCGTCAAGGTTGAACATACGCATTTTTGCGTCTGCTACATCAGATGGGCAAACAAGGATTACACCATTACCACCAATACCAGTATATCTGTCGCAAAGTCTAATGCTTAGACCCTCTGGATTGTGGATGTTCTGGTCAAAGGCATTAAAGCAGATGTAGTCACTGCCACAGCCGTGCATCTTTGTGAAGTTGTACTCTATCTTCTCGCCTCTCATATTGTTGATGTCAACAAGCTCTGTGTTGTACTGTGAGTATCTGCTCATCAAGCACTCAACCAAAGCGTTAGCTGTATCAATGGATGTTAGACAAGGTATATTTCTTTCAACTGTCTTTCTTCTAATCTTAACGCTATCTCTTGTTGGGATTCTACCCTTTGAAGATGTAGAAATAACATAATTAATCTTACCACTTTCGATAAGCTTGATTGTATTTTCTTCGCTTGATTCGTGAATCTTCTTAACTGCCTTAGCGTCAATACCATAAGCCTCTAGTATTTTTGCTGTACCAGCAGTTGCGTATATCTCAAAGCCAAGTGAAGCAAACTTCTTAGCAACATCGCCGATTTCGCCCTTATCGCTATTTCTTACTGTAATAAGAACGCCACCTGATTTTGTCATCTTATAGCCTGCTGCTACCAAGCCCTTATAAAGAGCCTCTTCAAGTGTTCCAGCAATACCAAGAACCTCACCAGTTGACTTCATCTCTGGACCTAGGTGGTTATCAACATTGATAAGCTTCTCGAATGAGAATACAGGTACCTTAACAGCTGTGTAAGGTGATTTTTTGTAAAGACCTGTGCCATAGCCCATATCTGCAAGCTTTTCGCCAAGCATTGCTCTTGTAGCAAGGTCTACCATTGGTACACCTGTTACCTTACTGATGTAAGGGATTGTTCTTGAAGAACGAGGGTTAACCTCGATAACATAAAGGTCTTCGTCATAAATCAAATACTGAATATTTACAAGACCCTTTGTGTTTAGTGACAAAGCCAAATCCTCTGAGCTTTTGATGATTGTCTGTGTCATTTCATCGCTTAGCTTCCACGCTGGGTAAACTGCAATAGAGTCACCAGAGTGTACACCAGCACGCTCGATGTGCTGCATAATACCTGGGATAAGAATACTCTCGCCATCGCAGATTGCGTCAACTTCGATTTCTGTACCCATTAGGTATTTATCTATAAGAATTGGGTTTTCGATATTCTGAGAAAGGATAATTGCCATATACTCAACGATGTCGTCCTCGTTGTAAGCAATAATCATATTCTGTCCACCAAGTACATAAGAAGGACGCATTAGTACAGGATAGCCTACATTTGAAGCAACCTTTAGAGCTTCCTCTGTTGTCATAACAGTAAAGCCACGAGGACGCTTGATATTGTGCTTTTCTAGAAGCTCGTCAAAACGCTCTCTGTCCTCAGCCATATCAATACTGTCAGCTGATGTACCAAGAATGTTTACACCGCTGTCGCTTAGGAACTTTGTAAGCTTAATAGCTGTTTGTCCACCAAATGCAACAACTACACCGTAAGGCTTTTCTGTATTGATAATGCCCATTACATCCTCTGGAGTAAGAGGCTCAAAGTATAGTCTGTCTGATGTATCAAAGTCTGTTGATACTGTTTCTGGGTTGTTGTTTACGATAACAACCTCATAGCCTGCCTGCTTTAATGCCCATACACAGTGAACTGACGCATAGTCGAACTCGATACCCTGACCAATTCTGATAGGACCAGAACCGAATACGATAATTGTCTTTTTGCCTGTGTTGTTTTCGTTAATGAATTCCTCGGCTTCGTTTTCTTCATCAAAGGTTGAGTAGAAGTAAGGTGTTACAGCCTTAAACTCAGCTGCACAGGTATCAACCATTTTATATACTGGTTTTGCAGGAGTTTGAACCTTACAGCCTGTAAATTCCTCGATTGTTTTGTCTAGGTAGCCCATCTTCTTAGCTCTTGCATAAAGCTCGTCAGTAAGCTCGCCCTTTGACATTTCTTTTTCTATATTAACAAGGTTCAACATTCTGTTTAAGAACCACTCGTCAATCATAGTGATTTCGTGAATTTCATCTACTGTAATACCTCTCTTTAGAGCCTCATATACACAGAAGATTCTTTCGTCATCACATACAGATAACTTGTTCTTAATGCCGTCAAATGACATTTGCATATATTTTTCGCTGTTTAATGTGTTATGAGAAATCTCAGCACCACGCACAGCCTTCATAATAGCCTGCTCGAATGTAGGTGCAATAGCCATAACCTCACCAGTAGCCTTCATCTGTGTACCAAGAGTTTTCTTAGCGTATACAAATTTGTCAAATGGCCACTTAGGGAACTTAACTACAACATAGTCAATTGCAGGCTCGAAGCAGGCATAGGTTGAGCCTGTAACAGCGTTTTTAATTTCGTCTAGTGTATATCCAATAGCAATTTTAGCAGCAACCTTTGCAATTGGGTAACCTGTAGCCTTAGAAGCAAGAGCAGATGAACGAGAAACTCGTGGGTTTACCTCGATTACTGCGTACTCAAAGCTTTCTGGGTTAAGAGCAAACTGACAGTTACAGCCACCCTCTACTCCAAGTGCAGATACCATTGACAATGCTGCGTTTCTTAGCATCTGGTATTCCTCGGCTGCAAGTGTTACAGCTGGAGCAATTACTATACTATCACCTGTGTGTACACCAACAGGGTCGATGTTTTCCATTGAACATACTGTAATAACATTACCAGTACTATCACGGATAACTTCAAACTCGATTTCTTTCCAGCCAGATACACACTTCTCTACAAGTACCTGTGTAATAGGAGAAAGCTCTAGACCATTTGCTGTAATTTCGATAAGCTCTTCTTCGTTATTAACAATACCACCACCGGTACCACCAAGTGTAAATGCAGGACGAATAATAACTGGGTAGCCAATCTTATTTGCAAAATCAACTGCACTTTGAACATCGTTTACAACTGTTGATGGAATACAAGGTTGACCGATAGACTCCATTGTGTCTTTAAATAGCTGTCTGTCCTCTGCCTTGTCGATTGTTTCTGGGTTAGCACCTAAAAGCTTTACACCGTTAGCCTCAAGGAAGCCTTCCTTAGCAAGCTGCATTGAAAGTGTAAGACCTGTTTGTCCACCCAATGTAGAAAGCAAGCTGTCTGGCTTTTCTTTTAGAATAATTCTTTTTACTGTATCTAGTGTAAGTGGCTCGATATAAATTTTATCGGCCATTGCATTATCTGTCATAATTGTAGCAGGGTTAGAGTTTATAAGAATAACCTCTAAGCCTTCTTCCTTTAGTGCACGGCAAGCCTGTGTACCAGCATAGTCAAACTCAGCAGCCTGACCTATAACAATAGGGCCTGAACCTATTACAAGAACTCTTTTTATATCCTTATTTATTGGCATTTAAAAACATCCTTTCTTTCTATAATAGGAGCTTCTATATTTAGTAATTTAAATACTAAACTCCATTTTAATTAAAGTGTTTTGTATTTGAATTACTTATTTGCTAGAGCAATAAATTCGTCATATAGGAATGATGTGTCTAGTGGACCACCAATCTCTGGGTAGAACTGTACTGACATTGCAGGAATATCTGCATAAGCTATACCCTCGCAGGTTTTGTCGTTTACATTTACAAATGTTTGTGTAGCATTCTGTGGCAAGCTATCTGCTGTTACTACATAGCCGTGGTTTTGGCTTGTAATATAAACCTTACCTGTTTTTGTGTAAACAGATGGCTGGTTAGCACCACGGTGACCATACTTTAGCTTAGTTGTGTCTGCACCCATAGCCAACGCTATAAGCTGATGACCCAAGCCTACACCAAACATAGGCACCTTTTTATCGCAAAGAATTTTAATTTGATTAATAAGCTCTGCATTATCCTTTGGATTACCAGGACCATTAGAAATTACAACGCCCTGTGCACCACTTGCCATAAGCTCGTCAGCTGTAGCTGTAGCAGGGAAGACTGTTACATTACAACCCTTAGCAGTAAGTGTGCTGAT
>JAZSEI010000107.1:0-2935 GCA_045531635.1 Acutalibacteraceae bacterium
GGTAGAGCAGAGGACTGAAAATCCTCGTGTCGATGGTTCGATTCCGTCCGAAGGCACCATAATATGCGGATGTAGCTCATCTGGTAGAGCGCCACCTTGCCAAGGTGGAGGTAGCGAGTTCGAGCCTCGTCATCCGCTCCAAATCAAAAGCACTTGCGAATTGCAAGTGCTTTTTTGTCGTATAAAGAATTTAGGCTCTATGTCAATAGTTGGGGTAACCCTAAAATGAGAAAAGCGAAAACAGGTAATGGTAATTAGTTTTTGCCTGTTGTTGCTTAGAAAAAAGAATTTGTTAAATACAGTTGAAAACTTTTAAAAAATTTTCAAAAAATTACTATCCAACCTCCGTTTTTATTTGTCTATATATTGAAAGCTATTTTAAGGAGGTACTTTTATGTGGCTTATCAAATACTATGTAAAGCTACAAGCAAAGAAAATAATTGTTTCTGAGGAAAGCTCAAAAAGCTTATTAAAGAAAATTTTTAAAAAGTTAAAATTGGAGGATAAAAAATGAATAATGATTTTATTGAAATTGTAAGGGCAGCTCAGCTGGGAGATAATAGAGCTTTTGAGGCTTTATACAATATGACAAAGGACTCATCTTACTTTATAGCGTTGAGTATCACAAAAAATGAGCAGGATGCACTTGATATTATGCAGGACAGCTATATTAAGGCTTTTGGGTATATTTCTACTCTTAATGCACCAGAGTTATTTGATAATTGGTTGGGACGAATTGTTGCAAATACCAGTAAAAATTACATAAGCAAGAAAAAGCCAATCCTATTTGCAGATGTTGCTTTGAATACTGATATTGAATGGAATGACGAGGAGTTTAACAAAGATTATCTTCCTCATGAATCTGTTGATACAAAAGAAACAAGTCGTCTGTTAATGGAGATTATTAACGGACTTTCGGAGGATAAGCGACTTTGTATACTTATGTATTATTATCAGGATATGTCTGTAAAGGAAATTGCAGAAACATTAGAGCTACCTGTGACAACTGTAAAATATAAGCTGTTATCGGCAAGAGCAGAAATAAAAAAGGGTGTAGAGGATCTAGAAAAAAGAGGTACAAAGCTATATGGTGTTTTTCCGTTTGCTTTGTTTACTTCTCAATTCAAAAATATAGAAACAGAGTTTTTAACATCAAATACACCACCGGCATTTTCATCAATGAGCTTATTAGCACAGGCTGTACAGATGCCTGCCGTAGCTTCACAAGTAACAGCATCGGTTGCCCAAAAGGGATTTTTCTCAACTATAGCTGGTAAAATTATAGCTGTAGCTATAGGTGCTGTTATAGTTGGTGGTGGTATTACAGCTGCAGTAGTAGGTATAAAAAATGCAAATAAGCCAGATGATTTAGACAGCACAAACGACATAAGCTCAGAAAGTGTAACCGAAACAGAGGTAGAAAGTGTTCCTGTTGAAAGAGAGAATACAATTAATATGGAAGATGTTGAGCTGTTTGACTTATCATTTGAATTAGATGGTGTAGTTTACACATTGCCTTGTGATTTTAGCGAATTTGAGGAAAATGGTTGGGAAATTGTTAGAACTGGAACAACTCATTGGACAGAGGAATTTGAGATAAGAAATGATAATTATAGTGAGGATTCATATAATAGTGTTAAGCTTAGCTTCCTGAATACAACCTCGTCAGACGAAGAGATAGAGGAGTGTCAGGTTGTTGGATTTAGCGTATTTGTGGATGTTTCTACAGAGGGGTTAAGAAATAGTCCTGTTGTTAAATTTCCAGGTGGCTTATCTATTGACCGAGAGTTAAAATCTGAAGACGTAATAGCAAAGCATGGAGAGCCAGATGAATATTATAATCGTGGTTATGAAAAGATAGAATATTATAAACAAGAGGGCGATTATAAAAAGGGTTTTGTGGCAGGTTTCTATTCGAATATGTCCACTTCTAGTCACGATCTTAAGAATAAATTTAGTTTAAGGTGCGAATATTCTCCTGAAACTGCTCTTGAGAATAGTACAGAAAGTGAAGAAAGCACTGAAACTGTGCAACATAATCAATAAAGTGTGTAGAAAAAATAATCGACAATTACTATTAATACCAAACTCTATTTAAAATGCAGAAATCTTTTCGGCGTATTTTGTACTGCACTTCATACTGCGTCCTCGCAAGGCGACAGTCTTGCTGTGGGTAAGTATTCGTTCAGCACAAAATCTGGTGACTGTCGAAAATCAGCAAGTCAAATTGCACTAAAATGCCTTTGTTTAAATATAGTGAAACACCCCCTGTAAGTCAAACGCTTACAGGAGGTGTTTTAAACTTTTTATTAAATTTAATAATTCAAAATGTAAAGTGCCAGATTTAAATATCCTGCAAAGGTTACCCAAAGTAAATACGGAATTTGCAGTAGTGCAGCTGTTTTGTTGATTTTTGCAAAGGTTATTATCATAGCGATTATAAGCAACCAAAGCATAACAAGCCACACAAAGGCGAATAGTGGGTTTTGCAAATTAAAATATATTATAGACCAGAAGAAATTAAATACAAGCTGTAGCACATATATAGTAAGAGCTAAATATTTATAATCGTTATCTGATCTATAAATTATATAAGCTGATATACCCATTAGTGCGTACAGTATAGTCCATACTATAGGAAAAAGCACAGCTGGTGGTGAAAGTGGAGGCTTTATAAGTCCACTATATACATCAAAGCTATTTGCTGTTAAAATGCCTGCCAGCAAGCCAACGCCTAAGCTGATTGCAAGACTTATTACAAGCTGTTTTAGATTTACATTTTTTATCATACGACACACCCTTTCTGTAGTTAATACTAATACCTGTTTAAACGGTGGAATAGATTGTCGAGCAGAATTTGCTCAGAACGAGCACGACGACGCAGGCAAGCTGTCACTTGTCAAGGAGAAGGACGAAGTGCTGACTAAATTCTGCC
>JAZSEI010000099.1:0-13442 GCA_045531635.1 Acutalibacteraceae bacterium
AACATTGCTGTAGGTTATACTAAACTCTGATAAAAAGTGGACACGGATTTGCGAGCAGATTTTGTGCTGAACGAATACTGACCCACAGGAAGGCTGTCGCCTTCCGAGGACGCAGTATGAAGTTTGGTGCAAAATCTGCCGTAAAGAAGTCTACTTTTTAATAGAGTTTAGTATTAGTATTACATATGAATAAATTTTTAGAGTATAAAAACCGATTAAAGCATAAAGGCGTTTAATCGGTTTTTTAATTAAATTTTGTTTTAATAATAGTATTAATTATTTTTTAAGCTTTTGCATTTTTCCGTTAATTCTGTTTTTTCTTCGCTCTGTTTCTGCTTTGTTTATTTTGATATTCCCATCATTATCAATATCTAGCACATCTCCGGCTTTAGCACCGTCTGGTAGCTCTGAAAGCTCTATGCCGAAAAAGCACTTATCCTTGTCTTCACAAATCGCAAAATTGTTTTCAAATCTTTCTATTATTAATGTTTTCATAGTTTCACCTTATGTTCTGCCCTTTTTAATAGCAGAGCCTTTTTTATTATTTGCTTTTTTTCTGCTGTTTGGTTTGCCCTTTACAGACTTTTTGTTGTTTGATTTGCTGTTTTTAGCAGACTTTCTTTGTAAATTAAAGCCTGGAGGAGGTGTTACAAGGCAGTTTTTACCTGTACCTATTAAATCCTCTCTGCCTGCCATAATCAAAGCCTTTACTACTGTTTCTTTATTTTTAGGATTAAAGTATTGTAATAATGCTCTTTGCATTGCCTTTTCCTTTGGTGTTTTAGGAACGTATACCTCTTGCAAAGTATATGGGTCTAACCCTGTATAGAACATACAGGTTGACACAGTACCTGGTGTAGGGTAAAAATCCTGCACCTGTTCGGGACGAATATGCTCCTTTTTAAGGAATAAAGCAAGCTCTATTGCGTCCTTAAGGGTTGAGCCTGGATGTGATGACATCAGATATGGCACAAGGTATTGCTCTTTTCCCACCTGCTTTGTTATCCTGAAAAATTCATCTGAGAATTTTTTGTAGGCTTCTATATGTGGTTTGCCCATTTTGTCAAGCACAGCAGCCGAGCAATGCTCTGGAGCAACCTTTAGCTGACCACTTACATGGTGTTCTACTAATTCTTTGAAGAATTCGTTACTCTCGTCCTCCATCATATAGTCAAAGCGTATACCCGAACGGATAAATACCTTTTTAATACCCTTGATTGCTCTTAGCTTACGCAAAAGCTGTAGGTATTCGTCGTGAGTAACCTGTAAATTTTTGCAAGGGGTTGGTGCAAGGCACTTTTTATTTTTACACATTCCAGCCTTTTCTTGAATTTTGCAAGACGGCTTACGGAAGTTTGCAGTAGGACCACCAACATCGTGTATATATCCCTTAAAGCGTGGATTTTTTGTAAGCGATATTGCCTCGTTAATAACTGACTCTTCACTTCGTGTGGTGATAACTCTACCCTGATGAAATGCTATTGAACAGAAATTGCACGCTCCAAAGCAACCACGGTTATGAGTGATTGAAAATTCAACCTCTTGAATACCTGGTACACCACCTAATGCTTCGTAGGACGGATGATACATTCTTTCGTATGGCAATGAATACACCCAATCAAGCTCGCTTTGGGTAAGTGGTGGCATTGGCTGGTTTTGCACCAATATATATTTACCGTGGCGTTGTATAATCTTTTTGCCACGCACAGCGTCTTGCTCTTCCATTTGCTTACGACAAGCTACAGCGTATTCCTTTTTATTTTCCTTTACAATTTCATAGCTTGCACATTCTGATGCAGCCATTGGAACATAATCCTGTGTTTTTACAGCGTAGCAAATACCACGAATATCGTGTAAATCCTCTACTGTGCCACCATTATTAAGAATATCTGCAATTTCTATTGTTTGATTTTCTCCCATTCCGTAGGTTAGAATATCTGCTTTACTGTCGAATAAAATTGACGGACGAACTGCGTCATCCCAATAATCATAGTGAGCAAATCTTCTTAGAGAAGCCTCTAGTCCACCTATAATAACTGGGGAATCGGGGTAAATTTCTTTTATTATATTTGAATATACAATTACAGCTCTGTCTGGACGATTGCCAGCTTTGCCACCTGCTGTATAAGCGTCATCACTACGCTTTTTCTTTGCAGCTGTATAATGTGCAACCATACTGTCTATATTGCCCGATGTAACCATAAAGCCAAGTCGTGGCTTTCCAAAACGCTTAAAATCGTTTTTGTTGTGCCAATTTGGTTGTGCTAATATAGCTACTCTATAGCCCTTAGCCTCTAGCACTCGTGACAATATACTTATACCAAAGCTTGGGTGATCAACATAGGAATCGCCTGTAACAAATACAAAATCTACATAGTCCCAACCACGGCTATTCATTTCTTCTTTGGTTATAGGTAAAAAAGCCATTGCTTTACCTCCTTATTAACTATAAATCTATGTTTATCTATGGTTTAACCAACAATCGTAATAGGTTTCATCATAGGTTAATGGGTTTAGCTTAAACACACCTTTTCTCTGCTCTCTGATAGGATAATTGCCACCTGATACATAATTAACACAGCTGTAGTCTATCTGGTTATCTGATTTATATGAATATGCTTCGTATACAATCTGACTAGATTCTACCATATATTCTTCAACAACAGCACCATTCTCGAACCTGGTAGCGTATACATATGTAGGATAAAACCCACCATTGAACGAAAAAGGAAATAAATATCTTATATTTTCAACCCAATGCACCTGAAAAACACAATCAATTCTACCATTAACATAAGCTTCAATTTGAATAAGCTCGCCATTTTCATTTTTGATAACCTTATGATAGTTTTTTGTGGTAGCTCTGATTTTATCAGACTCTTTAATCCCCTTTTGATTTCTGACAAGATAATCAAAATAACCTTCTTTATATCCCACAAACGAAGTCTTTTTGGTTGTCATATAAGAAACTAAGTATTTTGTTACATCAATTTCACGAAATTCTATTTGCTTACGAAGCTTTTGTACATTATTTATCAGGCTATCTAAATATCCATAATCAATCATAATCAAAACCTCTACGTATAATTAGGGCTTGTTTGAAAAAAGAAAAAGTTCTGGATTTTTGTTCCAAATCGAGGATTTTCAACGCAGAAATAACCGATTTAGGGGCAAAATAGACAGTGCTTTTGATTTTTCAAACAGCCCCTAGTTCTAATTCTTTCTTAAATTTCAGATAAAACCTTTTAACGCTTTATCCAAACTTTAATCCAGATTATTACTCACTCATATTATTTTTACGCTCTAGCCATTGCTGGTAGGTTAACAGAACCTCTCTTGATTTAGAGCCTACGTGAGGGCCTACTATGCCCATTTGCTCCATTTCGTCTATTAGTCTGCCTGCACGAGCATAGCCAAGGCGTAATCTTCTTTGTAATAATGAGGTTGAAGCCTGTCCGTTTTCTACTACTAGCTTTATAGCCTCTTCCATCATACAATCGTCGCTGAAGCTACCACCCATATCGTCTGAGGTATCCTTATCCTTACCCTTTGTAAGCTCAAACTCGGTAATCTTTTCGATTTCCTCTTCAATTTCGACATTATACTGCGATGAATGGTCTTTCTTGATATACGCTGTTACATTTTCGATTTCAGAATCAGAAGCATAACAGCCCTGTACTCGTGTTGGTTTTGGTGCTCCTATTGGTGCAAACAGCATATCACCCTTACCTATAAGCTTTTCTGCACCACCTACATCAAGTATTGTACGAGAATCAAGCTGTGATGATACCTTTAGTGAAATTCGGCTTGGGATATTTGCTTTGATTACACCTGTAATTACATTTACAGTTGGTCGCTGTGTAGCTACAACCAGATGCATACCTGCTGCTCTTGCCTTTTGTGCAAGTCGGCAGATTGAGTCTTCTACCTCGTTTGGTGCTGTCATCATCAAATCTGCAAACTCGTCTATGGCAATAACTATGCTTTCCATTTTTTTATCTGGTACAGGTATTCCCTCTTCGTTTACAAGTGGCTCTTCTTCTAGCTCCTCTGGTGTTTTTTCTGCACGGATTTTATTGTATGAATCAATCATTGCATTATATCCACCAATATCTCTTACACCAAAGGTAGAGAACACCTTATAACGGTTTTCCATTTCGTTTACAGCCCAGTTTAAAGCACCAGCAGCCTTTTTAGGGTCGGTTACTACTGGAATTAGCAGATGTGGAATACCCTTGTACTTTGAAAATTCAACCATTTTAGGGTCTATCAGTAAAAGTTTTACTTCATCTGGAGTTGCCTTGTAAAGCAAGCTTATAAGAATAGAGTTTACACATACAGACTTACCCGAGCCTGTTGTACCTGCAATAAGCAGATGTGGCATTTTTGCAAGGTCGGTAACAATAGTGTTGCCCGAAATATCCTTACCAAGAACAACAGATAGCTTGCTTTTTGCACTTCTGAATTTAGATGAACCAATAAGCTCTCGCATTGAAACCATTGTAATTACCTTGTTAGGTACCTCTATACCAACTGCTGCTTTACCTGGGATTGGTGCTTCTATACGCACACCACTGCTAGCTAGGTTTAGCGATATATCATCAGCAAGGTTTGTTATCTTACTGATTTTTACACCCGGTGCTGGCTGAACCTCGAACCTTGTTACAGATGGGCCACGACATATATCTATAATGTTTGCGTTAACACCAAAGCTTTTTAGTGTAGACTCTAGCTTTGCACCATTACGGTTAAGCTCCTCGGTTGCCTTCTGGTTATCCTCTTTACTTGATGATGGATACAAAAGGTCTAGTGGTGGGTAATGGTATGCATTTTCATTATTATCCTGATTTTCACTTACCTGCTTTGAAATTTCAGCCTCTGCCTGTTCAAGCTCTTGCTTTTTGCTTTTTTTACCCTTTGTAGATTCTTCTTCATTACCAGAATTTATAAGCTTATCTAATATACTTTTCTTCTTGTTGCTAGAGATTTCATTGTCAGAATTGTTTATCTGCAAATCATCATAGTTGTCATCATAACCTTGATTTGAATTTTCTTTATTATTCTCTTTGTCTGATTTTATAGCGTCAAAGCTATCTGAAAACGAAGCTAAATCTATGTAATCTTCTTCATCTTCTTTATCAGCTTCTTTATCAGCCTTACTATTATTGCTATTATGGTTATTCTTTTTACTGCTGTTTCTTCTTTTTACAATTGATGGTAGGCTTGGTAAATTTGTAGCATTGCTTGTTTTTTCAGAAAATTCGCACTGCTGTATACTGGTTTTTATAATATTAAACACCTTAGCAAAAAAATTGTAAACGTCTTTTACTGTTATGCCAAACAAGAACATTAAATCTACGATAAGTAAAACTATGCATAGAATTTCTGCAGCTGTAAAACCAAATAACACTGCAAGTGGATAACCAAGCAAGCCACCTAATATACCGGCTGCCGAGCCATTTGTAAAGCCCATTGATGCATTTTGATATAGCTCACCCAATCTTGCAAAGTAATCTACTGTAATTGTCTTTGTTGAACTGCCAAACAAAAAAGCACAGTTTGAAAACAAAATTACAGCAATAACTGCAAATACAATTTTGCCTATATTTTTACCTGTAAGCTTTTTATCTTTAGCTGTAATAATACCTATGTACATCAGAATTGCAGGTATTGCAAATGCAAAAATGCCAAACATACCTTTAAAGAATTTATGTGCTAATGTCCATACATTTTCACCAGGATAAAACACACAAATCAATAGCAAAATTGCACTTGCAATAAGCATTATAGATTTTGCCTGTGACGAAAGCTTTGGCTCTCCTTTAGCTTTTTTAGTTTCTTTTTTCTTTTTTGTTTCTTTAGTTTCTTTTTCTTTTGTTTCTTTTTCTTTCTCTGCCATTTTTATCTCCTGTTAAATATGCAACCATACAATATAGTTGCTACTACATCATTCAATTATAATACACTTTAACACTATTATTTGTTGTAAAAGGAATTTATACTATTGCATATCATACTATTACATAAAAGTAAGTGCTTCACCGGTAAAAATATTTGCACCTGTTGCAAGCTCGATAAGGCTTATAATTGTTATAACAACACCCACAATCGCTGTATATATTGAGAATATGTACATTCTGTCTTTTTGAAGCATCCATCTAAATAGCATTATTGCACCAAAGCCTACTAATGCAGATGTAATTACACCTGCTATAACAGCTGGAGCCATTGCTCCACTTATAGCACCAGCGTTTACTGCATCCTTATATTCAAGTATACCAGCTGCCAGTACCGATGGTACACCTAAAATAAAAGAATAATCTAATGCTCTTTGTTTATTTAGACCTCTCATTTCACCAATTGCAAGTGTAGAGCCTGATCGTGAAAGACCAGGGAAAATAGCAGCAAATAGCTGTGCAATACCTATGCTAAGTGCGTCTATAACATTTAAATGATGTCTGCCTAAACCATCTTTTCGAACTATACCTCGTGCTTTAAAGCGTTTTTCTGTCATTTTGTTAGCTTTTGAACCTAATGTAAGCAATATGCTTGTAGTAATAAGAGATAAACCTACTACTATTAAATAGCCACTATGTCCCGACCACATTTCGGCAATATCCATTGCATTCATACCCTTACTAGATGGTAACGGCATAAATAGTAAAAATAGCGGTAACAAACCAACTATAAGCATTACAACCAGATTTTGGTCCTCGTCCATTTTATTCCAGCTGTATTTTCTTGCTATAATGTCTTTAACAATTTTAATAAAGGCAACAATAAGTCTGCCTATAAGCTTGTAATAAACTGCAACAACTGCAAGCAATGTACCTAGGTGTAGCATAACATTAAAAAACAGATTAGACTGCTGTACACCTAAAATATGCTGTGATATAGCCAAATGTCCACTGCTTGATACAGGTAAAAATTCTGTTAAGCCCTGCACTATACCCTGAATTATCGCTTCAAAAATACTCATTATGTAAATCCTCCTTGATTCTATAATTTTAAAATCAAAATCATTTATGTATTAAACAGAATTTGCACAATGTTAACGCACAAATTCTGTGTATAAGCTTATTTAATGCTTTAGTATATTAATTTTAAGCTATTGCTTCTTTTTATTCTTTTTGGATTGCCTACATTCTTCAATCATTTTATACAAGCAATCAATAGCATCTCTTACAGTACCAACCTTATCTATAAGTCCCTCTTCTACTGCCTCTTCTCCCTCAAGTATAGTGCCTACATCAAGAACAAGCTCTTGTGTATTCATTGCAAGCTCGTTATATCTTCTGTGTGGAATATTAGAATTGCTACTGACAAAGGTTGTTATTCGTTCTTGCATTTTTCTGAAATATTCAAAGGTTTGTGGTACACCAAGAGTTAAACCATTTGAGCGTACAGGGTGTACCGTCATAGATGCTGAACGTGCGATAAATGAATACTTTGCTGCAACTGCAAGTGGAATACCTATTGAGTGACCTCCACCAAGTACAATAGATACTGTTGGCTTTTGCATACCAGCAAGCACCTCTGCTATAGCCAAGCCTGCTTCTACATCTCCACCTGCTGTATTAAGAAGTATAAGTACACCGTCAATGTCTTTACTTTCTTCTATAGCAACAAGCTGAGGTATAACATGCTCGTACTTTGTGGTTTTATTTTGTGGGGGTAAAACATTATGCCCTTCTATTTGACCTATTACTGTCAAGCAATGTATTACATAACCACCCGATACAATTATAGAACCACATTCCTTTATCTGGTCAAGTGTATCGTTGCTTATTGGTGTATCCTGTTGCGAAAAATCCTCTTGCTCGTCAGAATCAAGATTATTTCTGCCTTTAGTGTTGGTATTGTTTGATTTTTTACTTCCCAATATTATGCACCTCCTGAAAAACATTGTTTTCCAAAAGGTCAAAATTATACATTATAATTATATCATCTAATTTTTTATAAAGCAATAACGATTTGTATTACATATCAAAAACAAAAAATTATTTTTCCATAGCATAGGTAAAAGAATATGTATAATTTACATTTAATAAATCAGCGTAGATATAACAAAATAATAGTACAACATCAATTTAATAAATAGCCCGAAAGATTAATGGCGTAATATTTATTATTTACGATGTTGCTAAAAAAACAGCTTAACAGAAAGAGTTTTAAAAACTGTTAAGACTACAATTTATGAAATTAAACAAAATGAAATTAAAACAAAAAGAAAAAGGAGAAAAATATTATGTCATCAAACAACAATCAGCTAAATGTACCACAGGCAAGAGAAGCAATGGAGCGTTTTAAGATGGAGTGTGCAAACGAGGTAGGCGTAAACCTAAAGCAGGGTTATAACGGCGATATCACAGCTCGTCAGGCTGGCTCAATTGGTGGTATGATGGTTAAGAAAATGATTGAAAGCTACGAGCAGAATATGAAATAATCCGATACAAAATAAACCAATACAAAATAAAGTAAATAGTAAAAAACAGCAAAGGTGGGCGTAATGCTCACCTTAATATAAAAACCGATTAAACGCTTTTATGCTTTAATCGGTTTTTATAATATAACACTAAACACCATTTACCAATTTTAAATAATATCAGTATAAAAATTTATTTATTATATAATTAATAAAAGACTTAATTTTGAGTAATTTATATGTTTATAACATATCTTGGTTGAATTATTTGTTATTTTAGGTTATAATTTAAATAATAAAAATAAAAGGAGGATATTTATGAAAATTAAGAAAATTTTAGCAACGTTTGTGTCTGTACTGATGTTATGCTCTTTGTTTTTCTCAGTAACAGCATCGGCAATCGTTCAGTATTCAGAGGGCTTTAAATTTGAGCCTACATCAACAAGATATGCAGAGGTTATAGGTATTCAACCAGGCTCAACAACCGAAACTTCAGAAATTATAACAATACCAGCAAGCTTAAAGGGCTATACAATTAACAGTATAGGTAAAAACGCTTTTAGCTATAACTACACACAAAAAGAAATCATAATGCCAAATACAATTACTGAAATTGGAGATTATGCATTTACAGAGGCTAAAGCATTAAAAACAGCTACAATACCTCAAAAGGTACAAAATCTAGGCTCACATGTGTTTAGTGAGTGTACTTCTCTTGAACGTGTAACATTTAATACAAATCGTTTATATGTTATTCCAAAAGCAACTTTCTATGGTTGTACTGCTTTAGATAATGTCATACTTCCTGATTCAATAAATACAATCGAAGATTTCGCTTTTTCGTATTGTACAAATTTAAAAAGAATTTACATACCATCAACTGTTTCATCAATTTCAGAAGTAGCATTTTCAGATTGTAATAACCTTACTATCTATGGCGAAGAAGGTTCAACAATACATTATTATGCTTTAAGAAAGAATATTCCGTTTGTTAGTTTAACAAGTGACAAAGCAACAACCGAAATAAGCATTTGGATTGTAGCTGCTCAAAATAAACTAAAAGCTGATACATCAGAGTTTCCACAAGAAACAGTTAACCAGCTTAGAGCAGAGCTTGACAGAGCGTTGGAAATAAGAGCCGATTTCTTCTCAACACAGGCACAGATTGATGAGGTAGCTCAAAGTTTATCAAATATATGTAAGCTTCTAAAGCCTTCTTATATTGTACAGCTTGAAGAAGTAGTAGCACAGGCTAATATATTGCTTGAAAATTCAAATCTTTATACAGAAGATACTGTAAATGAGCTTTCAAAAGCAATAGTTTCAGCTCAAGAGGTAATAGACAAGCCATCTCCAACAGCTACAGATGCAAGCTATGCGTTAAATCTGGTAAACGAAAAGATTAACGCTTTGGTTTTCCAGTCTAAAATTGATTTACAGAATCTTATAAACACTGCAAACTCAATTATCAATTCTGCACAATATCAATATACAGAGTCTTCTATTAATAATCTTGTGCTTGCTTTAGATGAAGCAAACAAGGTGCTTAAAGCCTCTGATTCAACAAACGAGAATTATCAAGTAGCGTACGATGAACTTAATAACGCATACAGTGCATTAGTTAAAATTACAAAGGGTGATGTTAACTTTGATTCTGAAATTACAGTAAAAGATGCCTTGTTTGTACTAAAATATGTTGTTGGTTCTAAGCAGTTTAATGAAAGAGAAATATACGCAGCAGACCTAAGTGAAGACGGTAATGTAACAGTTTTAGATGCAATTTTGATTCAGCGTGCTATCGTAAGTGCGTAAGTATTTAATACTATTTAAAATTTAAAAAATTCTAATCACTAAACAAAAAATCCCATCTTAAAGTAAACTTTATAGTTGCTTTAAGATGGGATTATTATATTGAGATAAATATTGAGATAAAAAATTTATTAAGAATTGCTGGTATTCTTTCGTTTTAAAAGAGCAGAAATCTTAAATAAAAATGGTCTTATTTTTATTGTTTTGCACCAAAGTGAAATTTTAAATCTGTATAATAAATTGTCACAATCAATTAGCTTGTTTTTTCGTTTAAAGCTTTTAACAACTGCTATAACCTGTGAGCTTTCAATTTCTTCTGTCCAGTTTTGGCAATCACCGTTAATCAACAATCTGTCATTAGGGAGTAGCTTAATAATTCTATGTAAAACCACATTATCGCCTGTGCGTCTAAAAAGAACAATATCATACTTTTTGTAAGGCTTAACATTGGTAGACACTAAATGTACAATATCTCTATTGCCATATAGCGTAGGTGTCATACTTGAGCCAGTAACAAGTAGAGAAAAAATTCCGTTTTGAGCAATAGTATTTTCGATTATAGGTAACAAAGTATTAGTGCTACATACCTTTTTATTGCAATTTTCCATTTTCGTTCTCCCTTAAATTTATATAATAATTATAGCATACAATTTACCTAATGTAAAATATTCATATTTAAAATGAAAATATTATCGTTAAAATAATCATTATATTAATAAAAAACAAATAATATAGTGAATTTTGTAGAAATTACCAAAAAATAAACAATATATTTTATGTTTATTATAATATACATTCAAAAACATAAATGATATAATGAAAATACAATGGAGTTAGTTGTTTTACACAGTAAAAACTTGGAAGAAAGGTGAGTGTATATGATATATGACGAGATTTTGGCTGAACGCAAAGATAAGGTTGTGTATAGAGTAAATGATACAGTTGTAAAGCTGTTCGATAATGATTTGCATCCAAAATCAGATGTTCTTAATGAAGCATTAAATCAGTCACGAGTTGAAGAAACTGGTTTGCCGATTCCAGCTTTAAAAGCATTTTCGATAATAGACGGTAAATGGGCTATTACTATTGATTATGTAGAGGGTAAAACTCTGCACCAGCTTGTCTGCGAAAATCCAGACAAGGCAGAGGAATATTTAAATCTGTTTGTAGATTTACAAATGGATATACACAGTAAAAAAGCCCCTTTGTTAAACAAGCTGAAGGATAAGATGAACAGAAAAATTTCAACGCTTACACAGTTTAACGCTACAGTAAGATATGAGCTACACACAAGGCTAGAGTCTATGCCAAAGCATACAAAGGTGTGCCATGGTGATTTTAACCCTACAAATGTAATAATAGACAAAGAGGGTAAAGCACACATAATTGACTGGTCACACGCAACTCAAGGTAATGCTTCTGCCGATGTAGCAAGAACATACTTGCTGTTTTTACAAAATAAACCAGAGCTTGCAGATCTATATTTAAAGCTATTTTGCACTAAAAGCAACACATCAAGACAATATGTAATTCAATGGTTGCCTATAGTTGCTGCGTCATTGCTTACAAATGATTTGCAAGAGGACAAAGAATTTTTAATGAAGTGGGTGGATGCTATAGAATATGAATAAATAGTGGTTTTGTTAATTGTAAAATTAGAATGACTGTCTGTAAAAGAAAGATGGTTTATAAGTGGTTGAAAAAATATTTGGTATGTGTGATAGAGAGAACTAGAAATTGGAATTTATAAGAATATCATATTGGGAGGTATGATGTTATGACACTAAATACAGAATTAACATTAAAAGTGTTCAAGGCTTTTGACGATGTAAACAGAATTAAAATTATAAATCTTTTAACAAAAGAAACAATGTGTGGTTGCAAAATATTAGAGGAGCTTGATGTTTCTCAGCCTACGTTGTCACACCATATGAGAATTTTATGCGAAAGTGGAATTGTTGATAGCTACAAAACCGGCAAATGGACAATGTATTCATTATCAGAAGAAGGCATTGAAAATGCAAGGAATATTCTAAGCTGTTTGCAAGGTGCATAATCTTGAATAATACTGGCTGTATGCTGTACTGAATGTATGGTATACAGCCTTTGTTTTTTGAAATTTATTGAGAATGATAGTTGTCAGTTGTATAATGATGACAAGAAACGTTGTCAAAATGTAAAGAGAAATAGTCAAGTGTACAGTGTTTATAATTTTATTTTAAAAGCAGTTGACAATTATAGTTGTCATTGATATAATAACAGTGACAAGAAAAGTTGTCAGATGAAAAGATGATAGAGTGGTGCACAGCTCTTATTATTTTTTTGATTTCCATTGACAACTATAGTTGTCAATGTTTTGATAATGATAAGGACAGTTGTCATAAATGAAAGGAGAGATAACATGCCACTATATAATAAGCTTAAAGAGTATAGGGCAAAGCTTGGTGTAAACCAACAGCAAATGGGGGCACTTGTTGGTACTTCAAGACAAACAATCAGTCAGATAGAGCGTGGAGATTATTCGCCATCTGTAACACTTGCACTTAAAATCGCAAAGGTATGTAATGCAACAGTAGAGGATATTTTTAGTTATGAGGAGGACGAAGATAATGAGTAAAAATAACAGTAAGAAAAATAATAGCAAGACAAATAAAAAGCCAAGAGGTGTTGTTGCTAATCTTGCTTTGTCGATGGGGATAGGTTTTGTACTAGGTACAATTGGATATTTTACAGGTGATCTTATTGCAAAAATAGAGGATTCAGCTATTAATTTTACTTTTTTGGGTAATGCAAATATATATAATAACGCTGTTTATGCTATGCCATGGATATTTGCAGGTATTTTACTTATAGCTGGTGGTATTAACCTTATGTATTATTTAAAGTCAAAAAAGGCTTTTAATAGCTGGGATGGCGAAGATGAAGAAAGCATATTTAAAGTAGAGCAAATGATTTCTAAGGCTGTTATTATAAGTAATGCAACACTTATTTCAACTTTTTTTCTTATCGCAGTAGCTGTTTTCTTTTTAGAGTCAAAAGAGGTTACTTTGGCAGATAATATAGTAGGAATTCATACTGGAATTACAATATTAATATTTACAATAAGCGTAATATGTTATGTACTTATTCAAAGAGCTTGCATAGAACTAGAAAAGAAGATAAACCCAGAAAAAAGAGGAGATGTTCTTGATAGGAACTTCCAGAAGGA
>JAZSEI010000143.1:0-46244 GCA_045531635.1 Acutalibacteraceae bacterium
TAAGACAGATAGAGGCAAAGGCTCTTCGTAAGCTACGCCACCCAAGCCGTAGCAAAAAGCTAAAGGACTTCTTAGATTAATAAATAAAGCTTGTTAAGTAATTAAAAATAAAATAAAAACAAAAAAGTTTGGGTAAGCCTTAAAAAAGGCAGACCCAAACTTTTGCTTTTTTATAGTATTAAAAAGAGTTTAGTTTATTGATAGGAGGAGATAATCGGAATGAAAAGAAATACTAAATTAATTTTGTCTGTTATTTTTTCTATATTCTTTGTTGGAGTGTTGGGTGTATTAATTTCAATGAATCGACTTGATAACCAAACAGAAGATAACACAGCTGAATACAAAGCGACTATTAGTAGTATAGAAATAACAGAGTTTTCTAAATATCATCAGATTAAAATATTTACAAACGAGTACGATAGCTACCTATTAACAACTGCTGATATAAGTGGAGAGTATATAGATGTTGAGAAGATAAAGTCTTTGCAAAGGGACGAGGATATAATATTCAGAATTGAAAAAAGTAAAGTTAATCAGTTTGATAATGTTCAGTTTATTAATATAGTATCTTTAAAAACTGATGATAAAACTATATTTTCATTAAATAATTATAATAATTATATGAGTATTTCTTCAAAGCCTGCAAAAATAGCAGGTGTTGTTGTTGCTATGTTGTTATTGTTTGCTTCGGTATGCTTTATAATATCGTATAAAAAACAAGCAAAATTAATCAGATGATTAATTTATGGAGGTAGCTCTTATCAATTTATTCAAATTCTTTAACAAATAAAATCATCTACACCTTAACAAAAAAATTAAATAAAAGCTTTAATACACTCGATAGTTTCATTTCGTCTACAAGATGTGTGGCAACTATCGGGTATTCTTTTAGCTTTTCTTTGCCTAAATAAAAAGTAACACTTCCTAATTTATCTCCCTTATTTATAGGGGCGATAACATTTTCGTTAGTTACTACCTTATATGTTACCTCTTTGCTTTTGTTCTTTTCTATAACAAAGCTACCTGATATATTAGCCTTTGCCTTTAGCGTTGGTTGCATACCGTTTAATACTTCAACATCGGGGATTTCCTCGTTAAATTTTGGTGTGTATACACAGTAATTTGCAAAGCCATAATCAAGCAAGGCACTTGCGTCTGTAAAACGCTCTTTACCGGTTGCACTTCCCAATACAACAGCTATTAGTGTTAGGCCATCTCTGGTAGCTGTGGCTGTAATACAGCTACCAGCTTGTGAGGTTGTGCCAGTTTTTAGTCCGGTTATTCCTTTGTAGGTTTTTAGAAGCTTATTAGTGTTTACAATCTGGGTTTTTCCGTTACGCAGATAATCAAGCCATATAGAGGTAAACTCAAAAATCTCTTCGTGCTTTATAAGCTCTTTTGACATAAGTGCAACATCATAAGCAGAGGTAAGGTGACCTTCTTCGTCAAGACCATTACAGTTTTTAAAGGTTGTATTTTTCATTCCAAGAGTTTTTGCTTTTTCATTCATTTTGACTACAAATGCATCTTCACTGCCCGATACTTCCTCTGCAAGTGCAACGGCAGCATCGTTTGCACTTGCAACAACAGTGGCTTTAATAAGGTCGTGCACAGTCATAACCTCGCCTTCTTCCAGCCATATATCAGAACCACCCATAGACGCTGCGTGAGCACTTGAAACTATACTATCATCCATTTTAAGCTTACCCTCGTCTATAGCTTCCATAACTAAAATCATTGTCATTACCTTAGTTATAGAGGCACAGGCACGCACTTGATGTGGTTCTTTCTCAAAAAGCACTTTGCCAGTTCCAGCATCTATAAGCACGGCTGATGGTGCTGTTATTTCATTTACTGATACAGCCAACGAGCTTATACTGTGTGAACAACTAATAATAATAACCAGCATACTTGAAATTAATATCTTAAATATCCTTATCATACTTACCATACCTTTCACATAATAGCTTGTTACTATAATTTTTATGAGGTAGCAGGGAGGAGTATTACAAAGAAAATGCTGATATGTAATGATAAGATAAAATAAAAAATAAATAGACACATTATATGTTTCCAAATATAAAAGCTCTCGAAGTAATTATAGGCTACTTCGAGAGCTTTTCTTTAGGGGGTTAATTATTTGGGAGTTTATTTATTATTTGTTTTTTTCGCTTTTGCCACAAGAGTTATCCAAACTGTTCCACTTATAACAAGTAATGCAAGTAATGGAATTATATTTCTTGTATCGCCTGTTTGTAGTACATCCTTGTCTTGAGTAGTATCAGGATTTGTTGGTGTATTGCCTGTGTCAGCTGGAGCAGTTGGCTTTGTAGGCTCTGTTGGTTTAGTTGGAACCGTTGGAGCTGTAGGCTTTGTTGGCTCATCTGTTGGCTTATCAGGTATATCAGCCTTACCTTGATAAATGTTTTCAAATTCGGCTGTTATCTCTGAAACAATATCACCATTGCAACGTATTGTTGGTAACAGCTTGCCGTCTATACCCAATGAGATAGAAATTTGTACATCATAAACTACATCGCTATAGGTTACATCCTTTATACCGGTATTCTTTTCGTAAAGCTTGTAGCTAAAGGATTTACCGATGTCATCTGCAGTAAATGCAAGATTAAATTCAGCCAAGCCGTTTTCATCAGATTTTGCAAGCTGGCTTTCGTCTGTGTTAGCAGACTGTAATACAAATTCAAAGTTCTCTGGTCCTATAGTACCATTACCTGTGTTTGTAATAGTTTTTATTACAGTAACAGGAATATTAATATCCTCTGGCTTAGGAGTGTCAGGAGGGATGTATAGATTGTTGAAGATTGCTTCAACAGTGTATATACCTGTTTCACTATCCAGTGTAGCTGTTGCGTTTTCAGAAGCAGTTACATTTTGAATTTCTAACTTTCCGTCCATATCCTTGTCGCCAACTGTAATGTCAAAATAATTTACAGCCTTATCATATGTTAGATTATCAATATTACCAGAAATTTCTGATAATCTAAATGAGTAAACACCTGCTTTAGTAAACTCTAGATTTTGTATAACATCGTTAAAATCGAATTTATTAAAGTTGTTGGTATCAGGATTATAGGTAATAGTTTTACTTGCTAATGAAGTCCACTGGTTGTCTTCTGTAATTTGCTCAAGCAAGAACGAGAAGGTATCTTCGTTTTGCCAATCTCTGCCTTGAATAAATTTAGTACCTGTTACATTTACATTAACAGGTTGAACCGTAGCAGGTGTATATACGTTTACAAAATCTACAGAAACAGAACTGTCGCCTGCAACAATAACTTCTTTTGTTGCTATACCGTCTTTAACAGCAAATCCATTATCAACTGTCTGGAGCTCGGTAACTATTGCTTTAGTACCTTCGTCTATACCGTTTATTTCAACAGGTATACCAGGCTTTGCTGTAACAATAAGAGAGCCGTTAGCATCTGCAATTATATCTCCGTTTGTAGTAGTAAGTGTTCTACCTGCGTAATTTGCACCTAGGTTAACCTCAAAATCAAATTTAATATTTCCAGGAATAGCATAATCTGAACCAAATGGATGTTCGACAGATTTATTGATAATCAAATTACTTATAATACTTTTAAATGGAATAAAGGTATTTGTAATAGGTTGCGTTTTAGTTGTTATAAACGCAAGCGTTGGCTGAAATGTTGTTGTTATTACAACTAACAACGAACACAATACAATAAAGCTTTTGAAAATCCTATTTTTTTTCAAATACATACCTCCTTTACTGTTAGATTTACTTTTATTAAAACAGTAATCAAAAGACATAATAATAAAAATTATGTCCTTTGATTACTGCCCACTCTCGTTAGAGAGTGGGCAACGATATTCTATAATCATTGTATTAAGTTAGCTTTAATTAGTTTTTAAGCAACTCTTAATTTATTGTAGCTATTAAGCCCAAGGATGATTGTCAGTTGTAGTGTCACCAAATGCAGCGTCAAGAGCAGTCTCTGCATTTTCAAAGCCATCAGCCTGAACAGCCTGTGAGAATACAAGGATATCAAGCTTACCATTCTCATTACCATCAAGAGCTACCATATCATCGTTGTCAGCTACTGACTTAATGTAAACCTGAGAAAGGTTAGGATAAGTCATATCACCAGCAGGAAGAACACCATTTTCGTGTCTCCAAGAACCATTGCTAAGCTTGCCACCTGCATATACATACTCAGTTAATATGTAATTATTGCCATCAATTGCGATTGTACCAATTTCGTTTCTTGTCCAAGTCTGGTGGTAAGAAGTTCCAACAAGATTACCAGCAGTAGAGCCACATTCAACTGCAACAAGAGTACGAACATAAGCATCGTTATTACCTGTATTTTGAACAGTTACGAACTTATCCTGTACATTCTTGCCAGCAAATACATCCATGTTACCATAAGAACCAACCTGAGTCATACGAACTGGTGTTGTATCCCAGCCAGCTTCACCAGCGTTTGGATCGCCAACAACAGGAAGAAGAGGCTTATCCTGCTCATAACCCTCAAGCTGATAGCTTGTTTGACCGTCAACAGTAGTAGTAGGGTATGTACCGTCATCGTTCTGAACACGCTGATACTCCCACTGTTCAATATCAACCTTACCAAGTGTCATTGTGTTTTCGTTTTCAGCTGTATCTGTAAGATATGCTGCTGTACCTGCTATTGCAACTGTTGCAACTAATGATAAACTTATGCCTGCTAATAATGTTCTTTTTTTCATAATAATTTCTTCCTTTCATAATTAAAAAATTTAATTTTTTATAATTTTATATAACGGATTCTATCCGTAGTTTATGTGATTATAGTTTTTGAGTTAACCTTGTTGGTTTAGCCGATTGCTAGTGCCCAAGCTTCAGCTGCTGTATCAATTGCATCAATATCAGCGTCACGCTGTACAGCGTAAGCAGTAACTGTTAGTGTTGGGTAAGCAGTAAGAGCGTTAAGCATTTCTTTAGTAACGTCGCCTTTTACAGTAACAGCGTTATCCTTAATAATATAATATGCTGCATCTGTATCAGCCTGACTTACCTCACGGTAATAAACATCAGTTGTACCCTCAAGAGCTGTCCAGCCATCTGCAATTTCATACTGCATAAAAGCATCAAAGTTAGGGTCTGTTGATTTATCAAGCTTTACAAATAGCCAAGAATCTTCGCTATCTGCAAGAACTGTTACCTTAGGGTCTTTAGTAATTGTATTACCAGGAACCATAGTATATGTATTTGTGTTAGTGTCACCGTCACCGTCGTCTGTGTCGGTTTCGTCAAGTGTAATGTTAACATCACCATAAGTAAATGTATTGACAACAGGAGCTGTTTTAGTAATCAACCAAGCAACTGTACCACCCACAACACCACATATAATTAAAGAAACAGCTAAAATCATCAGTAATGTTTTTAAGCTACCTCTCTTAAAATTCTTTTTGCTTACAGTTTGATTTTCACACATTTGTGTGTTCCTCCTTTCTGTTCTTTTATTTGTACAGAATTTATATCTGTATAAAATTCATAATTATTGGTTTACCTGTGTATCAAAAGCAGTCCATGCTTCGTCAGCATTTTCAAAGCCCTCTGCCTGAATTGCGTTTGCCTGTACAGTAATTTTTAGGTCTGATATAGTAGCTAGCTCTTCACCTGTGATTGTACCTGGTAGGGTAAAGGTTTCGAAAAGAGGTTCTAGTGCTACATCATCGTTAGTGTCAACTGCATTTACAGTTGTATAATAGCGAAACTCATATGTAACTGTGTTATCACCATTATCTGTAGTTGCAACAGGCTCCCATACAGAATTGTCCCAGCCTGTTACATAATTCTGTGGCAAGAAATCGTCACCAAGTGCTGTTTTAAGCTCGTTAATTTTGTTGAGTGTTACAAACATACGAATGTAAGATTCCTCGCTACCCTTATTAACTGTAACAGTAGGGTCTTTTATATATGTACGACCAGGAATAAGATGATATTCATTACCATCTACACGGTCAGCACCATCTATAAGAGCACCGTCAGGGGTTACATCTGCTTCATCAAGCTTTATAGAAACATTACCAACAGTAAATGTATTAACAGCTTCATCAACAGATGTAAGGTAAGCGATAGTTCCCAATACAGTTACAGTAACAATCAACATTGCACAAAGAGCTAGTATCAGTACTTTACTTTTGGTTTTCAAAATGATACCTCCTGTTAATTATAGAATAAATTTATTAACACTTATCTTTTTGTTTTTTATCGTTTGTAAATAAATCTGCGATAAAAACAAATAAAATAAATATTATACTTGTTGTTAATGCAATATACATACCTGGTGGTTGTTGAATATAGCTTGCTAGATAACCTAAATATGGGATAGTAAAAATAGGAACACCTATTATATCTTTAGAATTTACCAAAGAAGCGTCAGGTGCGTTATTTGCGTCACCCTTAGTTTTAAAAGAAAGGTTACTGCGGTTTTCTTCTTTTGGAATAATTTCAATAATTCTATGAGTTGCTGTTGTGTTTACTGTTAGTTTAAAGGTAATAACATCATCCACTGCTAATTCTGATGGTTCAATTTCTTTAACATAAATTAAAGAACCAGTTTTGTAATTTGGCTCCATAGAACCTGACATAACAAAGTAAACCTGTAACCCAAATAAGCGAACACCAACAAGTAATATTGCCAAAGTAACAATTAATGCAACTAGCGTTGAGCTAAGCACCTTAATTATTTTACTTATTATTATTTTCATACTAAAATTGCACTTTCCTCCTAAATGTACGACTGTAAAGACTTTTCTAGTCGGGTTTTAGTTACTGAAATAAAACGATTTTTATACATAATTTAAAAATCTAAAACTATGTATTAATCACAAAAGAAAATATTAAAAATCATCAACATAAAATCGGTGTTTTTGTAATATTTTATCTGATTGTGCATTATATCTAAAATAGATGTCTGTTTTTGAACTCTTTAAGTTAGATTATACCACCAAAAAATAATAAGTCAATACAAATTTGTTAATTTATATAATATTTTTAATTTTATATTTAAAACATATGTATAATTTAGACTTGCTTTAAATTTAGATAATTTTTATTAATAATCTTAATTTAGGAGGTAGGGGCTGTGTTTAAAGTTTGAAAAAATAATTGTTGATAGTATAGTACAACTATTTAATTTATATTATTAGCTGAACACACGCTGTGCTATAAAGTATATTAATAAACAATGTGTAATACTAATACCTGTATGAACGCTAGAAATAGATTGTCAATCAGAATTTGCTCAGAACGAGGACGACAACGTAGGCAAGCTGACGCTTGTAAAGGAGAAGGACGAAGTGATGAGTAAATTATGACGACAAGTTGTCTAGTGGTTAAATTGGTATTAGTATAAGTAGTTATTGGTATAAACAGAATTAATATTATAAGTAGTTATTGGTATAAATAGAATTAATATTATAAGTATAACAAAGCCACAAACAGTAAGCTTTTATGCTTATCTGCTTGTGGCTTTAAATTTACATTAATTTATTATACTGGATGAACCTTGTTGTCCATATCTACCAAAGCACCATTTATGCCTTGCTCTTTTTGTCTTCTCTTTTTGAAGAAGTCTACAGCAACCTTTGGGAACATTGCGTATGTTAGTACGTCTTCCTCTTGGTCTGCCCATTCCTTACATTCATCTCTTAGCTTATCTAGCTCTGGCTCAAGTAAGTCGGCAGGACGGCACTCTACAGGCTTTTCGTCGCCTATAATGCTCTTTCTGAACTCTGGGTCTACTGGTACTGGTGTTGTACCATACTTACCACCAACAAGACCCTTAAATTCGTTTGTACACATCTTGTAGCGTTCGCCCATAATTACATTAAATACAGCCTGTGTACCAACAATCTGAGAAGTAGGTGTTACAAGTGGTGGGAAGCCAGCGTCTTTTCTTACTCTTGGAACCTCCTCAAGTACCTCTGTCATCTGGTCCTCTTTACCAGCCTGCTTTAGCTGTGAAAGTAGGTTAGAAAGCATACCACCAGGAACCTCATACATCAACGCTCTTGTGTCTGTAGCAAGCATTGTTTGGTCTAGCTGACCACTTTCGATATACTTTTTACGAATACCCATAAAGTAATCACGGATTTCGTTAAGTAGCTTTAGGTCAAGACCAGTTGAGTATTCTGTGCCGTCAAGAGCAGCAACCATTGACTCTGTAGGTGAGTGTGAAGTACCTAAAGCTAGTGGTGACATAGCTGTGTCGATAATATCAGCACCACTCTCGATACCCTTTAGCAAGCACATTTCAGACAAGCCAGAGGTTGAGTGTGTGTGTATCTGAATTGGTAGGTCTGTAGTTTCTTTAAGTGCCTTTACAAGCTCTGCTGTTCTTGTAGGTGTAAGCAATGCAGCCATATCCTTTAAGCAGATAGAGTCAGCACCAGCGTCTGCAATTCTCTTTGCATATTCCTTGTAGTATTCAGTTGTGAATACATCACCAACTGTGTAAGAAATAGCAACCTGAGCGTGTGAACCCTCTTTTTTAGCTGCCTTAATAGCAGTCTTTAGGTTTTTAATATCGTTAAGAGCGTCAAAAATACGGATAATATCCATACCGTTAGCAGCTGTTTTCTGTACGAAATACTCAAGTACATCATCAGCATAATGACGGTAGCCAAGCATATTCTGACCTCTGAAAAGCATCTGTAGCTTTGTGTTAGGACATTTATCTCTGATTATACGAAGTCTTTCCCATGGGTCTTCGTTCAAGAATCTAAGGCAAGAGTCAAAAGTAGCTCCACCCCAGCACTCTAGTGAATAAAATCCAACTTTGTCAAGTTTTTCAAGAATTGGCAACATATCTTCCATTGACATTCTTGTAGCAAACAAAGACTGGTGTGCATCACGAAGTACTGTTTCTGTAATTAGAATTTTCTTTTGTGGCATTTTAGCACATTCCTTTCGATGCTGGATTTAATTATTTAATTGTAAGCAGTGTAGCACCTGAGTCTACATTCTGACCCTTTGTTGCAACAATGCTTTCTACTGTACCATCTTTTGGGCAGAAGATTTCGTTTTCCATCTTCATAGCCTCAAGAATAATCAAGCAGTCACCCTTCTTAACAGCCTGACCAGCTGATACCTTAATATCAAGCACAACACCTGGCATTGGAGCCTTTACTGGCTCGCCTGTGCCAGCAGAAGCAGCTGGAGCTGGAGTAGCAGGAGCTGGAGCAGCTGCTACAGGGGCTGGGGCAGAGGCAACAGGAGCAGCACCTGCACCAATTTCTTCTACCTGTACATCATAGCTTGTACCATTTACTGTTATTCTAAGATTTTTCATTTTTGTTCATCCTCTTTTATATTAGATTTTATATAGTCAAATTATTTATTAATTATAATAATTAGTTAATTGTGCTGTGCTTCTTAGGCATTGTTGTTACACGCTTGCCAGCAAGCATTTCCAGTGCAGAATATAGCTTAAAGCGAATGTCAGCCTCGGTGATAACATCGTTTACATAGCCACCTGCAGCAGCCTTGAATGCAGTACATTCTTCTTTTTCGTACTGTGCTACAACCTTTGCACGCTCGTCCTTTGGTGCAGCCATTTTATCTGCCCACATAATAGCAGCAGCAGTTACAGGAGCTAAAGGAGAGATAACAGCGTTGTCTAAAGCAAATGTAATATCAGCATTTGCACCTGCACCAGCAACAGCAACATAAAATGCACCGTAAGCCTTGCCTGTGATTACTGTAGCCTTTACTGTTGTAGCGTCTGCATAAGCAGCAGTTACCTTTGTAGCCTCAGTTACGCTTTCAAAGCCCTCGCTGTCTGCTAGTGTTACCACTGGAATTGCAAATGCGTCGCAAAAACGAACAAAGCTTGCAATTTTAGCAGAAGAATCAGCGTCTAGCACGCCACCCTTTGTAGCAACAAAGCCAGCAACTGTGCCAGCAATTCTGCCAAGACCTGTTACAGCCTGTGTGCCATAAGCCTTTTTAAGCTCAACAAATGTATCTGCGTCTGTAATCTTCAGGATAGGGCACTTCTCGTTATCCTTAGGCTCGTCAGCGTCCATAATAGGAGAAACGCTTAGATTGTTTGAAGGTAGAAGTGTGATAAGCTCCTTTGTCATTTTAATAGCCTGCTCGCTATCCTTAGCTGTTAAGTGACTTACACCCATTTTTGCTACTGCGTCAGCTGTTGCATTTTCGCCTGTAACGCTTAGTGAAAGCTCAGCCTTTTCTGACATAACTACAAAGTCTGCACTTGCAGCGTTTAAAGCACCTGTACCAAGACAGCTACCAAGAATTACAGAAATCTGTGGTACTACGCCTGAAAGCTTGCTTACGCTGTTAAGAACCATACCATAAGAGCCAAGCATATCAATACCCTCAGAAAGCTTAGCACCCTTTGAGTTGTACATACCAACTACAGGAGTACCTGTTTTTTCTGCAAGCTCATAAATTTTCTGTAGCTTTGCAGCGTGTGCCTTTGACATTGCACCACCACAAATCTCGCTGTTTTGTGCAAAAGCATATACAGGGCAAGAATTTACAGTACCATAGCCTGCTATAACCTCTGTTGGATTACTGCCCGACATTGTATAAGCGTCAATTTGAGTAAAAGTACCCTCGTCAAATAGGGTTAAAAGATTTTTATATGCAGATGATTTTTCAATCTCTGCCTTTATTGCTGACAGATTTTCTGTTGCCATCTGTATTCCTCCGTTCATAGTGAATAAAATTAAATAGATATATACATTTATTATAAGATATTTGCATAAAAACTACAAGTATAAAAGAATACTAACAGTGAATTATCACTAAATATCCAAAATATTACATAAAAACTTAAATTAAATAGTGCATTATAACGTGGTGTGTAAAAATATAGCGAAGTTTGTTGTACAGTTTGCTATATTTTTAGCGATTAAAGTTATTATTTACAAATCAAGATGATATTATAAATCCATTAATAATAATCAACCTCAGTTGTATTTGTTGGTGCCTGTAAACGGTGAACCTCTTCTTTTGTAAGCTCTCGCCATGCACCAGATTTTAAACCACCAAGCTTAACCTGTCCAATAGCAATACGCTTTAGTCGTGGTACCTCCAAGCCAACCTTTTCGCACATTTTTCTGATTTGGCGATTTCTACCCTCTCTAAGGATAATTTCAAGCACACATCTGCCTTCCTGACGTTGTACAACGTGAATTTCGCAAGGAGCTGTTTTTCTGCCGTCTATTACCATACCACTGCTCATTTCTACAAGCTGTTCTTCTGTAATAGCTGGTCTTACAGTAACACGATAAACCTTGTAAACGTGCTTTGATGGGTGAGTAACCTTGTTTGCAAACTCACCGTCGTTTGTCATAAGCAACAAGCCCTCAGAATCTCTGTCTAGTCTGCCAACAGGATAAACTCTTGCTGGAATATCCTTAACAAGCTCGGCAACGCACTTTCTGTCAAGCTCGTCACTCATAGTAGTTACATAGCCTCGTGGCTTGTTTATCATAATGTAATAACGCTTAGCCTTAGAGTTGGTTGAAAGCTTTCTGCCCTTAACTGTTACCTTATCTCTTTGTGGGTTAACCTTGTCGCCAATGGTTGCAACTCTGCCGTTAACCTTTACCAAACCACTTGCAATCATTTCTTCTGACTTTCTTCGTGAGGCAATACCGTTGTCTGCCATATACTTTTGCAGTCTTACTAGTCCATTATTCTTCATTGCTTGTCCTTCTTTCCGGCTGTGCATTTTTGCCCTGCCTATTTAGTATTTTTATTATAAAACAGCCGGCTAAAAGTCGGCTATGTTTTTGCATTTTTATTTTATGTACTGATTTTCACGGCTTATTCTTTCATCAATAATATAAGAATCAATATAACACCTTGCAGGTGCTTTTGCTATTATGTAATTTTCTAATTCCTCTGAATATGGCATATAAAAGCATTTGTCAGAAAACATACTGCTAGTATGCTTCCTTTTAAAATCCTCTACTGGAATTTCTACAGATGCAATTATTTTGTAGGTAGTCACCGTATAATGTCTGTCATTCTGGTCAGTTCGTCTGCTAACCTCACGGGCTTTAGTAATAAACTTTAAATCGTACCAATAGTAATGCTTTTTATAAAAGAAAAAGCACCTTGTTATTCCAGTGTCATCAATTGTATAGTATCCCCAATGATATACTACAAATCTTGCTAATACAGAACCCCAAAATAGAAGAGCACAATACAACACAATATCAAATAGTGTTGTACCTCTGGTGAATGATGTCAGCATTAAAATAAACATTGCCAGTAAAAATAAAATAGCCATAGAGCCTAAAGTATACCAGATTTTTGTTGAAAGCCTTTCATTATTTACACGCATTTTAAACACCCTCTTTATTACACTGTTTTTGCTTGTTTATTATGAGTACCAATTTTATCAGTACCATTTTTTGAGCTTTTCGTCTGTTGTATCATCAACAATATAAGAGTGAGTATAACAATCTACAGGCGATTTTGCTATTATGTAATCCTCTACAGCCTTTGAATATGGCATATAAAAGCTTTTTTTAGAACATAAACAAAAAGCGTGCTTTCTTTTGAAATTCTCTTTTGGGATTGTTACAGATACAACTATTTTTTCGCCAGTTGAACCTGAAAGCTTGATGTAGTGGCGAGCTTTTGCAATAAACTGTAAATCGTCCCAGCCGTAATGCTTTTTAGAGAATAAAAAGCACCTTGTTATGCCAGTTTCATCAATTATATGGTACTCCAGACTATGGATTGTTGCTGGTACTAATATTAAGCACATAAACAAAAAGTAGCTAAAAAAAACTATAGTATACAGCGAAAGTGTTTTTAATGATATTAGCGACACCACATATACAACCATTAATATTAAAATAACTGTAGTTGATACAGAATACCAGATTTTATATGAACGCTTTGCGTTATCTGCACGCATTTTAAACATCTTCTTTCGTTAAAACAGATTTTTGAAAAACTCTGCAATATTCCCCAAAAAGCCCTTATCTACAGCTTTATATTCAACACTGGCTGTAGTAACAAGTGGTACCTCGCATAAAAGCTTGTTGTCTAGATAATACTGTGCTGTGCCTACAACCTCGCCCTTTTCGAGTGGAGCATACAAAAAGCTGTCTATAATAACCTTGCGTGTTATTTCGCTGTTGCTGTCGGTAGGCTTTACATAGTCTATGGATTTTACAGGTTTTATTGTTACGCTGTTTTTATTGCCACCAACTACATCTGCATTTACTGTGTAGTCTTTGTCAACATCAGTTACAGCTGTAACCTTAGAAAAGCCATAGTTGTACATATTTATGTGGTCGTTCCAATCATCGGGAGCATTAAGCGTTACTGCTATCAGCTTTACACCGTCTTTTTCGGCAGAGGTTACTAAGCACCTGCCCGATTTTTTAGTAAAGCCGGTTTTGCCACCATTGCAGTATTCGTATAAAGAAAGCAGTCTGTTGTGGTTGCCATAGGTAATGCTCATATCGTTAGGACTTATAAAATCTACCTTAGCAGTTTTCTTTGCTGTCAGCTCTGCAAAGCTTTGGTTTGTCATTGCATACGCCATCAGCTTTGCCATATCAAGTGCTGTAGAGTAGTGATTTTCGTCATCTAAGCCCGACGGAGTAACAAAGCTAGAGCTGGTCATACCAATTTGCTGTGCCTTTGCGTTCATAAGCTTTGCAAATTCTTCAGTAGAGCCTGCAATAGCAATAGCTGCAGCGTTGGCAGCGTCATTGCCCGAAACAGTCATCATACCTGTTGCAAGGTCAGAAAGCCTTAGCTTATAGCCCTCTTTAAGATACATAGAGGAACCCTCGGATATCATATCCTTTGTAAAGGTTACTTCTTTATCATTAGCCTCAGAATTTTCAAGAGTAATAAGTGTTGTAAGTATTTTTGTGGTGCTGGCCATACTCATTTGACTGGTTGAGTTTTTCTCAAAAAGCACTGTGCCGTTATTTGCACAGTAAAGCACAGCCGACTGTGCAGACACGCTGATAGTGTTATCGTCTGCCTTAGCCGACACAGAAAAAATACTCAAAAATACTACAAAAATAAATATTAACGCAACAACTGTAATACACCATTTCAACATAAATCACTCCTTAACGAAATTTTATGTTGAATTGGTGGTTTTTATTACAGCCAAGTTAATATATTAATTATTCCTCTTTAGCCTCTGCTGTGTCTGTTGTGTTATCTTCTGTTTTATTTTTGTCTGATTTATCCTTGCTGAAAATAGCAGATATTTTCTCTACAATATCTGGTGCCATAGCAAGTGCCTTTTCTGCTGCTGTTGAGTTAGGCTCGTCTATTGTAAGCACCTTAGCCTCTCCCTTAGAAATTACAATAAATGCAATAGGATTAATTGATACACCTGCACCTGCACCACCACCGAATAAATCCTTATTTGGTGCTGACTTTACTGCAAAGCTAGAGCCACCAGACGCAAAGCCATAAGATACCTTTGAAACAGGCACAATAATTGTACCGTCAGGTGATGTTACAGGTGTGCCTATAACTGTATTTACATCTACCATTTGATTAATTTTTTCGATTGTAGTCCCCATAAGACCTTCTAGTGGTTGTTTGTTTTCCATAACTACACCGTCCTTAATAATTTTTATTTATAATTTAACAGTCAATTTATATGACTAATTTTATGCTGTTTTATTTTTGTTATTGTTTTCGTTATTATTATCAGTCTTTGATAAACCGATATACAGTAAAAGACCTTTAATGCCATACTTTAACACTATTCCTATAATCAAGCCAAGTCGCATACGCAAGCATAAAAGTAGCTCTGCTGTGGTTTCTTTTTTGTTGTAATCGGTTGTAATGTTTATATCGGGTGTTTTTAAAAATGTTATTAATCCCGATAATGCACCCAATAATGGGTAAACAGCACTACACGCATAGCCAAAGTTAAGTGCTGTGCTTGCAGCGTCTTCGCCACCTATTATAAGGTTAAGCGAAAGCTTTTTTATTCTTAAATGCTTTATAGTTGATGATGAAAAGCTTTTAACAAGGTCGAGTATCTGTGTAAGCACTTCTATAACACCAGACACACCCTCGGTTTTTGCTATAGAGCTGAAAATACCATCTTTTTTTTCTTCCTTTTGAGCCTGCTTTGCTTTTGTTTTTTTGTTTTTCTTATCGTCTGTTTTCTTGCTTTTTTCAGGCTTCTTTTTTTCTTTAGTAGGGTAGAGGTTTATTTTTATAAAAAAATACCTAAGCCAAACGGTAAGCTTATCATTACGATAGTCAATATAAATATTTACATTAAGAAATAGCAAAAAAGCGATAACAGCCAATATTGATAATATTATTTTAAGTGCTGTCATCAGCTTTAACCCCTTTCGTTTTTATCTTGCTCCGTCCATATAAGCACCATAGGCTTGGTTTTCTATTTCTTCTGTGGTCATTTTTTCAAAGTTGCTTACAGTATTACACAGTGGTCTGTCGTAAAAGCTACAGCATATATACTTGCCGTCATCAGATTTTCTAAAATCGGCATTTACTCGTATATCACCCTTGCAAATATTTATATATACAATAAAGCTGTGTTCTCTTGTTGAAGAAAACATAAGTATATTTTCTTCTGGAATTTTAAAGTAAGCACCCATAATCACTTTAATCCTTTGTGTAAAATTTCTTAGCTGGCTTTATTCAGCGTCAGCAGTAGGCTCTGCTGTGGCTTCTGTGCTGTTTTCTTCGCTGTTGCTGTCGCTTTCAGCTTTTTCTGTTTTATCATCTTCCTGCTGTGGAAGTGATGGCAAATCGTCAAGCGACTCTATCTGGAAGCACCTTAAAAAATTCTCGGTTGTACCATATAGCAGTGGTCTGCCAGGTAGCTCAAGTCTGCCTTTTTCTTCTACTAAGCCTTTGGTTGTTAAGCTACCTATTACACCCGAGCAATCTACACCACGCACCTGCTCAACAAAAGCCTTTGTAACAGGCTGGTTGTAAGCAATTACTGCAAGTACCTCTAGTGCAGCTTGCGAAAGTGGAGAATTTCTTTTTAAATCCATTACTCTGCGTATGTATTCACCATAAGCCTTTTTGTTGCAAAACTGATAGCTTTCTTCTAAGCGAATTATCGCTATACCATGGTTGTCGTTGTTATATTCGGCAATAAGCTCGTTTATAGCTTCCTTTGCCTGTGTTAGCTTTATTTCTAGTGCCTTGCTAATAGTATCAAGCTGTACTGGTGCACCATTTGCAAAAAGTATAGCCTCTATGGCACATTTAATCTCTGATTTATTCAACTTTATTATCCTTTCTTAACAGCCTTACATCGGCTGTGTCGCCGTCACCATCAATGCGAATACGGCTGTTTTTTACAAGCTCAAGCACAGCCAAAAATGTAGCCACAAGCTCTGACTTAGGGCTACCATCTTGGAATAGACTTCTGTATTTAACAGGTGTACCGTCCCAAAGCTGTCTTAAAACATATACAACTCTTGAGCTTACCGAAACTATTTTTCTTTCTACAATACCACTAAAGGCTTCTCGTGGTGGTGGTAGCTTGTTTTTACCTCTGCCAACTGCCGATAAAAAAGCCTTTGCAATATCTTCTGGTGGATGAGTGCGTGTGTAGGTCATATCAAATTTAACCTTTGACGGTGCCTTTGTATATATATCGTATGTAGCCATTTTTTCGAGTAAACCTGCAATTCTTCTACATTCCTGATATTCAAGTAGCTGACCCTCAAGCTCTTTTTTTAGCTCCTCGGCTTCTTCATGCTTTGGTAGTAGTGACACCGATTTTATATATACAAGTCGTGATGCCATCTCTAAAAATTCGCTTGATATTTCCATTTGGTCTTCTTGCATCTGGTTTATTTGCTCCATATATTGCTCTAGCAAAACTGCAATTTCAATATCGCAAATATCCATTTTATGCTTTGTAATAAGCTGTAACAGCATATCAAGAGGACCCTCAAAGTCGCACACCTTATATTTTAATACTGTGGTTTCCTTGTTCAAGTGTATACCTCCTAAGTAATCTAATTGTTGCAATAAAATTAATTAGAATAAGCCTGCAAAAGGTAGGGAGGTTACAGTTATTATAAGTTCAGTAAGAATACCTCTTAAAAAATCAAGTGGTCCTGTTAATGCACCAACTGCAATAAGAATGATTAAAGCTGTGCTGAAATATCTTTCGTATTGATAAATCTGGTAAACAAGCTTGTTAGGTAAAAATGCAAAAAGAATTTTTGAACCGTCTAGTGGTGGAATAGGAATAAGGTTAAACACAGCCAAAGAAATATTTACCGATAGAAAATACGAGAAGAACAGTAATAAAAGGTCTAGTACGGTGTACATAAAATTAGGCATAGCTACAGAATAAGCTAAAGCGACAATTCCATTAGCAAACAATCCACCTACAAGTGCAGCCAAAAGATTGCTTACAGGGCCAGCTAAAGCTGTTAAAGCCATACCAACCTTTGGGTTTTTGAAATATCGTGGATTTACTGGCACAGGCTTAGCCCAACCAAAGCCAACAAGTAAAATCATAAGTGCACCAATAGGGTCTATATGTGCAGCAGGTGAAAATCTGAGTCTGCCCATATTTTTAGCAGTTTTGTCACCTAATTTATAGGCAATAAAGCCGTGTGCAAATTCGTGTAGTGGCATAACTAAAAATACAATTACAGAAACTGCAAGTATGTGCATTAACGCATTTTGAATAGAAAAATCTCCATTAAATAAGCTATATAGCATAGCTGATCCTCCTTAAAATATATGTATTAGCTTTTTGAAAAAAGTGTTTTGATTTTATTAAACTAGAAAATATATACAAAAGCTGTTTTACAGCTTATTATAACATACAGCTCTTGCTTTTTCAATGAATTACTGTTAAACTATATTTAACAACAAAGACGGATTATGGCTAAACAAATTATAGTCAAATTTATTCTATTTATACGGTTATAGTAGTGTTTAAGTGTAGGTTATAGGGGCTAGAAAGCACCTGCTTTTAATGTATAATTTGCCGAATTTTATTAGTATAAAAAGAGCTTTTATAGTTTAAATAAATTTTTAAAAACTATTGCAATTTTTGAATAAATCTGTTATTATAATAAGCGTTGTATTCATATAAGATTAAAATAGCACTTAAGGAGGTGCCGAGATATGGCAAAATGCGAAATTTGTGGCAAGGGCGTTACCTTCGGTATTAAGGTTTCTCACTCACACAGAAGATCAAACAGAACATGGAAGCCAAACGTACAGCGTGTAAAGGCTATTGTAGATGGTTCTCCAAAGCGTGTTTACGCTTGTACTCGTTGCCTACGTTCAGGTAAGGTAACAAGAGCTATCGCTGCTCCAGCTGTTGCAACAGAGGAATAATCAAATATTTTGAGCTTTTGGGGACACCTTCGTTTAGGTGTCCCTATTGCTTTTTATATAATATATAAAATATTCAATAAGTTGATAAAAAGCTTGAAGCTCAGCTAGTGCTGAAGTTCAAGCTTTGTTTTTTTATATTAGGGCTTGTTTGAAAATAGAAAAAGTGCTGGATTTTTGTTCCGAATCGAGGGATTTCAAGGCGAAAACCACAGAAATACTGACGTATTTCGAGGATTTTCAACGCAGAAAGCACCGATTTCGGGGCAAAACAGACAGTGCTTTTGATTTTTCAAACAGCCCCTAGTATCAGTAACTATTTCTTTCAGCGTATGGGTGAACCTGTGACATTGAAAGATCGTAATAGCTTAAATACTTATTTATAAACTCTGAGTTACCAAAGCAGTATTTACCAGATGTATAGCCTGTAAAAGCAAAGCAGTTGCTTGGTGTTTCTTCACTTGATAAAACACTGGTGCTACAGAATTTGCGTTGGTCGTTGTCTAAATATAAAGAAATCATATTGAAATCTGATTGTCTTGAGGTTGCAAACGCTCTGAAATCAATTGGAGCTGTAACTATAAATTCAGACTCAAATTCCAACAGCTCATCGCCCTTTGCAAAATAAATCTCAATACAAGGCACACCGTCTGCCTCTAGTGGCTGTGTGCTTGCTGACCAATTGGTACTGCTGTAAAACTCTATAGGGTTATACGCAGGCTTATATGATTTTAACTCGTCTACAGTAGGGTTAGAAACCTCGTTTTCGATAGTAAGCTCAAGGTTATCTGCCATTCGCATAAAATCCTTGTTGGTAAAGCGTATGTACATTTCAGCACCCTCAGGTAGCATACCAGAAACAGTTATGCTTGTTTCATCATCAACAAGGGTTTGCTCAACAAGCTTCATATCATTTTCGTCTGTGCTTGGTATTGTGCTTGGTTTTGTGTTTGTAGTTGGTGTATCTGTTTGTGTTTTATCTTGGTTTGTGGTAGAAGAATCAGAAGGGCTTTGAGTAGGAGCTTCTGTAGAAGCCTCTGTGGTAGGCTGTGTAGCTTCGTTGTTATCAGCCTCAGTGGCTGGCTGGGTAGCGTTTGCCTCTGTAGCAGTTTGTGTAGCTTGCTGTGTAGCTGATGTTGTACTGTCAGTTGGTTCTTCTGTGGTTGTATTACCATTATTTGGTGCACAACCATATACAGATAAACAGCTTAAAACAAGAGCAGTAGTTAATATAATGCTTTTAGCTTTGTTTAAAAGATTATTTCTTTCCATAGATTTACACCTCTTAATTTTATTAAAATTTAAGATATTATACATCCAATAAAAGTAAATGTTGTTAATAAAATATTAAGAATGTTTTATTAACAGAGTGTTTTATGTGTTATTTTTCAGCAAGATATTTTTCAAGAGCCTTTGCAAGCTGGTCTGGGCAAGATGTATTTTTTATACCACATTTTATACCTTTACAACGCTTTATAACCTCGTCTGCCTCCATACCAACAACAAGTGCACCAATCCCCTTGCCATTGCCGTTACAGCCACCATTAAAGCTAACATTTTTTACCTTTGTGCCGTCCATTTCTATATCTATAGTTCTTGCACATACTCCTGATGTTTTGTAAATCATTTTGTTAAACCTCCGTTTTGATATAAAATTAAATTGGAATTTGTCGGGGTACGCACAAACCAAAACTTGAAAGTTTTGATTAAACTTTTTCAAAAGTTTATGGGTCGAGGGCAACGCCCTCGTGGGTTTTAAGGGCAAAGCCCTTAACTCCTCAAGATTATTTAAAAATGCCTTTTCAAGGCATTTTTAGGAAAAACTATGAGTTAAAGGGTTTCACCCTTTAAAATCCCAAGATGGGCTTTGCCCCTCGACCCCAAAAGCCTTTAAAAAGGCTTTACCCAAACTTTAAGTTTGGGTTTGTGCTAATCTTAACTCCTCGACAAATTCCAATTTGTTTTCACAAATCTTAAATTGTTAAAATTACCTAAGAAACCACACAATAAATTGTATATTGTTGGGCTGACTTAAATGCTTTAAAAGGCGTTTTTGCTATTGACAAAATAGGTGTGCGTGGGTATAATATTATACAGTGTTTTGAAACTGCCCGTAGTGTCGTACGGCTAAGAGAGGTGCATTTTTGTGATTCTTGATTTAAAAGGTATTTTTGTAACCGAGGGTTCAACTCTGCATCAGGAATATTCTTTGAGTATGGCAGATGTAAATATAGACGGTTATACTCCGTTTGTGTCACCTGTAAAGGTAGACATACAGGCAGAGAATCGAGCAGGGTTAGTTAAGCTTTCTCTGGCAACTAGCTTTAACTACCAAAAGCCTTGCGATCGTTGCGGTGCCGACGTAACTAAGAGCATAAGCTACAATTTTGAGCATAATCTTGTTACATCCCTAAGCGGTGACCAAAATGACGATTACATCGAAACTCCTGATCACACAATAGATATTGACGAGCTTGTAGTTACTGATGTTTTGTTAGAGCTACCTTCTAAGTATTTATGTAGTGATTCTTGCAAAGGGCTTTGCCCTAAATGTGGTGCAAACCTAAACAAAGAGGATTGTGGTTGTAGCACTGCAAATACAGACCCTCGTTTAGAGGTTCTAAGAAAGCTTTTAGAACAAGAAAATTAATAATAACTTTTAAAATTTAAGGAGAGATAAAAAATGGCAGTACCTAAGAGAAAGACATCTCACGCTAGAAAGAACAAGAGAAGATCAACAGTTTGGAAAATGGACGCTCCAGCTCTAGTAAAGTGCCCTAACTGTGGCGAGTACAAGACACCTCACAGAGTTTGTAAGGCTTGTGGTATGTACAACGGCAGACAGGTTATTACTATCGAGGAATAATTAACTGACTTTTCAGGGGAGGATTTTTTAATCCTCCTCTTATTTTTTTGCTTTTTTGTATGGAATAAAAATAAGATTTGTGTTATAATATTTCCATATATGTATAATGATAGGATGGTGGGGAATGGCTGTTGTAATTTCTAGTGTAAACGAAAAAAGTCGTGCTTTTAAGGCTGGTGTATTACCAAACGAAAAGCTACTTAAAATAAACGGCAATGATATTGTAGATGTGCTTGATTATAGATTTTATCAGACTGCAAGAGAGGTAGAGCTGGAGCTTGAAGATACTCTTGGCAATATACGCACAGTTACAATACATAAGGGAGAATACGAAGAAATTGGTCTTGAGTTTGAAACCTACCTTATGGACAAACAACATTCCTGCCGTAATAAATGTATATTCTGCTTTATAGACCAGTTACCTAAAGGTATGCGAGAAAGTTTGTATTTTAAAGACGATGATTCACGACTATCGTTTTTATTTGGTAACTATGTTACACTTACAAACCTTACTCAGCACGAGATAGACAGAATTATAAAGCTACACATAAGCCCTATAAATGTGTCGGTACACACAACAAACCCAGATTTGCGTGTTAAAATGATGAATAATCGCTTTGCAGGCAAGGTTCTTGACGTGTTGCCGAAATTTGCCGAGGCTGGAATAAAAATAAACTGTCAGATTGTAGCTTGCCCTGGTATTAACGACGGTAAAGAGCTGGAGCGTACTCTTACTGATTTAGAAAAGCTGTACCCTGCTGTTGAATGCATAGCAGTTGTGCCTGTTGGACTTACTGCTTACCGTGAGGGGTTGTATCCACTTGTGGAATATACAAAAGAAACTGCCACTCAGACTCTTGATTTGATAGAAAGCTATGGCGAGAAATTCAAGCAGAAATACGGCTGTAGAATTGTATATGCGTCTGATGAATTTTTCTTAAAGGCAGAGCGTGAAATCCCCGAGGCTGATTATTACGAGGATTTTGACCAGCTTGATAATGGTGTTGGCTTGCTTTCACTTTTAAGAGATGAGCTTTTATATGCCCTTGAGGACGAAATAACAGTAGATGATGAAAAAACAGTAACTATAGCCTGTGGCACAGGTGTTGCAGAATTTATGCAGACACTTATGAATAATGTAACCGAAAGATTTAACAATGTTAAAATTAATGTTATTGGCATAAAAAATAACTTCTTCGGTGGTGGTGTAGATGTGTCAGGACTCGTAACAGGTCAGGATTTACTTGCACAGCTAAAGGATAAGGATTTGGGCGATAAATTGCTTATACCTCAGGTTATGTTAAGAAGTGACGGAGATTTATTCTTGGACGATATTTCTATTGATGAGGTCAGAGAAGCATTAAAGGTACCAGTAATTACTGTTGCAAACAATGGCGAAGCTTTGCTTAATGAGATTTTAAGTTGAAATATTAATATAAATATATAAAAATGAAATGAAACTGATTTTACTATATAAAAGGAGGTAATATTATGGCACGACCAGTTATAGCTATTGTGGGCAGACCAAATGTAGGTAAGTCTACACTTTTTAATAAGCTAGTGGGTGAAAGAATTTCGATTGTTGATGATACCCCTGGCGTAACTCGTGACAGAATTTACGGTAGAGTTGAATGGTTAGATAAAACAGCAGATTTAATAGATACAGGTGGTATAGAGCCTTATTCTACTGATATTATTTTAAAGCAAATGCGTAGACAGGCAGAGCTTGCTATTGACGCAGCAGATGTTATTATACTTGTAACAGACCTTAAAAGTGGCTTGGTTACAACCGATATAGAGGTTGCTACTATGCTACAAAAAAGTGGTAGACCAATTGTGCTTTGCGTAAATAAGTGTGACAAAATAGGCGAGCCAGAGCCAGAATTTTATGAGTTTTACAACCTTGGCTTAGGCGACCCAATTCAGGTTTCTTCTGTACATGGTCACGGTACTGGTGATTTGCTAGAGGCTGTATTTGAGCATATTCCAGACAGTGCGTGGGAGGACGACGACGGCGAGATTATAAGTGTTGCCGTTATAGGTAAGCCAAATGTAGGTAAAAGCTCACTTATAAATAAAATTACAGGCGAAGAAAGATGTATTGTTTCTAATATAGCTGGTACTACAAGAGATTCTATTGACACTACTGTTGAAAATGAATTTGGTATGTTCAAATTTACCGATACAGCAGGTATGCGTAAAAAGAAAAAGATAGACGAGGCTATTGAAAAGTATAGTATTCTTCGTGCAAAAATGGCGATTGAACGCAGTGATGTGTGTGTTATTATGATAGACGCAACCGAAGGCTTTACCGAGCAGGACTCAAAGGTTGCAGGCTTGGCACATGACGCAGGCAAGGCTTGTATAATTGCTGTAAACAAGTGGGACGCTATCGAAAAAGACGGCACTACAATGAATACCTATAAAAAGGATTTAGAAAAAGACTTTGCGTTTATGTCTTATGCTCCTATTATTTTTATTTCTGCAAAAACAGGACAAAGACTTGATAAACTGTTTGAAACAATTAAGGCAGTTGCAAATGCAAATTCTATGAGAATTAAAACAGGTACTCTAAACGATATTCTTGCACAGGCTACTGCAAGAGTTCAGCCACCTACCGACAAGGGTAGACGCTTAAAGATTTTCTATATGACACAGGCAAGTGCAAAGCCACCAACATTTGTGTGCTTTGTAAATTCAGCCGAGCTTTTCCATTTTTCTTATCAGAGATATTTAGAAAACAGAATCAGAGATACATTCGGTCTTGAGGGTACACCTATCAGGTTTGTTATCCGAGAGCGTGGAGATAAATAAATTTCAGGAGGAAAAGCAATATGAAGAATTTAATGTATTTTATATCAACAGGTTGGTTGCAGATTCTTATTACAGTATTTGTTGGCTATTTGCTTGGTAGTATTAACTTTGCAATCATCATTACAAAAATGGTTGACAAAAAGAAGGATATACGAGAAATGGGTAGTGGTAATGCAGGCTTTACAAATGTTCTGCGTTCAGTTGGCAGAGGTCCGGCTGTGTTTACTATTGCGTTTGACTTTATAAAGGCTGTAATGGCAGTTGCTATTGGTGGAATTATATGCTCTACTATTGATATAGGCAACAGCATTTTGCTAAGTGAGTTTATTGATTATGGCAAATATCTTGCAGGCTTGTTCTGCATAGCAGGTCATATGTTCCCTGTTTATTTTGGTTTTAGAGGTGGTAAGGGCGTTGTTACAACAGCTGGTCTTATGGTTGTAGCAGACTGGAGAACCTTTTTGGTTGCACTTACAATATTTGCAATAGTATTTTTATGCACAAAGATAGTTTCTATAAGCTCACTTATATGTGCGGCAACATACCCAGTATCTACATTTCTGTTCGCTTATTTTATAGATTACCGTGGAGCAATAGGTACAGAGTTTGCACATTCAAGATCTTATGTAATAATTTCAACTTTGTTCACAATGCTTATAGGCTTATGTGTTATAATTAAGCATAGTCAAAATATTAAAAGACTGCTTAACGGTACAGAAAAGAAGATTACAGCTAAAAAAAGTAATTAAGGGAGGTTAATTAGTAAATGAAATGTAGTAAATGTGAGAATGAATATTCTAACGAAAGATTTTGCCCTGTTTGTGGCTATCCTGCAAGCTCTACAGAGTCAGACAGAAGAACTCAGGCAGAAAGATATGCTTCTCAGTTTGGCGATAATTTCGATATGGATACAGATGAAGAAACAGGTAAGATAATAGACAGAGCAACTCAAGCTCAGCAATATGAGTCACAGTTTAATTCAGACTATGCTCAGCTTTTTAACGAGTATTCAAGAGATCTCGAGAGAGAGGCTGCTAAAAAGGCTATGCAAGAGGCTGAAAGCGACGAAGAGGAATTTGAGGATATTTCTTCAAATTCTGATGAGAATTTGGCTACATATGACGATAAATTTGATGTTGAGGCTGAAGAAGATGACTCACAGGTTAAGTCTGGTAAGGGTGCTATTGTAGCTGTTACTCTTGTATTGCTTGCTTTGCTTGCTATTATTGCGTGGATTGCTGTGTCAAGCTTAAAGGACTCAAACAATCAGCCAGAAAACCCAACTACAGCACCAACTGTAGTTGCTACAGTGCCACAGAATACAGTAACTCCAACACAGGCAGAAACACAGCCACAAACCGAGGCTGTAACAGAAGCTCCAACAGAGGAAGAAACTGAGGCACCAACAGAAGCTCCTACTGAGGAAGAAACTGAGGCACCAACAGAAGCACCAACAGAAGCACCAACAGAGGCTCCTACAGAGGCAGAAGTAGTTGATGATGAAGATGCAGACACAGATACAGCTGATGACGAAGAAGATACTAACAGCTTTATTGATGAAGACGGTGACGGTATTCCAGATGATTTTGTAGACGAAGATCGTGATGGCTATGATGATAATACAGACGAGTATTATGGACATCTACTTAGCTATATAGCAGGTTAATATAAACAATAAAAAGGGTCGTTACTTGCAACGACCCTTTTATTTAATAGTGTTTAGTATAATAATGTTTTTAGTATTAGGTGGTATTATGAAATATATATGTGATGATTTTAAAGAGTTGAAGTCAAAAAGTGGTTTAAAATGTACAGTTGGTATGTTTGGAGAAAATATTTATGCAATGCGACTTTATGTTGCTATTGGACATAATGCTTATTATAGTCAGTTTTTCAGAATAGAAAAGCAAGAGGCTGACAGCTACCCTTATAATTCAGATTTTTTAATCGAAAAATATAGTAGCGAGAAGACTTTATTTTTATGCTCTGATTATATGGGCGAAGGTCATTCTACATACGGCTTTGATGAGTAAAATCGCTTAAAAACTCAAACGTATTTTATCAAAGTCAGGAGGTTGCTTTTATGAAAAAATGTACAGTCTTGTATGAAGCTTGGCAAATGAAATGCTGTGGTGATCCATTTTGTAAAAACGATGTCGTTAAATGGCTTGTGTGTAAGGCAGGGAATTTGATTACAGGAATTGATATTGGTGAGGTTGATTATTGCTATGAGGCTCATAGCTCAGAATGGACTAATTTGTATGTGTTAGAGGGAATAGTTGAGGAAATAAAAATATTGTACGAAAAACACGCTCCGTCTAAGAATAATCCCAATTTATTGGTTCCTATTAGTGGGGAGCTTGTTGAAGCAGAAAAAGTTGAAGGCTTTGAAGAATGGGACGATATGCAAGCAAGTGGTTATCTTGTATTGCTTAAAGAATATACTATTAGACCAGCCGAAAAAAGCGAAGTTTCTTTTAAGTGAAAAATTAAAAATATACTATCTTATAGAAAGGAGAAGCTAAATGCAGGATAAAATTAAAGAGCTAAGGGCAAAGGCTTTGTCGTTGCCACTTTCTCCGGGTGTGTATATAATGCGTGACAAAAGCAAAAAAATTATATATATCGGCAAGGCTAAGGCTCTTAAAAACCGAGTAAGTCAATATTTTGGTTCAAACAGCAATCACACCGAAAAGGTTATTAAAATGGTTGAAAATGTTGATACCTTTGATTATATTGTTACCGATAGCGAATTTGAGGCACTTATACTGGAGTGTAGCCTTATAAAGCAACATTCTCCACGCTATAACATTCTTCTTAAGGATGACAAGGGCTATAGCTATATTAAGGTTACAAACGAGCAATGGCCAAGAATAAAGGCTGTAAAGCAGATTGAAAACGATGGTGCTGAATATATAGGCCCTTATATGAGTGGCTATTTTGTAAAAAATGCTGTTGATCAGGCAACAAAGATTTTTAAACTGCCTGTATGTGGCAAAAAATTCCCACAGGATATAGGCAAGAGCAGACCATGCCTTAATTACCACATAAAGCTGTGTAATGCTCCGTGCTCAGGTAAAATAAAGCATAAGGACTATATGGAGAATATAAAGGACGCCATTGAATTTTTAAAGGGTGGTAGTACCGTAGACCTAAAAAAAATGACGGAAGAAATGAATGAGGCAGCAGAAAATTTAGAGTTTGAGCGTGCTGCAAGAATCCGTGACAGAATAAGTGCTGTAAAAAGAATGGCAGACAGCCAGAAGGTGGTATCATCAAAGGTAGAGGAGCAGGATGTAATTGCAGTAGTAACCGAGGGTCCTAGAGGTTGCTTTGAGGTGTTCAAATATCGTAATGGTTCACTTTATGACAGAGAGCATTTTGTAATTTATGATATAGACGATTTACCACAGGCGAGAAGTGAGTTTATAACAAGCTATTATTATTCAAGAGATACTGTTCCACCACGCATTACAGTAGATGGCGATGTAAACGACACCGAGCTTTTACAGCAGTGGCTAACACAAAAGCGTGGCAAAAAGGTTAGCATAGTAAAGCCACAAAAGGGTGACCAGCTAAAGCTTGTTGAAATGTGCAAAAATAATGCAGCCGAGCATTTGGCTCATTTAAGAGGTAATGTAGGTAAAGACACTATGGCACTTAATATGCTTGGTGAGCTTTTAGGGCTAAAATCCTTGCCAAGGTATATAGAGTCGTATGATATATCTAACCAGAATGGTACTGCAAATGTATGTGGTATGGTGGTGTTTGAGGACGGTAAGCCACTAAAAAGTGCTTATAGAAAGTTCGAAATAAAAAGCTTTTTAGGTCAGGACGATTATGGCTCTATGGCAGAGGTTATAGAAAGACGACTTAACGAATACGAAAAGCATAAAAAAGAGGGTGTAGGCTTTGGAAGATTGCCAGACCTTATATTGCTTGACGGTGGTAAGGGTCAGGTAAATGCAGTAAAAGCTGTTATGATCGCTAAAGGCTATGATATCCCTACCTTTGGTATGGTAAAAGACAATAAGCACCGTACCCGTGCAATTACAGATAGTGGTAGTGAAATTGCAATTGCAAACAAACGAAATGTTTTTACACTTGTGTCGAACATTCAAGAGGAGGTTCATCGCTTTGCGATTGGCTATCATCGCCAAAAAAGAAAAAACACAGCGTTTAAAAGCTCATTAACCGAGATTGACGGTGTAGGCGAAAAGCGAGCAAAGGCACTACTAAAGCATTTTGGTACGATTGCAAATATTAAATCAGCCGACCTACACGAGCTTGAAAACGCACCAACAATGAATACTGTTGTTGCAAGAACAGTTTATAATTATTTTAATAAAGCAGATAATATAGAATAAAGCAATCGTTATTTTTAGTAGATTTACTAAAAAATGGTAAAAACAGGCTGTAATGTTGTTTTATTCACAGTTGACAATTTGTTTAATATAAGAGATAATATATCGTATGATTATGAAAGTAGGTATGGTATGAGAGTTATCACTGGCATAGCAAGAGGTAGAAGACTTCAAACCCTTGAGGGTCAAGACATTAGACCAACTACAGAAAAGGTTAAGGAGTCTGTATTTAATATAATTCAATTTGATGTAGAGGGCAGAGCTTTTCTTGATTTATTTGCAGGCTCTGGTCAAATGGGTATAGAGGCTTTAAGCCGTGGTGCAAAAAGTGCAGTTTTTGTTGATAACAGACGAGAAGCGATAAATGTAATAAAATCAAACCTTAAAAACACTGGGTTAGAAGCTAACGCCAAGGTTTTTAACACAGATTCGGTTGCATTTATAGCAAGAGAACAGCAAGAAAAGTTTGATTTAGCATTTTTAGACCCACCTTATGGTACAGGAATTTTACAAAAGGTGCTACCTTTAACAGCCTTACAAATGAAAAAAACAGGTACTATTATATGTGAAAGACCAAGTAATGAAGAAATACCCGAAAAAATTAATGGTTTTGTACTTGACAGAAATTATCGTTATGGTAAAATTATAGTAAGTACATACCGTTGTGAGGATGTGACTGAATAAATGGAAAGAACAGTAATATGTCCTGGTAGCTTTGACCCTGTAACATTGGGTCATATAGATATAATAACCCGTGCAGCAAATATGTTTGATAAGGTTATTGTGGCTGTTCTTATAAATTCATCTAAACAGCCAAGCTTTACTATAGAAGAGCGTATTAAGCTTTTAGAAAAGGCTTTGTGTGGCTATGATAATATAGAGGTGCAAAGCTTTGACGGTTTGCTTGCAGATTATGCAAGACAAACAGGAGCTTCAGCTGTTGTTAAGGGATTAAGGGCGATGTCAGACTTTGAATATGAATTTCAGATGTCGCTTACTAATAAAACACTTAACCCCGATTTAGAAACCATGTTTTTAACATCTAGGGCAGAATATATGTATTTAAGCTCTAGCATTGTAAAGCAGGTTGCTACGCTTAACGGCGATATTACAAATTTTGTTCCCGAGTGTATTCACGACGAAATAAAACAAAGACTATCGAAAAATGTTTAATGCATAGCCTGAATGTTGGGTTAATGTTATATATTTTGAGGTCTAAAATGAAAAGGATGGTTTGAATGAAAGTAGAAGATTTATTGTTAGAGCTAAGAGAAACAATTGAGGACGCAAAGGTTTTGCCACTTTCTGGTGGTAAAAGTGTTATTGATGTAGAGAATCTAAAAGAGCTTTTAGATGACATCGAGGACACACTACCTCAAGAGGTTCGTCAGGCTAAGGCTATAGTTGCTGACAGACAGAAGATTATTGCTGACGCAAAGGCAGAGGCAGAAAGCATTATCCGTTCAGCTGAAGACAAGAAGAAGTCTTTAGTAACTCAGAGCGAAATCGTAAGACAGGCTCAGGCAGAGGCTAACGAGATTATTACAGATGCTAAGCTAAAGTCAAGAGATATGCGTAAGGCTGCAAATGGTTATGTTGACGAAATGCTAAGACAAGCAGACGAAATGCTAACAGCACAGGTTAACGAAATCAAAAAGACAAGACAGAATATCAAGGCAAGCCAAAGACCTGCTCAGCCTGTAAAAACTCAGGTTCCTGTTGTAGCAAGTGAATCAGATAAAGAGGAATAATTGCTAACGCAATTATACATAATAAAAAATAAAAACTACGGCTACAGCTTGTAGCCGTTTTTTGCTTTTGAAAGGAAATATACATATGAGTATTACTATTGAAAAGGTTGAGCGTAATAATGTAGCTACTCTTGCAGAGGTTGCAAATGGAATTTGGCACGAATACTTTACACCACTTTTAGGTATAGAACAGGTGGAGTATATGGTCGATAAATTTCAGTCTGTAAAGGGTATTACAGGTCAGCTGGATAACGGCTATGAATATTACTTTGCTTTGTATAACGGAGAAATTGCAGGTTATTTTGGTGTACAGCCACAAGATGAGTCATTATTTTTAAGTAAGCTATATCTTAAAAAGGAATTTAGAGGCAAGGGTGTAGCCTCTAAAATGCTTGAAAATATAAAGGCAATAGCAAAAAATTATACTAAGGATAAAATTACACTTACAGTAAACCGATACAACTATAACACAATAGAGGTTTACAAGCACTTTGGCTTTGATATTATAAAGGAGCAAAAGGCAGATATTGGCAATGGCTTTTATATGGACGACTATGTAATGGCATTAAATTTATAATTTTTTAATATATTATTTTATTAAATTTTTAAAAGGAATGGTGAAGCATTATGAAGAAGAAGGAAATTTTACTTTGCATTATTTTATCACTTGTTACTTGTGGTGTTTACAGCTTTATTTGGTTGGCTGAATTATCTGAGGATGTAGATAAGGTATCCAACGAGAAAAACGGTGCAAGTGGTGGTACGCTGGTGCTGTTGTCGCTTGTAACCTGTGGATTCTATTTGTTTTATTGGTTCTTTAAGGCTGGTCAAGGAATAAAAAAGGCTAAGGCTATGCGTAATATGATGTCAGATAGCTCGCAAGAAGTTATTTATTTGGTATTAGCTGTTTTAGGCTTGAGTATGGTATCAATGTGCTTAATACAAAACGAGATTAATAATATAATTGATGCCCCAACTGGTAATGCTGGTTATAATTACGATATGCCAAATTATGGTATGCCAAATAATAACGGTATGTATAATAATTATGGCAATAATCAGCAGTATAATAACCCAAATTACTATAACCCTAATATGTATAACAATCCTAATGCAAACAATGGTTATAACAATGGCTATAATTACAATAATAATAGCAATAATAACCAAAGCTATAACCCAAATTATTATAATCCTAATTATTACAATCCAAATGATTTAAATAATCCTAACAACCCTGATAATAATAGATGAAAATAAGAGCAAAAAAGGTAGCAAGGGATTGCATAGGCTTGCTGATAGTAGGTTTTGCATACTTTTTAATATGTAATAAAATCGGATTTGGTTTGCCGTGCTTATTTCATTTTGTTACAGGCTTACAATGCCCAGGCTGTGGAATCTCCAGAGTATGTATAAGCATTTTAAAGGGAGATTTACAATCTGCCTGGATGTATAACAGAGGAGCATTGCTGATAGCACCTTTTCTGATGTATTTGTTTATAAGAGTAGTTTATATGTACATACGCTATGATGATATTCAGCTAAAAAAGTGGGAAAAAGTCGTAACCACAGTAATAACAGTTGCATTTATGCTGTATGGCGTGCTTCGCAATATTTATGGTTGGTAATTTGTTTACAAAAGAAACCCGAAAAGCTTTGAAAAAACTTTCAAGCTTTTCGGGTTTTATTTTTATATTATTACTGTGCAAACTGTGAATTATACAGCTTTGTGTAAAAGCCACCTTTGGCTAATAATTCGTCGTGTGTGCCTTGCTCGATAATATTACCGTCCTTCATCACCAGCAGAACATCTGCGTTGCGTACAGTAGAAAGTCTGTGTGCAACAATAAAGCTTGTTCTGCCCTGCATAAGCTTGTTGAATGCTTGTTGAATTTTAAGCTCGGTGCGTGTGTCGATTGATGAGGTTGCTTCGTCCAGTATAAGCATTGGTGGCTGTGTAAGCATTATTCTTGTAATGCACAACAGCTGTTTTTGTCCTTGAGAGAGCTCTCCACCGTCTTCGCCTATTACTGTATCATAGCCGTTCGGAAGTCTTTTGATAAAGCTGTGAGCGTGTGATTTTTTAGAAGCCTCTATTATTTCTTCTTCGGTAGCGTCTGGCTTGCCCATAGTGATGTTATCTCTTATTGTGCCAGCCTTAAGCCATGTTTCTTGCAGAACCATACCATAGCTTTGACGTAGGCTTTTTAGTGTAAGGCTTTTAATTTCATTATCGTCCACCATTATTTCGCCACTTGTGGTGTCGTAAAAACGCATAAGCAGATTAATAAGCGTTGTTTTGCCACAGCCTGTTGGTCCAACTATTGCAACACGCTGACCTGACTTTACTAGCAGGTTAAAGTTCTCGATAAGCTTTTTATCCTTAGTGTATGAAAAATATACATTGTTAAGCTCTACATTACCCTCTACAGAGTCAAGCTCTATTGCGTTTTCGGGTTGAGGTGGAATTTCTGCTTCGTCTATAAGTTCAAAAACTCTTGTTGCACAGGCAAGTGCGTTTTGAAGCTCGGTTATAACGCCTGATATTTCGTTAAATGGCTTTGTGTATTGGTTTGCATAGCTTAAAAAGCAGGTTAAATTGCCAATAGTAAGCGAATTGTTTATTACCATTAAAGCACCCACAAAGGCAACACCAGCATATACTATGTTGTTTACAAAGCGTGTGCTAGGGTTTGTTATTGATGAAAAGAAAACTGCCTTTAATGAGCTTTCGTATAGTCGCTGATTTATGCTGTCGAATTTCTCCTCGTTTTCATCCTCGTGAGTATATGCCTGTACAACCTTTTGGTTTTCTATCATTTCTTCTATAAAGGCTGTTTGCTCGCCACGAATTTCTGATTGCTGTTTGAACATATTATAGGTTTTAGACGCTATAAACTTTGCAACAAAAAGCGAAAGTGGTGTTATAAGCACAACAACAAGTGTTGTTATAAAATTAAGTGAAAGCATAAAGCATAGTGTTGCTACAATAGTTACCACACCGGTAAAAAGCTGAGTAAATCCCATAAGCAAACCGTCAGAAAATTGGTCTACATCTGCAATTACACGGCTTACAGTGTCGCCACTTGGGTGAGTGTCGATATAATTAAGTGGTAGCTTTTCTATTTTCTTTATAGCCTTGTTTCGTATATCTCGTGATACATTATAGGTTATTTTGTTGTTGCATATATTCATTACCCATTGTGCAATTGCTGTTGATACTGCTACAATTGCTATTTGTATTAAAATTGGTTTTATAGCGTTAAAATCAACCTTGCCCTTATCAACTATACAATCAATAGCATTACCCACTAGCACTGGTATATAAAGTGTTAGTGCTACTGTAACAACAGCTAGTAGTATTGATATAACAAGGTATATTCTGTAATCCTTTATATAGTTTAAAACTCGTTTTATAGTTTGCTTCTGTGTCACAATATCACCTACCCTTTTTGAGAATAATAAATTTCGCTGTATACCTCACAGCTGTTTAAAAGCTCATCGTGAGTGCCAATGCCAGCAATAATTCCGTCATCTAATACTATAATTTTATCAGCCGACATAATAGAGGCTGTGCGTTGAGATACTATGAATACTGTGGTATCCTTTAATTCCTTTAAGGCTTGTCTTAGCTTTGCGTCTGTTGCATAGTCAAGTGCTGACGCACTGTCATCAAGAATAAGTATTTCTGGCTTTTTAATTAAGGCTCTTGCAATTGTAAGTCTTTGGCGTTGACCACCAGAAAGATTTTTACCACCCTGCTCAAGTATTTCGTTTAGTCCGTTTTGCTTGCTTGCAATTACGTCTGTAGCCTGTGCAGTTGTAATTGCTTGGTTAATATCTTCGTCGCTTGCGTTACCATTACCCCATAAAAGATTATCCTTTATAGTACCCTTAAAAAGTACAGCCTTTTGTAAAACTATGCCTACCTTTTCTCGTAGCTCTGTTTTTGAATACGACTTTACATTAAGTCCGTCTACATACACAGCACCACTTGTGCAGTCGTAAAAATGGGGGATAAGCCCCACAAGTGATGACTTACCCGAGCCTGTACCACCGATAATACCAATGGTTTCTCCCTTTTTAACACTAAAGCTTATATTGCTAAGGCTTTCTTCACCTGCGTCTTTATACTTTAAGCCTACATTTATAAAGTCGATGTGGTTATCTGTTTTGATTGTGTCATTCTCTATATGTTCAAGGCTGGATTTTATATCAAGCACAGCCTCTACACGGTTTGCACAGGCAACAGCCTTTGTTAAAGTAATAATAAGATTTGCAAGCTTAATAAGCTCAATTAAAATTTGTGACATATAGTTGTAAAGTGCAACTACAGCACCCTGAGTAAGTATGCCATACTCAACTCTTATAGCACCAACCCATATAAGCAGAATAATTGCAATGTTTATAATTATATAGGTTACAGGGTTCATAAGTGCAGACAGCTTGCCTACTCTTTTTTGTGTTTGAGTAAGGTCGTTGTTAAGATTTTTAAAGGTGTGAATTTCTTCCTTTTCTCTGCAAAAGGCTCTTATAACTCTGGCACCTGTTAAATTTTCTCTTGTTTTAGCAGTAACAAGGTCAAGCTTGCTTTGTGTAAGCTTGTATAATGGTATGCTAATAAGCATTATTGCAAATACAACAGCCATCAGCACAGGTATTGCACCAGCAAATACCAAGGCACTTTTAACGTCTATTGTAAATGCCATTATCATTGCACCAAATACAATAAATGGTGAACGTAACACAAGCCTTAACAGCATATTAACACCGTTTTGCACTTGGTTAACATCACTTGTCATTCTGGTTATCATTGTAGCTGTGCCAAGCTTGTCTAGCTCGGTAAATGATAGTGATTGTATATGCTTAAAAAGCCTTGAGCGTAAGCGTGTGCCTACACCAACAGCAGCCTTTGCAGAAAAATACTGTGCTGTAATTGAGCATACCAAACCAACTGCTGCTAAAAGCACTAAAAATAAAAGTGTGCCTGTTATATAGCCCTTGTTGCCTTCTTTTATGCCGTAGTCTATAAGCCTTGCAACAACCAGAGGTACTAAAAGCTCAAACAAAGCCTCTAGTAGCTTAAAAAATGGTGCTAGTATGGCTTCTTTTTTATATTTGCCTAATAATTTAAAAACGAATTTCATTTGCTACTCACTTTCTTTAAGGATTACAATTTTTGCAAGCTGTGTAATTGCTGTTTTCTGCTTCTTCAGCAGAATTAAACACAACCTTGTTTTTCTCTGCCATTTTATTTACAGAGTCACAGCTGTTAGTATGATATACTTTTGAGTTTTTATTGCCTATATAAGTATCAGATATAGTATCTTGTAAATTACTGTCAATATTGGTAGCTACAGATTGTCCGTTTAAGCTTTCTACCTTTATAGTATTGTTATTAAGGTTAATAACAATATCACCTTGCTCATCTGTACGAAAGGTATCTATGCCGTATCGTTTAAGAATAGTATTTGTTTCTCGGTGTGGGTGACCATAATCGTTATTTTTACCACAGCTTATGGTTGCATACTCTGGGTTTACTTTTTGCAAAAACTCTCTTGATGTGCTTGTACTGCTGCCATGATGACCAACCTTTAAAAGATTGGCTTTTACATTAAAGCCAGAGTCAAGCATAGCCTGCTCCTCTGCCTTTTCGGCATCGCCTGTAAATAGTGCTGACATACCCTTATACTCTGCCTTTAGAATAATAGAGCAGTTGTTTAAATCATCGTTGTCGATTTCTGGCACAAAGGCTGTAACAGTAGCTTTGCCAAGTGTAAAGTTGTCAGAGGTTTTAGGCATAATAATGTTGTAATTGTTTTGGTCTATATAATCAATAAGACTTTCCCACGAACGAGTTGTACTGTAAGCTTCGCTTAAAATTATATTTTCTGTTTTTATGCTTTCAAGCACTGTTTTTGCTCCACCATAGTGGTCAGAATGTGGGTGAGTTATTACCATATAGTCAAGCTTGTCTACATTATATTTTTTTAGGTAATCAACAACGGTGTTGCCATAGTCAACCTCACCTGCGTCTATAAGCATATATAAATCATCACATTCAAGCAATGTGCAGTCGCCTTGACCTACATCTATTATATGTACGTTCAGTCCCTCTAGGGTTTCTGCTGTTGTTTCTGTATTATAACAGCCAGATAAGAACAATATAGAAATAATTAGTGTAAATATTGTTATGATTTTAAGCTTTAATTTCATAGCCGTCACTCCTTTAAGTATGATTTTATCACTTATTATTTTTATTATCAAGCTATAAAAAAAGCCGAGCATCAGCGTCGGCTTTTGAGATTATATTTAATTTAGTGAAGATTATCTGCACATGGCTTCAATTTTGTCAGCAGCACCCTTTACACCTGTACATTTTTTAAATCCGTTCGAAATTTTAACAGCGTTTTCACGGTAAGAGGCTGTATTTATTACGTTATCAACAGTACTGCGAATAGACTCTGCACTTGCTTTTTTTAAGCGAACACCTGCACCAAGCTGTTCTACTCGGGTAGCAACTCCTGCTTGCTCTGTTGTTTGTGGGTATGTAACAAGTGGTACTTGGTAATAAAGACTTTCGTTTACACTGTTCATACCACAGTGAGATAAGAATACATCTGCCTTGTTAAGAACAGCAATTTGGTCTACATGGCTCTTTACTGTAAAGTTGCTAGGTATATTGCCAAGGTTTTTTATGTCTATAATATTACCCACAGACATAATTACCTGATAGTCAGTATTCGCAAACGCAGATATACACTTTTTATAAAAATCAAGTGAATTATTTACAACTGTACCCATAGAAATGTAAACCAGCTTGCTATGAGTTTTTTCAATATCCTCTGTAACAGGTCGAACAGATGGCCCTATAAATGAATATTTGTCAGAGAAGGTTTCTGCACAAGGCTGAAATTCGGGTGAGGTATATACAATTGTGTTTGTGTTGTTGTCGTTTTGAAGAATATCTAAAATATTATTTATAGGGTAGCCTTTATCCTGTAAGCGTTTAATGCTTTTGTTTACTTTAGGCATTGAGAATATCATAGCAAATAATTCGCCTATGCTTTTTTTCATAATTCTTGAGGAATATTGATTGAATGCAAAGGTGGTTGTTGATGATACAAATGGGATTCCCTCTTTAAGTGCAATTGCCTTACCCCATACAGCCATAGAATCTGCAACAATGCAATCTGGTTGTAATTCCTTTATATGCTTACATACCATATCATCAAGTGCCAATGTGGTATCAACAATTATTTCGGTAGAAAAGGCTAGGTCCTTTCCTATTCTGGTAGCGTCTTCGGGAGTAAGCTTCTGCTCCATATCGTAATCGTCACAAGCAATAAATTTAGCACCAAGATTTTCTATTTTCTCTTTAAATGGTGTGTATGAGTAATATATCACCTCATGCCCACGCTTTACAAGCTCGGCTACAACACCAAGTGTTGGGTTGGTATGACCGTGTGCAGGAATACAAAAGAATACTATCTTGCTCATAGTTTTTTCTCCTCACTATCTTTAGATAATTCATTAAATATATTGGATATATATTTGTCCATCATTTGCCTAGGTGGTATTGCGATACCTCTTTCAGGATCTCCCAGCACCAGTATTGTATCACCTGGCTTAATTCCAAGCATATCTCTGCCTTCCTTTGGTATAACAAATTGTCCCTTTTCGCCAATTTTTACAGTCCATGCAGTTAAACCGTTTAGTGTTTTCTTCATAAAGCAATTAATCTCCAAAAGTATGATTTGTATAACTAATCATACTTTATTTTTTGTGAATTGTCAATATTGTTTTTATTGCTTATTTTAATATTGATAATAGCAGACTAAAGTAATATAATTAAAATGGTGATAATATTGAATAATAATGTAAAAATGATATGCCCAATATGTGGCAAACCCCTTACAAGGGCTGAAAAAAGCTACAGCTGTGTAAAAAGACACAGCTTTGACCTTGCAAAGCAGGGCTATGTAAATTTGTTGCCAGTACAGAATAAAAAATCACTGCACCCGGGCGACACTAAAGAAATGCTTGTTGCAAGGCGAGAATTTTTAAATAGTGGAATATATATGCCTATTTGCAACGCAGTAACCCAGAAATCAGCCGAGCTTATGCGTGGCATAGAAAACCCACAGATAGTTGACATTGGCTGTGGAGAGGGCTACTACACAACAGCTATAAAAAATGCAGTTGGTGACTGTAGCTGTATGGGTATAGATATTTCTAAGGACGCAGTAAGAATGGCGTGTAGCAGAAGCAAAGAAATTGTGTGGGCAGTTGCTACAGCAGGCTGTTTGCCTGTAGAGGATAATAGCACACAGCTTATTACAGCTATGTTTTCGCTTATATCAAAGGACGAATACACACGAATTTTGCAAAAGGGTGGCTATATAATAGAGGTTATAGCAGGCAATAACCACCTTATAGAGCTAAAGCATATTATTTATGACGAGGTGTACAAGCAAGATAAAAAGCCAGCCTATATAAGCGATAAATTCAAAGAGGTAAGCGTAGAGGAGCAGGAGTTTTCGTTTACGCTTGATAATGCTCAGCTTAAAAATCTGCTTATGATGACACCACACCTGTGGAGAATAAAAAAAGAAAACAGAGAAAAGCTAGAGCAAACCGACAAACTTACACTTACAGCACACTATTGGATAAGAGTGCTTAAAAAGCTTTAAATATAATTAATCGCAAGCTTTACTATCATACATAATACCACGGTAATCCCCAAAGGTGCTAACACCCAGCTTAGCACCTTTATTTTTATGTCTGCAACCTTTATAAGCCTTAACAGCGAAAGCCCTGTGTTAAAAATTGCACCTATGTACATTACAATAACAAAACCTACCATACCATATTTTGGTATAAGCAGTATTACAAGTATTACTCTTATAAACGAGTCGGCTATGTTATATGTAAGGTAATGCAGCTGTTCGTTTAGTCCCTTTAGCATACCGTCTACAATGCTATCCATATAGATTATAGGTACAAGTAGCGAGAATATGCAGATGTATTTGCCTGCAATTTCATTTTTGTAAATAAGCACACCAAGCTCATTGCCAAAGAACGAGAATATAACAGCTATAGGTATAGAGAACAGCAAAACGAGCTTTACCATATTTGAGGCTATACGTTGTATCTGCTTATGGTCAGACCTTGCGTAAACTTCGCTAAGCTCTGGTATAATCATAGAAGCAACCGAGAACATCACAACCGACGGGAACGCAAGCAAAGGCATTACCATACCCGTTACCATTCCGTAGTCCTCAAGTGCAGTGTGCTTATCATAGCCATATTTTATCAAGCCTGTTGGTATTGTTGAATGTTCAATTACGCTTAATCCACTTCTAAGACAAGCACTAAGCGACACAGGTAAGGCGATAAAAAGCAAATGCTTACCTACTCTAAAGCCTTTAGAGCTATTTGGTAGCTTTTTGGTAGAAATAAAGTACATAACCATTGAATATACAGCTGTAAGCACCTCAGACACAGTTGCACCAATTGCCACAGCACAGCAGGCATATTCTATACCTTTTGGAGCCATAATGCTAACCAGAATACTGAAAACGCCCATTTCTATAATTTGCTCAATAAGCTGTTCGCCAGCAGTTATTACAGCCTGACGCATAGCGAAAAAGTAGCCTCTTGCACAGGCAGATATTGCAATAAAAGGCAAGCTTGGTGCAAGTGCTCTTAAAGAAATATCTGCGATACTCTGCTTAAGCACATTATCGGCGAAAAAGTCACTGCCAAAGTAAAGCACACCACCAACTAAAAAGCTTGTGGCTAGTGCAACTAATGTGCATTTTTTTACAATGGATTTTACTTTTTCTAAACTGCCAAGAGCAACAGCCTCGGTAACAAGTCGGGTAACAAGCAAAGTTATACCCGAGGTAACTGCTGTAACAGCAAAAACATATACCGTTAAAATCAGCTGATAAAGCCCTATAGCCTCGGCACCAATGGTATTGCTCATATAAATTCTAAAAATCATACATAAAGCCTGTGTTATTACAGACGCAACTGTAAGTAAGGCACTGTTTATTAAAAATCTTTTTAGTTTCATTACATCACCTATTAATACTATGCAAAAGATGGTGCAAGCTTTCGTATAAATTAGTTGGTGGTAAAATAAAAACAGTCACAGCCAATTTATAATTCGCTGTGACTTTTATTTTTGATAAATTATAAATTATGCATTATAAATTATGAATTACCATTGCTGTTTGGCAAAACATTAAAATTCCTTGACGGACGCTGACCAGGGTAGTAGAAGTAAACAAACTTTATCGAGAATATATCGCATACAATGTAGTTGTTATGTACGTCGTCGTAAAGTGTTACAAAGCTTGTGCCAACAAAATAGAGTATACCTTGCTTTCGGTTCATTCTGTCGGTACCTATAAGAAATTCTACAACAACATATTCGCCTATATTATCGGCTAGAATTTTCTGCATAGAGCCTTGCATTTCGGGAGTGTTAAAGCTTTGCTGAACAGGTGTGTTAAAGGTACGATCTTCAGATATATTGCTGTATGTGCCGTCGTCCTGTAAGCGTTGCAGATTTTCTTGAGTGTTCATGTTATTACTCATATTGTTTCGCATATTATTACCCATATTGTTATTCATATAAGATAAGCCTCCATAAATCAGATAAGTTCAATATTAAGTATCAGCGTAAGCAGATGTAGGGTTGTAAAAGCAGTGGTCGCCTATGCGTATTACAAATTCACCTACATTAGAGGGGAAGTATTGCCTGCACCTAGGATTAAACGGATTAAAATACCACAACGCAAAGCCTAAATTAGTTAATCGATTGCCTGCGATTGCCCAGTTTGCTACATCATAGTGGATTTGTTCGGGTCGCATATTATAGATGTTCTGTTGGTTATAGCTACCACGGATAGTTTCTCTTACACAGTCAAACTGCCCAGGCTGATAAACTACTGCTCTTATTGTACTTTCAATTCTGCCGTATTCTCCGTAGGTAATGTTAACACGATTCATCACCACGCAGGCAACAGCCTTCATACCGTTTTCACCTTCTCCACCAGCTTCGCACTTTACTATGCGAGCTAAAATTTCTAAATCAGAAAAAGCCATTTTTTATCGCCCCCTTTTTTCTAGGTCGGGTAATAACAATATATTCGGTAAGCTTGTGCTATATGCGTGTAAATGTAAATAAGCAAATAAAAAGGTGACTGATTTTTGTGTTTTAAAATCAGTCACCTACATTTATTGCTTGTTATTATTTAGAGCTTTTTTTCTTAATAAATCTAACTATTATTATTGGAACAACAACTATTATAGCTACAACGGCAATTATGAATGCTATTACAATAATGGTCGCTATAGCTTCAATAACAGGATTATCTGATGTATCAGCTGGCGTTTCACTTGCTTTTTCGGTTGCTGGTTCAGTTGGGTGGGCGTTATAAAACTCAATTTCAATCGAATCGGTAATACTGTTCGAAGTGGTTGCTGTGACTACCACAGTGCCTTGCTTAATCCCTGTTAACATCCCAGTTTTATCAATTTTAGCAATTTCTGAATTATCAACAGACCATTTAACCGAATTGTCGGTTACGTTATTAGGTAATATTAATGCTTTGAAATAAAGATTAGTATCTGTTTTGAATTTAAAATCATCTGTCACCTTTTTGTTTTTTGCAGTGTAACATTCAATTTCTATGTTAGTTGCTTCGATTGGTTTTATCTCTAATACAAATGAGTCTGATAAGTTATTGTGTGTTGCTGAAATTGTGGTGGTACCAGTTGCTAATGCTTTAATTTTTCCATTTTCGTCAATGTTTGCAATAGTGTCGTTTTCTGATTTCCACACTATTTCTTTATTGGTAGTGTTTGCAGGAGAAAACTCAACTGATAATTCACATACATCACCTATTAGCATTTCAGTTTTTTTACCTATAATGCTAATGCTTTCAGCTTCTATCTCTTTTACCGTTATGGTATATTCTGTTTTTGTTCCTCTTGTAGTTTCAGCAGAAATAACAGTGGTGCCTACACCGACAGCCTCTAAATTGCCATCAGAGCTAATAGTAGCCACATCGGTATTACTTGATTTCCAAGAAAAATACTGATCTTCTGCGTCTGTTGGATATACATAACCATTTAGCTTTACAGTTTCGCCGATTTTAATATCTGACGGTATATTTTCTACTTTAATTTCTGTGGCATATACCTTTGGGGGTGTGGTTGGAGCTGGTGTATAACTATACGAAGATGAATTAGATGAAGAGCCTCCACCATTATGATAATGATATTCTCCTGTTTTTCTATTATAATGTCCACCGTTTGCGTCTGTTCTTCCAGAATGAGCAAAAGCACTGTTGTTTGTTGCAAATGGCAAAATTAATAGCATCATTATAGTAAGTATTCTTTTTTTCATATTAATCCTCCTAAACTTGTTACGTAATTTATTAAATATTTAATAATCTGATAAATAAACTGAATGATATTCGTTTTTTACACAAATGTGATTATTATACACGTATTATACAGTGTTTGTGAATAATTTTCAACATATAAATAATAAAAACTAATAACAATAATTCTATATTTAGTTTATAAGACAATTTTACTCAATCTTTGAGTAAATGTCAATACTCAAAGATTGAGTGTGATACTATTTACGCAAACTAACTATAGTTAGGATGATGTTTATGGATTACAGAACACGAATAAAAAATATTCGAGAAGACAACGACTTAACACAAGCTGAAATAGGTAAAATTCTGCAAAAATCTCAGCAAGGATATAATCATATTGAAGCAGGACGTGCAGAACTAAAAATTGACGACCTTGTTAAGCTTTGTAAGTTTTATAATGTTTCTGCTGATTTTCTAATCGGCTTAATCGATGAACCAAAACCATTCAAATAAAACGGCACCCAAACTTTCCATAGGTTTAGGTGCCGTTTTATTAATATTTATCAGATTATCTCTGTCAAAAAGAGGAGAATCAAAAAAGTCCTTTAGCGTAATTTCAAAGCCCTCACATATTTCGTAAATAATACGCATTTTCATACTTGGAAACGTGCAATTAATAATGGTGCTTAAAGTAGATTGTGGCACACCACATTTTAAAGAAAGCTGGTATTGCGTTAAGCCTCTTTCTTTGCATAGCTCTGTTATTCTTTTAGAAACAGCTTCGTTTAGTTGCATATTATTCACCAGAAACAACAAGCTCTGTAATACCGTCTTGGTTTATGTATACATCTTGGTTACCACCAGCAAAATCTTCTTTGAAGAAAGAAACCCTGTAAATTTTTTCTTCAGAATCATAAGCAACTTCAATAGTGTCGTAATCAACATTGCATTCTTTTTTAGCAAGTACAATTGCCTGTTCGCTGTTTTTTATGCTGGATTTCTCGGTGTTTACAAAGTCAGAACGCTTTATTCCAGCAGTTTCTGACTCGTAAAATTCGCAGACCTTTTTATACGAAAAGCTGTTTACACTATTGGTTGCGTTATCAGTTGTACTGTTGCTGGTATTATTGCTAGTGCTGTCATTAGCTTGTTGAGCAGAACAGCCACTGCAAAGTAAAAGTGTAGCAAATATTAAGCATACTATTCTTTTCATAAAAATACCTCCTTTTTTATTATAGTAGCATAGCTAATGTGTGAATACAAAGTATAAAATAAGATTAATTTATATTTTGTTGTTTATATGCAAAGAATAATCATAAATGTTGTTAGTTTCGACGAAGTTGCTAAAAACAGAAAAAATGAATATTGCAAATTGTTGAAAATAAAGTGACTGTAGGTTATAATAATATACAGCTATATAAAACAGTGGAATAGACTTGTTTTATTTACAAAATTTAATAATAAAGGAGTGGATGCAATGAACGCTGATAAAGCTTTAAGTATGGCTGAAAGAACCTCGATTTCTCTTGAAATTCTTATAACAGGCTTCGTGGTTGTTTTTGCAGTGTTGATTTTGTTGATATTGCTTATCACAGTTTATGGTACGATTGTTTCTAAGGCTGAAAAGGCAATGGCTGATAAAAAGGCTGCAAAAGAAGAAGCTAAAAAATCAGCAGAAGCAGTTAAGGTTGCCGAGGTACCACCAGTACAAACACCAGCACCTGTTGCCGAAAACGGACTTACAGACGAGGTAATCGCTGTAATTGCAGCAGCAGTTGACGCAATGTATGGACAAGGTACTGTAAAGGTAAAATCAATCAAAAGAGTTCCTCAATCTCGACCTGTATGGAGTACAGCCGGAATTATGGATAACACAAGACCATTTTAATGTACGATATATCAGAGAAAGGAATGAATTTTTGAATGGGAATTTTACAAGGCTTTTTAGATGCACTTGTGGGATTGTATCAAAGCTCAGGTCTTGCTACCTTGGCGTGGCAGAACTATGTAATGATATTAATATCAATCGTGCTTCTATATCTTGCAATAAAAAAACAATATGAGCCAATGCTGTTGTTACCAATAGCGTTTGGTATGTTGCTGGTTAATCTATATCCAGCTATTATGGACGCTCCAACTACAGAGCTTATCGAAAGAGCTGTGTACGAGGCAGCTCATGGTGGCGAAAAGCAAAGCTACGCAATAACAATTATCAACGGAATTGAATATTACAATGTTCCACAAAATGGTGGTTTGTTCTATTATTTGTATCAGGGTGTTAAGCTTGGTATCTATCCACCACTTATCTTCCTTGGTGTAGGTGCTATGACAGACTTTGGTCCACTTATAGCTAACCCAAAAAGCTTTATCCTGGGTGCTGCAGCACAGATAGGCATTTTTGCTACATTTATTGGTGCTATCTTCTTTGGTTTTACACCACAAGAAGCCGGTGCAATTGGTATTATAGGTGGTGCCGATGGTCCAACGGCTATCTTTGTAACCTCAAAGCTTGCACCACATTTACTTGGTCCAATCGCAGTTGCAGCATATTCATATATGGCACTTGTTCCTATTATACAGCCACCAATTATGAAGGCTCTTACAACTAAAAAAGAGCGTGCTATTGTAATGACACAGCTAAGACCAGTATCAAAGCTAGAGAAGGTTATCTTCCCTATACTTGTTACAATAGTTGTTGCAATCTTCTTGCCAGACGCAGCTCCACTTGTAGGTATGCTAATGCTTGGTAACCTATTCAGAGAAAGTGGCGTAGTAGACAGATTGTTTAAAACAGCACAAAACGAGCTAATGAATATTGTAACTATATTCCTTGGTGTAACAGTTGGTGCAACAGCAAAGGGTACAGTGTTCTTAACTCCAAACACATTGTTTATAATCATACTAGGCTTGTTAGCGTTCTGTATAGGTACAATGTGTGGCGTGCTATTTGGTAAGCTAATGTGTGTTGCAACTAAGGGTAAGGTAAACCCACTTATCGGTAGTGCAGGTGTATCAGCAGTACCAATGGCTGCTCGTGTATCACAAAAGGTAGGACAAGCAGAAAACCCAACAAACTTCCTACTAATGCACGCAATGGGTCCAAATGTAGCCGGTGTTATAGGCTCAGCCGTTGCAGCAGGTGTATTACTTGCAGTTTTGGGTGGTTAATTTAAAATTAAATAACAATAATTTTACAGGTGCAATGCTTTGGTGTTGCACCTGATTTTTTATTTGTTAACAAAAAGTTAAAAGTTTTTTTAAAAAGGTGTTGACAAAATAGATTAAAAACGATATAATAACAAAGCTGTCGAAAAACGGCAGTAAAAACACTGAAAACAAGTTGAAAAATTGAAGTGTAAATTAGCTTAATGGTTGACTTTGATTAGTACAAACCGAGCGAAAAAAACTTCAAAAAACTTGAAAAAAAGGTGTTGACAAATGAAACTTGATTTGATATAATAATCAAGCTGTCACAGAGAGCGACAACAAAATACGAAATTTAAACACGTTTTTTAGTAAGTTTCGCTAGAAACTGAAAAGAAAAACGAAAAATAAATTTCAAAAAAGTGTTGACAAACAAAACTCGATGTGATATAATAACAAAGCTACTTGATAGCGAAAAGCTAAAGAGAAGCGAACAGGACTTTGAAAATTAAACAACGCAAACAAGAAGACCCGTAA
>JAZSEI010000114.1:0-11748 GCA_045531635.1 Acutalibacteraceae bacterium
AAACTGTATATAATATATTAAATACCATAACTGTTTTAATTTTTAACTAAGATCAATTGATTTTGGTATTTTTAATTTTATCGCGTTTGTATACAATTATTTCAAAAATATTGCGTGAAAATGACATTTAGTGATATAATAAACACGATTTAAAACTATATTTTAAAATAATTAGTCAAAAATATATTTGTTATCTTAATGAGGTGAATGCAATGTCATCATATAGCGAGCTTATAAAAAATTTTGATAAAATACGCAGTTATATGCGTGAATTCTATGTATATGGTTTTAAGAGTCGTGAGGAATATACCAAAAAAAGCGCTCGTTCTTATGATGACGAGCGTAGAAGAATAGAAAGCTGGCTTGGTGATTATATGAGCTTTGTACGCACTCCAGAAGGTAAAAATTTATTTATTTCCATTGATAGCCGTGTTTCACAGCATAACCCATTCTATAAAGCACTAAAGGCCAAAAGCTTTACTGATAAAGATATAACTCTGCACTTTATTTTGTTTGATATACTTCATTCGTCAGAAGTGGTTATGTCATTGGCTGAAATACTAGAGCAAATAGATGAATATTTAGCTGTTTTTGAAGCACCAATGATGTTTGATGAATCTACTGTAAGAAAAAAGCTAAAAGAATATATATCACACAGTATAATTGAAGTTCAAAAAGTTGGTAGAAAAATGTTGTATCGACGTTCCGATAAAATTGCTTTGCCAGATATAACTGATGTGCTGAATTTCTATTCAGAGATTGCCCCTTGTGGTGTTATTGGTTCTTTTTTACTTGATAAGCAAGAAAAGCAAAGCGATAGTTTTAGTTTCAAGCACCACTACATAACCTCTGCAATAGATAGTGATGTAACAGCAACACTGTTTAAAGCAATGCACGAAAAAAGTATTATTAGCGTTGATAACCTGAGCCGTCGTGAAGTTGAGCCACAAAAAAACAGAATCATACCTTTGCAGATTTTTATCAGTGTTCAGAATGGAAGACAGCACTTACTAGCTTATCAGCCAGATTTTAATGTAATTAAATCATTTAGAATTGATTATCTATCTAATGTGAAAATCGAATCACCAACACCCCGTTTTGATGAATTAAGAGCAGAGCTTGATAAGATGAAGTCGAAAATGTGGGGTGTTTCAACAAAGAGTCAACACTTTAACGCATTTGAGCATGTTGAGTTTACTGTTAAGATTGCTGATGACGAAGAGCATATTGTCCAAAGACTTGAACGAGAGAAGCGGGTAGGGCAAATAGAAAAGCTTGATGATAACACATATCGTTTTATGGCAGATGTTTATGACATAAGCGAAATGATTCCTTGGATACGAACTTTTATTTGCAGAATAACCGAGCTTACTTTTTCTAATAAAGAACTTGAAAAGAGATTTAAAAAGGATATAAAAGATATGTATCGTATTTACGGAATTGAAGAGGTGGTGGTATGATATTTAACGAAATTTACTCTGCCTACTATAATACAGTAGCCAAAATCATTACAAGTGTCTTAAACGATAATACTGACGAGAAGACTATAAATAGAATAGTTAGTGAAAATGCTTTTGCCGAAAGTGTGCTAAGTATTTTGCCTTCGCTCAAAAGTGAAAAATGGCAGCTTTTAAAAGCAGATATGACTACTCCTATTCAACATATACCTACAATGCCGTTAACACTAACTCAAAAACAATGGTTAAAGGCAATTTCGTTAGACCCACGAATAAAATTGTTTGATATAGATTTTTCATCTCTTGACGGTATTGAACCACTGTTCACATCAGATGATTATTGCATCTATGACAGATATAATGATGGAGACCCATACGAGGATGAAGAGTATATCAAAAGATTTCAGATTATTCTGTCAGCTTTAAAGGAGAAACAATCACTTAAAATACAGATGATTAATCGTAAGGGGCATAGCTCTTCAGTTTTAGTTGTTCCACAAAGACTAGAATATTCAGAAAAGGATGATAAATTTCGCATTATAAGCACAGGATGTCGTTACGGAGCAACTATAAATCTGGCTCGTATCACATCGTGTGAAAAATGCTGTACTTCTAAAATTGTCACTCATAGTGCTTCTCTATCCTCAAAAGAAGTGTTAACACTCCGTATATTCGATGAACGTAATACTCTAGAACGATGTTTGTTGCATTTTGCACATTTTGAAAAACAAGTAGAACGAATTGATGAAAATATGTATCTGGTCTATCTTAAATACAATAAAGCAGATGAAACTGAAATTGTTATTCGTGTTTTGAGCTTTGGACCTATGGTTGAAGTGATAGAGCCTAATCATTTCAGGAAGTTAATAATAGAGCGTTTAAGAAAACAAAAAAGCTGTGAACTTAATTGAGTTCGCAGCTTTTTTTCCGTGTTATATAAGGAATATATTGGTAAAATATCCTTGCAAGGTTACTTCAAGCGTGTGTATAAAATTAACCTACACTGCGGTGCACAAGGCTATGCCAAAGTGTATGCCAGAAGAATCACTTGCTCCCTGGCAATAGGATATATGCCAGTTATGTTTTTTGATATCTAACGAGGCTCAAAATCTCAAAAGAAATGTGGGTTAGAAAACCACAACCATTGTAATGTGCAAAAGCACACCAAACACTATCACAAAAAAGCAATTACTCTGCTGATGAATAGAAATTACTTTTCGTTAGCAATGTGCGAGTTGCCTTGCTTGAGAATGGATACCGTGTTTCAAACATATAAGCCAAAAGCTTTCTTTCCGCTTATATGTGCGATCACTTAAATTTTCAACCGTAATTGGTGCATGAGTAATTGCTGATGCAATTTAACCTTTAGGAGGATTATATATTATGAAGAAAATTATTATTAACGAAAAACAAAGAGGACTACTATTTAAAAACGGAAAATACATAAAAATGCTTACTGCTGGCAAATACTATGCTTGTGGTGGAAAAGAAATAGAGGTATTAGATATGACTGAATTTCCAGTTACATCTGGTAACTGCGAATTAGAAACTCTTCTAAAAGACAAAGCTGTTGCAGATTCTGTAGTTGTAGCTGACGTAGGTGACCAGGAAATAGCACTTCATTTTATTAATGGCAAATTTAAAGATGTTTTGCTTCATGGTAAATATGCTTTTTGGTCAATTATTGATAAGCACGAATTTAAGATTGTTGATAAATCTCAGACAGAGGTATCAGATGACGTGCCAGAATATATTTTTTCAAGAATGGCACCTCTTTACTATACTAAGATTGAGGTTTTAGAGTATCAGAAGGTACTGCTATATTTCAATCAGAAGTTTGTAAAGATTCTTGATGCAGGTACATATTATTTTTGGAGAAACGGTGTTAAGATTGATACAAGATGTGTTGATACCCGACTAACACAGATGAATATTACTGGACAGGAGATATTAACTCAGGATAAGGTTTCTTTACGCATTAATTTTGTATGCAATTACCGTGTAACAGATTATGTGAAGATACATACCGAGATTGATAACTTCACCGAGCAAATGCATGTGGCTGCACAGCTTGCTTTGCGTGAGTATGTAGGAAAATATAAGCTTGACGAGATTTTGGAAAACAAAGTAGAAATGTCTGAGTTTGTATTTGCTAAGTTAAAAGCGAAAGAAAAGGAGCTTTTTATTGAGATTACAGACGCTGGTGTAAAGGACATTATTTTACCAGGAGAAATTCGTGAAATAATGAACACTGTACTGGTTGCAGAAAAACGTGCACAGGCAAATGTAATTACTCGTCGAGAAGAGGTTGCCTCTACCAGATCATTGCTGAATACAGCAAAGCTGATGGACGAGAACAAAACACTCTACAAGCTCAAGGAGCTTGAGTATATTGAGCGTATCTGTGAGAATGTTGGTAATATCAACCTTAACGGGAATACAGATGTACTAACACAGCTTACAGGTATACTCAAGGGTAACACATAAACAATGTCATCACCATTTGATAACTGTTAAAGATTTAAACGGTGTTGTTACAAAGAAAGGAAATTTTTATGATAGAGATAAAAGGTAAGTTTAATACTGCTTTATGCTATACAAACGAACTTGAGCCTACTGCTTATGCTCAAATTGAAGCAGTGTGCAACGAAAAGGCTTTCGAAAATTCTAAAATCCGTATAATGCCTGATGTTCACGCTGGTAAGGGCTGTACAATTGGTACCACAATGACTATTGTTGATAAGGTTGTACCCAATATGGTTGGTGTTGATATTGGTTGTGGAATGTATACTGTAAGCTTAGGTAAGATTGATATTGACCTTGCAAAGTTTGATGAGGTTGCACATTCTATTCCTTGTGGCAGAAATGTTTGGGAGGGCAGACAAGAACGCTTTGATTTAACACAGCTTCGTTGTTATAGAAATCTTAAGGATACTAGAAGACTAGAGAGAAGCCTTGGCACCTTAGGAGGAGGTAACCACTTTATCGAAATTGATACTGATGAAAATGGAAATAAGTATTTAATAATCCACTCTGGCAGTCGTAATCTTGGTACACAGGTTGCTGAGTTTTATCAAACCATTGCAGTTGATTTGGATCTAGGCAAAGAGGAGTATTTTAAAAAGCGTGACGAAATCATTAGCACATATAAGCAACAGGGTAGAAGAAGTGAAATTCAATCCACCTTAAAGCAACTAGCGAAGGAATGGGAAGAGAAGTCCCCGACAATGCCTAAAGAGCTTTGTTATCTTTTCGGTTCATTTATGGACGACTATCTACACGATATAAATATCTGTCAGCAATTTGCAAAGCGTAACCGTGAGAAAATGGCTGAGATTTTGCTACTAAAGACAGGTATTACAGGTTTTGAAGCATTTCAGACTATCCACAATTATATTGATGTAGATGAAATGATTCTGCGTAAGGGCTCTGTTTCTGCTAAGAAAGGAGAAAAGCTGTTAATTCCGATTAATATGCGTGATGGTAGTCTTATCTGTATTGGTAAGGGTAATTCAGAGTGGAACTACTCTGCACCTCACGGAGCAGGTCGCTTAATGTCTCGTTCCGTTGCATTTGAAAAGCTTACTATGGAAGAGTACCAAAAGCAAATGGCAGGTATTTATACTACTTGTGTAAATACTTCTACTCTAGATGAGTCACCTATGGCATATAAAAATATGGATGATATTATAGCAAATATTGAACCTACTGCCGAAATTATTGCACATATCAAGCCAATTTATAATTTTAAGGCTGCAGAATAGCAATGTGTAGAAATTTTTAATTTTATATGGTACAATATGTTAAACTATAAATTATATGTGATGGTGGCAAAATGATCAATGTGATATGCAATCGTAGAAGTATTAGGAAATATTTAGATAAACAAGTTCCAAAAGAAATGATAGAACAAATTATCGAAGCAGGAAGAATGTCACCTTCTGCTAAAAATCGACAACCTTGGAAGTATGTTGTTCTTGGTGGTGAACATAAATCTGATTTTCTCAAGCATATGAAGAAAGGAATTTTGAGAGAAGAAAGCGAGCTTGCTCTGTTACCTAATTCTCGTAATGGAATTTCAGACGCAAATAACACATTGAGCATTATGCAACAGGCACCAATTATCATTGCTGTTTTAAATACTAATGGGAAAAATCCATTTGATATAATCGATGTTGATAATAGATTTGTTGAGATTTTCGATACACTTTCTATTGGTGCATCAATCCAAAATATGTTGTTAAAAGCAACTGAAATTGGCTTGGGAACTTTGTGGATTGCTAACACTTGTTACGCATACAAAGAATTAACAGAGTATCTTGATACAACTTATCAGTTAGTAGGTGCAATAGCACTTGGTTATGCTGACGAAGCACCAAAGCAAAGACCAAGAAAAAAGTTAGAAGATATTGTAGAATATAGATTATAAAAAACTTAATTTCTAAGAAACTAAAACTTTGAGTATATAGACAGTTATTAAGTTAAAATAGAATAAGCAAGCCAATAGACACTTATCAGTTAGAAGATTGATAAGTGTCTATTTTTTTGCTTGTTTTAATTTAGGGATCAATCTATAATATATTTATATATAAATGGCTAAAATTACCAAGTATGTTGCAAAAACAACCGACTATCTAAAATCAGTGGTATATTTTTTTAGATCTGATATACTTTAGTTCGAAAGGGGGAAATGTAATGCAAATAGAAATCAGCATTGACGCAAAATATAAGATTCCCAAAATCATAATAAAAACAGACAGAATAACAGATGAGGTCAATGAGGTTATGAAAAAGCTTTCAGACGACTCACCAAAGGTTATTACTGGATTTAAGGATGATTGCGTAGAGGTTCTTGAGCCTGAGCGAATTTACCGTTTTTATTCAAGCCAAGGCAAGGTTTTTGCTGTGACAGATAATGGGGAGTATACAGTAAGAACTCGACTTTACGAGATTGAGGAGCAGATGTGCTTACCAAAATTTGTAAGAGTGTCAAATTCAGAAATAATTAATCTGAAAAAGGTCAAAAATTTTGACCTGAGCTTAGCAGGCACAATCTGTGTGCAGTTTTCTGACGGCTCTGACACTTATGTGTCAAGAAGATATGTATCAAAAATCAAAAAAATATTAGGTATATGAGGTGTTTTTATGTTTAAAGAAATTTTAAAAAGAAGTGTATTAAGTGCGTTAGGTGGTTTGTTTATTACTCAGCTTGTAGGTGTTATTGTTTCACTATGTATAGCAGATGGCAATTATTATCCTGTTGTGCCTTCACTTACAGAGAGTATAGGTAGCGAAATCGGTGCAGTTATATTCCAGACAGTTTGCTCATTGTTGTATGGTGCTGTATTTGGTGGTATGTCAATAATATGGGAGCTGGATAATTGGAGTATTTTAAAACAAACAGTAGTTCACTTTTTAGTGGTTTCTTTTGTAAGCTTTCCTATTGCATATGTTACCGAGTGGATGGAGCATTCTATAGTTGGAGGAATTACTTACTTTGCTGTATTTGCAGTAATTTACGCATTCATATGGTTTAGTCAATACATAAGTGTAAGAAAGCGTATAAATGAAGTAAATAAAAAGCTTAACCAAACAGCTTGAGTTATTTTTATATAATTATTTTACACTTTTATAGTTTATACTAAACTCTATTAAAAAGTAGACTTCTTTACGGCGTATTTTGCACCAAACTTCATACCGCGTCCTCGGAAGGCGACAGCCTTCCTGTGGGTCAGTATTCGTTTGGCACAAAATCTGCTCGCAAATCCTTGTCCACTTTTTATCAGAGTTTAGTATTATAGGTTTTACAAAGCTTAATTTTATGTTTCATAAAGTAATTCAAAATCTCAAATTTATGTGAAAGATGATAATTTTTATTAATCAGTTTACTGAAATACTTTTTATAAGGCAATTAACTTCAACAGCAATAATAAATAATTTTAAAATGACGACAAAATATACAATTATCTATTGACCAACCACGATATTTTTATTACAATTTAAGAAAAGGTGTAAAATTCACCATGTATTTTTTGCTGTATCATAATAAATAAAAAAGATTGCCCTTAAAGATTATCGTTCGATTTGAGAAGCAACTTATAAAATAAAGATTTGTATAAATACTAAAAAACAGAGAGGTGTATCAAATGAAAATTCAATTTATAGGAGCAGTTCACGAGGTAACAGGAAGCTGTACTTTGCTCGAAGTAAATGAGAAAATTTATTTAGTAGATTGTGGTATGGAACAAGGAATAGATGTTTTTCAGAATATTGCTTTACCTGTTCCAGCAAATTCTATTGAAGCTGTGTTTTTAACTCATGCACATATCGACCATTCAGGAATGTTACCAAAGCTGTATAAGGATGGATTTAAAGGCTCGATATATGCTACAGATGTAACTTGTGATTTGTGCAATATTATGCTGAGAGATTCTGCTTATATTCAAGAATCAGAGGCAAAATGGCAATCCAAGAAAGAACAGCGAGCAGGTAGAGAGTCTGTGGAGCCAACATATAATATGCAAGACGCAATCGGAGCTATCTCGTGTTTTCGTAGATGTAATTACGGTGAATTGGTTTCTGCAGGTGAAGGTGTAGAAATCAGGTTTACAGATGTTGGACATCTTTTAGGCTCTGCCTGTATTGAAATTTGGCTTTCAGAGGGTGAAATAGAGAAGAAGATCGTATTTAGTGGAGATGTAGGAAACATAAATCAGCCTATTATTCGTGACCCACAGTTTGTTGAAGAAACTGATTATCTTGTTATTGAGTCCACATACGGAAATCGTCTGCATAATGAGAATAAAAGTAATGTAGTAAACGAGCTAGCAGAATATATTCAACAGGCATTAGATAGAGGAGGTAATGTGATAATCCCTTCATTTGCAGTGGGTAGAACTCAAGAGCTGTTGTATACTATCCGTGAAATAAAGCAAAAAGGATTAGTAACAGGGCACGAACATTTTCCTGTATATGTAGACAGTCCTCTTGCAGCAGAATCAACAGCTATATTTATGCAGTGTAATCCAATTTGCTTTGATGAAGAAACTATTGCGTTAATAAAGGAAGGGATAAATCCAATTTGGTTTGATGATATATATATGACAGTTACCTCTGAGGAATCTAAACAGATTAATTTGGATAAAAAAGCTAAGGTTATTATTTCTGCAAGTGGAATGTGTGAGGCAGGAAGAATTCGCCATCATCTAAAGCATAATCTTTGGCAGGAAAATAATATTATTCTTTTTGTAGGTTATCAAGCAGAAGGCTCATTAGGCAGAAAACTGATAGAGGGAGCAAAAACAGTAAAGCTTTTTGGAGAAGAAATTGCTGTAAATGCACAAATTTGCACACTACACGGTTCTAGTGGTCATGCAGACTGTGATGGACTTATTAACTGGGTTTTAGCATTTAAAGAAAAGCCAGAATTGATATTTGTAAATCACGGAGATGATAGTGCCTGTGAAGACTTCAAAAAATTATTGATTGAAAAAGGTTATATGGCAGATGCTCCATATAGTGGTACAGAGTATGACCTTGCTACAGGAAAAATGACAGTTTATACAGAAGGCAAATTAATTGACCGAGTACAGCTGTTTAAGGGTAATAAACGTGCTAATATGCTTTATAATGATCTTGTATCAGAAGCAGAAAGACTACTTGCATTAGCTAAAGAACGTAAGGGTAGAGCTAATAAAGATAATGCTAAGCTCACTTCTCAAATTCGAGAGCTAATTGAAAAATGGAAAGATTAAATTGAAAATTCAGGAGAATGAAAGTATGAGAATATGTGTATATGGTGCAGCGTCGCCAACTATTGACGATATCTACAAAGAAAAGGTAGAACATTTGGGTAAAGTAATGGTACAGCGTGGTCATTCACTTGTATTTGGTGGTGGCGGCAAAGGCTTGATGGGAGCCGTTGCGAATGGTGTTCATTCGGCTAAAGGTCATATTATTGGCGTAATACCACAATTTTTCTTAGATGAAAAAATAGAAGCAGTATGTGAGTTTTGCGATGAAATGATACTTACCGAAACAATGCGTGAACGAAAACAAATTATGGAGGATAATGCAGACGCTTTTATTATAGTACCAGGTGGTATTGGAACATACGAAGAGTTTTTTGAAATACTAACATTAAAGCAACTGTGTCGTCATAATAAACCAATTGTTATTTATAATATCGAAGGATATTATAATGAAATTGAAACAGCAATGAATGAAGCAATAAGAAAGAATTTTATAAAAGATAGTTGCGTAGAACTGTATGAAGTTACTGATGAGCTGGACAAATTATTTGAATGTGTTGAAAATACTCAGCAAAAAATAAGAACAGTAAAAGAGCTTAAAGATGGCTGATAAATAAGCTAGAGATGAAATTAAGTTTAATGTATTTTATATAGAGATTGAAATGTTCTAAATCTTAATACTATTTAATTTCAAACAAGTAGATATCTTTTCGGCATATTTTTCATCTGACTTCATAGCCTTGCTGTGGTATGCTATTCGTCAGATAAAAAATTTGATCCAAAATTTTATCCATTGTTAAGAACTGAAATAGTATAAAATATTAAAGATTTAGAGGTGTTACGGAATAACCAATACTTATAAAATAAAGTGTGTGAGTTATAAAAATAGCTTGCACACTTTTTTGCATTTGTTTATAAGCGTGCTACAATAAAAGAAAGGACAAAAAAGGAATAATCACAAAAGTGCATTATACACTTTTCTTCACAAACCCTAAATCTTTATCCATAATATTTCTGAAAATGCAACAACCTAAAAGTTAGTATTCTTTTCTGACTTTTGGGGTCAACTTTCTTTACGGTTATTGCATCTACTGCTTAAGATTGACTATAAAGGCTGTAGTGTTAAAAATATAGAGTTAAATATAAATTCGTTTTGTAAGTAAAGATATGCCTGTGTTATAAAAAATCCGTTTGCATAAAAATTAATAACTGCTTATTGAGTTGAAATGCATTGTATTTTTAACAACTTTGTGATATAACATATTATACAAGCAAAGCGAATAGAAAAAAGGAGTACCTTTTTTCTATATAGCTTCCGTTTTTTATTGTGCTTTTACTTGTGCGTATAAAATAAAAAAAGAAGGTTGATAACAATATGAGTAAAAAAACAAAAAAGAAAAAAATGGTATGGCAACAGTACATAGGTATGGCTTTTATGATATTGATTGGAGGAGCATGTGGTTTTATTATGACTATGTGTACTGATAAGATTGACGAAAATGCACCATTGTACCAAGAAATTCTATCATTTATCGGTGTTTTTATCGGAATATACGTTGCGTACTTTTTACATGTGATTATCCACGAGGCAGGTCACCTTATATTCGGCTTGCTAACAGGGTATAAATTCAGTTCTTTCCGTATCTTCTCCTTTATGTGGCTAAAGGAAAATGGAAAACTTAAATTAAAACGATTAAGCATTGCAGGCACTGGTGGTCAATGTCTTATGGCTCCACCGGATATGAAGAACGATAAATTTCCAATAGTTTTATATAATCTTGGTGGTTCCTTTATCAATGTTATTGTAGGTGCTCTGTTTCTGGTTGGATATTCACTTTGCTCTGATACTGCGTTTTTATCTGCACTTCTTATGATTTTTGCAGTTGTAGGCTTTATGACTGCTATGATGAATGGTATACCAATGCGTATGGGATTACTTGATAACGATGGTTACAATGCTTTTACTTTATCAAAAAATGCAGAAGCAATGCAGGCATTCTGGCTTCAGTTAAAGCTTGCCGAACAGCTTTCAAAGGGTGTTCGGCTTAAGGATATGCCATCAGAATGGTTTACTCTGCCGTCTGATGAAGCCATGAAAAACAGTATGGTGGCAACTAAGGGTGTATTTATTTGTAACAGATTGATGGACGAAGAGAGCTTTGAAGAAGCTGACACTCTTATGAAGCACATTCTTTCAATTGATAGTGGAATACTTGGTCTTCACCATGACCTACTTGTCTGTGATAGAATATTTGTAGAACTAATTAGTGAAAATCGCCCTGAAGTTATCGAAAATATGCTTACTAAAGAAATAAAGAAGCTTATGAAAGCAATGAAACGTTATCCATCTGTGCTTCGTACTGAATATGCACTTGCTTTACTTTTCGAGAAAAACAGTACAAAGGCTGAAGCGATACTGAATGATTTTGAAAAAGTTGCAAAGTCCTATCCGTATCCTCAAGAGGTGGAGTCTGAAAGAGCTTTAATTAAGATTGCACATAGCAAACTAATTACAAAGTAATAAATAATTAATATATCTA
>JAZSEI010000128.1:0-7584 GCA_045531635.1 Acutalibacteraceae bacterium
AAACCCCATAGAATTACCTTTTTCATCACCAAAAGCGTACCATTTAAAAATTTGCTTCACTACATCTGCTTGCTCTGGTATAGGCTCAAGTGTAAAGCCTTTTTCTCCTTTCAGCTTAATTCTTCGGTAGCCATAGGGAGGTTTATTGCCTACAAACTTACCCTCTTTAATTGATTGTAAACGACCAGTCTGAAGTCTGCGATTAATGGTTTTATATTCTCGCCTTGACATAAACAAGCCAAACTCAAAATATTCCTCATCAAATTCGTTGTTTGGATTGTAGGTTTTATGAGGGGTTATAATGAGTGTATTAGAGTATTTGAAGGTTTGTGCGACTAGTCCTTGGTCAATAGTGTCACCTCGTGCAAGTCGCTCAACCTCCATAACAAGTACACCAGTCCATATTTCTTGCTCTACATCGTGCAAAAGCTGTTGCATTACAGGTCTTGATGATATTGTTTCACCCGACACAACCTCTTTGTAGATTTTACCAATGCATAGCCCTTGCTTTTGGGAAAAGTCCTTAAGTATTGCTTCGTGCCTCGATAAGGTTTCAAGCTCTCCTTGAGCTTCAAGTTCTGTATCAGCTCTTGATTTACGTAGGTACATTGCATATTGTTTCATCTTATTCACCTCTTATTTATTAATATATAAAATGAGTAGTCGTGTGACTAATTTCTGTGTTTTATACTTTACTGTATATTATTATCACTAAAGATAACAGCTTTAGTGTGCTGGTTAACTATTGCACACAAGCAAACCACAACGGCATAAAATATAATGAGGTGAATTTATGGCAATAGTAGCTGAATACCACTTTGGTAATACAGTGTGCAAAATTGAAGATTCTTGTATTGTAAAAAATCAGGAAGAATTTGAGCAAGTTTTAAAGAAAATTCAAAAAATCTGGACAGATGCCGAAATAAGAAGAATACAAAGTAAATTTATTGAGAAAGTATAATTTACTCTATCAACTTATCTATATCAACCAAATATTAAAAAATTAATACCAGATTGTACAAAAAATCTAGCGACTGTTTTTCACAAAATTAGTAACCATTAAAATATATAATTATAATTATCTTATAAACTTTTAATTGGAGTGTTATTATGAAAGAGTTAGGACTAAAATTAAAGTATTATAGAGATAACTGTGAGCTTTCTCAACAACAGGTTGCTAATATTTTAAATATAGATCGTTCTACTTATACTTATTACGAAACTGGTAAAACAACACCTAGTGCAAGTATGCTACTTAAGCTTTCTAAAATTTTTAATGTTCCTTGTGCTGTTTTTCTAGAGTGCATTAATCAGGAGCTTTCTCTTAATTCAAAGGTTGCCGATAGTGCAAATGGCAGAGATATTCCTGATTTTTATGAACAAAGCTTTGATGACAAAATTTACAGTCTTACTAAAGATGAAAAAGATGTAGTAATTGCATATAGAATGTTAGACGATTCAAACAAGCAAGAGCTTATGCAAGTGATTAGTAAAATGATTAAAGATAATAAATAATTTAATGCTCTCTTTATTTGTATAAGCAAGTTAAGAGAGCGTTTATTTTTACTTGAATTATTACAGTGTTTTGTATAAAATCAAAATAATACATCTGTCAATTACTTATTTTATAAAATACGGATTGTTTTTTTGTTAAAATAGCTGTTTTTATTCGATTTTTATAAGTTGACATTCGATTATAGGTTTTGTATAATATTGTTAATATAGTAAAGTGTAAAATTACTATAATTAAATTGAAAAGGGGACTAAATATGTTTTGTGGTAATTGTGGATTTAACATTGAAGATAATGCTGTTTTTTGCCCTAACTGTGGTGCACAGACTAATTCTTCAAATAATGAGGTACAAAACTCACAGCCAAACATTGCAGAAGCTACTAACCCTGTAGTGTCTCAGCCAACTCTGGCAAACCCATTTGAGCAGACACCAGTACAGAATGGAGTAGAAGCTCCTATGCAAAATCAAGAAAATACTAATGCAGAAATGCCATTTGGAAATCAGCCATTGGATCAGAATATGGGTGGAATTCCAATGTATGGCCAAGGTGATATGAATAACTGGGGCAACAATATGGCTCCTAATTTCAATGTAGAAGAAATGCCAAAGAAGAAATTCCCTAAGAAGCTTTTATTCATTGGTTTGCCTGTAGTATTAGTAGTTATTGCTGTAATCTGTAATCTTTCAGCTATTACTGGCTTTTTTGTTAAATCATTTGGTTCAGACAGCGACTATTTGCGTTATGTAGAGGTAAATGGCTTAAAATCATACTGTGATTCAGTATCTACAGTATACGACGCTTATGTGCTTGAAAACGCAGATATGAAGATTGGTGAAACTGCAAATATATCTGTAGAGGTATCTGACGAAGGTGTCACAATGCTTGAAGAGCTTGCTGGCGACGAAATGGATTTTGAATGGTTAAAGAATATTGACCTAAATCTAGAAACTAGCATAGACGGTAATCAGTCTATTAAGGGTAACTTGAAGATAAGTGATAAGGATATCGTATCAATTGATATGGTTAACGACCTTGAAAATCAGATCATTTATCTAGCTATTCCAGAGCTAAGTGAGCAGTATCTTGGTATTGAGCTAACTACAGATGATGTATCAATGATGATGGATGCTATGAAAGAGTTTGAGAAAACTCTTCCAAGCGAAAAAGAGCTTAACAAGCTACTTAAAAAGTATGTAAAGGTAGCTTTTGATACTATCAGCGATGCTGAAATGTCAAAGGATACACTTGATGCTGGCGATTTTAGCAAAAAGTGTACTACAGTTGAGATTGAAATTGATCAGCGTTTAGTGCTAGAGATGGCAAACAATATTCTTGAAGAAGCAAAGAATGATGAAGAGCTACAGAATATTGTTGCAAACTTTGTTACTCTAATGGCAGAAACAGACCCTACATATGAGGATGTTGATGTAGATAGCATTTTTAGCGATGCTATGGAGGAAGCTCAGGATGATATTATAGAACAGCTTGACGAGCTTGATGGTGATGGCGAGGTTGCTGCTACACTTGTAGACTACATTGACGGTAGCCACAAGATTATCGGTCGTGAAATCGTTGTTGAGGGTGAAACAGTAGCTAAATATGCTATGATTACAAAGGGTGGCAAATTCGGCTTTGAGTTTAACGTTGCAGATGCATTTTCTGTTACAGGCTCAGGTAAGAAGAGCAGTAGCACAATTACAGGTGACTTCGCTGTTGTAGTTGAAGAGCAAGAGGCTCTAAAATTCAGCCTAGACAAGTTCAACACTAAAAAGCTAGAAAAAGGTGAGCTAGACGGTAAAGTAACAATTGCTATGGGTGATGATGTAGCAGCGATTGCAGAGGAAGAACTATATAGTAGCGAAGCTGCTTTGATTTCAACATTGGTTGATTATAATATCGAAATTGTATTCAATACAAATTCTAAGGGTGGTACAACAACTTTTGCATTACTAGATGGCGAAGAAAAGCTTGTTAATATTACTTCTGATGTAGAGATAAAGAACCCTTCAAAGATTTCAGTTCCAGACGCTTCAAAGGTTGTTGAGGTTACAGAGGATGACCCAGAGGCTGCTATGGATTATGTTGATTCTATGGATATTACTAAAATTATAAATAACCTAGAGTCTGCAGGTGTTCCAGAAGAGATTGTTGACGCTGTAGAAACTGCCTTTGATAATATGGGTAGTATGATGTCTGGTGAGAGCTATGCAAGCTCTAGTATGTATGACGAAATGTATGAGGATATTTACGACTATAGCGACATAGATATTTAATAATACAATTGTTAGAATATTAAATATAAACTTATATTCTAATTTGAAAACTAAGATTTAATAATTAAATTTAATGGCACTGGTATCAATATTGAAATCAGTGCCATAACTTTTATAGGTGGTTTATATTATGAAAATTGAAATCAATCACATTAAAAAAAGCTATAAGAAAAAAGAAGTTTTAAAGGATGTTACCTTAACAGCAGAAAGTGGAGTTTGTGTTGGTATACTTGGTGGCAATGGTAGTGGAAAATCATCGTTGCTTTCAATTTTAGCAGGTGTGCAAAAATGTGATGCTGGTGAATTTCTATATGATGGTAAAAATCTTTTTGAAAATTCTTATATGCGAGCAAATGCAGTTGGCTATGTTCCACAGGGTACACCACTTATAGAAGAGCTTACAGCGTGGGATAATTTACTGCTTTGGTATGACAGAAAATCGTTAAAACAAGAGCTGTCAGGTGGTGTGCTTGCTATGCTGGGTATTAATGATTTTTTAAAAACTACCGTTTCTAAAATGTCTGGTGGTATGAAAAAAAGACTTTCAATAGGCTGTGCACTTGCTAAGCGTCAGCCAGTTTTATTGCTTGACGAGCCAACAGCTGCACTTGATTTAGTTTGTAAAGAAAATATAGCTGAATATATTATGCAATATAAAAAATCGGGTGGTATTGTAATTTTAGCTACACACGATGTTGCCGAGCTTCATTTATGCGACAAGCTATATATTTTAAAAAATGGCAAGCTAGGTGATTATAAATATAACGGAAATTTAAAAGATTTAGTTGAAAGGCTTTAAGTAATATTATGAAAGCATATTTTATTAGTCAAATTAAAAGGGTTTTTAAGCTTTTGCCCGTAATAATTGCTGTTACTATATTGCTTTGTCTTGTGCTTGCTGTAGTATTTGGTACGGTGTTAAAGCTTGATAGTCAAAGTGACAAAAACAATAAATTTGTAATTGCTATAGTAGGCGATACAGAGGATACTTACCTTGATATGGGAATTAAAGCACTCGAAACTATAGATTCGTCACGATTTGCAATAGAGTTTACACATACAGATGAAGAAAACGCTAAGACAAGCCTTAAAAACGGAGATGTGTCTGCGTTTGTGGTTATACCAGATGATTTTGTAGAATCTGTTATGTATGGCGAGATAATACCAATTAAATTCTATACCTCACCAGATTCTGTAGGTATGGTAACTATCTTTAAAGACGAAATAACAAAGGCTGTTTCTGATATATTGATAGAATCACAAAGAGGAATTTACGGCTTGTATCATGCAATGGGTAAAAACGCTACCGAAGCACAGGCTGTTGAACATATGAACGAGCTGTGTATAGAATATGTAGAGTTAATCTTAAATCGTAGCGATATGTACGACAATAAGCTTTTAGGAATTTCAGACGGTTTATCGGTTGAGGGTTATTTTCTGTGTGGTTTTATAACTCTGTTTTTCTTCTTGTTTGGTATTGCTTGCACACCTGTATTTGTAAAAAGAGATTTAACACTTAACAAAATTTTGTTATCAAAGGGCAAGGGCTCATTAAAGCAGATTATAAGTGAATTTTTAGCTTATTTATCTGTACTAATGCTAATGGTTGTTATGGTATTGCTTGTTTTATCTTTAATAACTCCGTTAAAAGCTATAGTACCCGAGCTGGAATATATGGATTTATCCTATGCGTTTATGCTATCTATAAAGCTAATACCTATTATTGCAATGATAGCTTCATTCCATTTTATTCTTTTTGAGCTTACCTCAGATATAATCAGTGGTGTATTATTACAGTTTTTAGCATCGGTAGCTGTTACATATATTTGTGGCTGTTTTTATCCTATACAGTTTTTCCCTACAGCTATTCAAAGAGTATCGGTGTATTTGCCAGCGTCAATATCACGTTCATTTATTGCAGGGTGCTTAAAGGAAGAATCACTGGTTTTAACTTTGCTTATGTCTTTAATATACATTACAGTGTTTATAGCTTTAACTGTTATTATCAGAAATTATAAGCTTACAGGAAGGAGCAAAAAATAATATGCAAAATCTAAAAAAGCTTTTGCTTTGGTACCTTCTTTTAACAAAAAGATTACTTAAAAAGCCTGTGTTTATAATAATACTTGTAATGATACCTGTGCTTGTTATATCTTTAAATTTAATTTCAAAGCAAGACAATGGTGTGCTTACAATTGCACTTGCTCAAGAGGATTCTGACGACGAATTATCATCTGAAATTGTAAATAGCTTAACAGAAGAAAAAAGCCTTATAAGCTATATTAATTGCACACCCCAAGAAGCAGAAAGAGCTGTAAAAGAGGGTACAGCAGACGCTGCGTGGATATTCAGAGATAATACTAAAGAAAGAATAGACACATTGGTTACAGATATATCCAAAAAGAATTATATAGTAACCGTTATAGAGCGTGAGCATACTGTACCAGTGTTGCTATCTCACGAAAAGCTAACAGGTGTTATATACAAAACCTGCTCAGAGTCGATGTATCTTCAATATGCTCACAATAATACAGACGCTCTTAAAAAACTTAGTGATGACGAGCTTATGCAGTATTATAATAAAATCCATAAGGACGGTAAATTATTTGAATACTGTTACATAGATTCTGAAAATTCTGCACAGCAGGTTATAGAGTCGAACTTTCTTGTAACACCGATAAGAGGAATTTTATCAGTTTTGGTAATACTGTGTGGACTTGCAAGTGCAATGTTTTTTATGCAAGATGAAGAAAAGGGTACATTTGCATGGGTATCATACAGAGTTAAACCATTTATGGCGTTTGGTTATCACTTTACAGCAATTATATTAGTTGCAATAGCTATGGTTATATCACTAGCTATAATTGGCGTGTCAACATCATTTTTGCGTGAAATTGTAATGGCTGTGCTATATACACTTTCTTGTACAAGCTTTTGTATGATTATAAGATTACTTTGCAACAAAGTAAAATCATTAGCAGTGCTAACACCATTTATTGTTATCGCTTTAATAGCAATTTGTCCTATATTCTTGGATTTTAAAATACTACGACCAGTACAAATGCTGTTACCACCATATTATTACCTTAATTCTTTATACAATAACAGCTATCTGCTTTATTTGCTTATTTATTCAGCTATAGCGTTTGTAATTTATATGTTAGTAAATAAAATAAGAAGTAAGGTATAGCTTTATATTTGTAGAGGATTGACAAATTGAAATTTGACTAATTGATTGGAGAATAATTATGATAAGATATTGCACCCTGGAAAATGTATCCAATAAAGTATTGTTTGAAGCTTTTATGAAATCGTTCCAAGGATTTCGTATACTACCGAAACAACCTATGAATCATTTTCTGAAATGCTTGCTGAACGTGATTATGATGCGACAATATCAATCGGTGCATTTGATACAGAAACTGGTGAACTTGTGAGTTACGTTTTAAATAGTATACTTGATAGAGATATAAAAACTGCTTACGATATACTTACAGGAACAATACCAAATTATCGTAGACAGGGAATATCAAGCACTATTTTTAAAAAGATGAAGATTTTGCTACAACAGAATGAAGTGAAGGTATATACAACAGAAGTTCTTAAAACTAATCCTGATGCATTAGCACTATATTTGTCAGTTGGATTTGCGATAAAAGATGAAGTGGTGAAAGTTATCAGGACACCAAAGGGAAACAGAGAAGTATATGAGTATGAAATCGTTATGAGCATTTAAATCCTTACAGATTCCGAGTGTAAAGCACGCTCATATTTCAGTTTAACTGTTCGACCAATT
>JAZSEI010000013.1:0-3096 GCA_045531635.1 Acutalibacteraceae bacterium
AGTAGACTTCTTTACGGCATATTTTGCACCAAACTTCATACTGCGTCCTCGGAAGGCGACAGCCTTCCTGTGGGTCAGTATTCGTTTGGCACAAAATCTGCTCGCAAATCCGTGTCCACTTTTTATCAGAGTTTAGTATAATACAAAATAAAAATAAAAATAAAAGCTGTAGCAAGCAAAGTGGATTAAACTTCTTGCTACAGCTTTTTTATGAAATTAGAGTTAATATTAAACACCATTTAAAATGCCGAAATGATTTCTATATTTTAAATGATGTTTAGCTTAAATGATGTTTAGCGTTACATCAAATCTTCTCTTAACACAGCCTTACCTTCTTGTAAAGATTTAGGTACATCTAAAATTCTTTGATTTTTAGAGCCTCTGAAGTGTAGCATAAGGCTACGCTGTGACAAAATAAAAGGACCGTCTACTAAAATATCTGTATTTTCAAGTAGCTCTTTCCAATGGGGGTTACTGACCAAGCCCTTTAATAGTTGTTCAAAGGTAAAGCCAGTATATACAAGCACATTAAGTCCTAGCTTGTGGCATTCGTTTGCAAGCTCTGCAAGAGGCTTACTCTGCATAAATGGCTCACCACCAGAAAATGTAACACCCTGTAGCATAGGATTTTCTTTTATGGCTTTAAGAATATTATCTGTATTGCTTATATATCCACCGTCAAAATCGTGGGTTTGTGGGTTGTGACACCCCTCGCAATGGTGAGGACAGCCCTGTGTAAAAACTGTCAGCCTTATTCCAGGTCCGTCAACTATAGATTCTCGTATAACACCTGCTAGTCGCAATTCACTCATATTATTACCTCCGTTTATCTCATATACTTATTATACCACAGCCGTAGTATAATGAAAATAATTATAAAAAAGAAAAGCAAGCCGTCAGAAAAAACTGACAGTTTGCTTTTAGTTTTTTATTAGTAAATATATTGCTTTAAAAGCTTGTATTTGCCTATCAAAGGTAGCTCTCGTGCTTCGCCTTTAACAGCATTTGCAATGCCTGTTGAAATAAACAGAAGTATAGAAAGATTTATTACAACTGTAACAATAATGGTTAGTATTATTGCAGGCATATCGTTAAGTGCACAGGTGAATATTGCACTAAGCAAAATATCAAAAAATTCAAGTACAATGCTAACAATAAATAATGTAAGACCCTGTATACCGTGGTAGCGTGTATAACCACTGCAAGGCTTAACTATCATAGGTACAAAGAATAAAAATGGTATGTAGCTTATTAAAGAAAGGTTGCAGTTTTCGTCAATGTCCTTTTGTTTAAATAGCTTAGTTGAATTTTTAGTATCGAATAAAAATTTGCTTAGTAAGGTGTATAGCTTGCTGTCGGTAGTTGAGCTTTGTGCCTTAGTGTTTTCGTTATCACCAGAAGCTTTGCTATCAGTATTATTTTCGACTTTAGCCTCAGTTTTATTATCTGCGTTGTTTTCGACTTTAGCTTCAGCCTTCTTATCTTCTTTGTTTTCGGTTTTAGCTTTTTCTTTAGCTTGATTTTCAGGCTTGGTATTGGTTTCGTTTTTCTTTTCAGCCTTTATATCATCAGTCTTGTTATTAGTTTTAGTGTCAGCTTCGTTTTTGTTTTCAACCTTAGCTTCAACCTTGTTTTCTGTTTTAGTCTGTTTTTTAGTATCAGTTTTTACATCTATTTTTACATCTACTTTTACATCAGCTTTATTATTGGTGCTGTTTGATTTATTATCAGCTTTTGTTTTTTGCTCTTGCTTTATAGGCTGTGGCATTGTAGAAGCCTTTGCTTTATATTCCTTTACAACCTCGTCTTTACTTGTGTCAGAGGTTTCTATTTTAGCAGCCTCTTTTGCAAGCGTTGCCTTATCAAGCTTTTTAAATGATTTTGTTTTCTGATTTTCTTTTGCAATAAGCTTTTCGTTAAGCTCATCTACTGAAATGTTGTTTGAAGTAATATTATGTACATAAAAGTCGTCTTGTATTACAGATGAACCACAAATAGCACAGAAGGTGCAGTTGTCGTCATTTTCAAACCCACAATTAGGACATTTTATCATAAAAATACCTCCTATAAAATACTTTTAATAACTCACTATAAATATTATGTACCAATTATAGTAAATATTTTTATAATTGTAAATTGACCAAAGTTAAAATTTTAACAATAGCAAAGAATAATTTTAGTATAAAATATTTTGTATTCTGCTTATTATCTTGAATAAAAATGACTAATATGTTAAACTAAAAATTATAAGTATATTTACAGACTTTGTCGATTAAAGTAAATATTTTTAACGGCAAACAGAAGAAAAGGAGAGATGAAATCTGTGATAAAGCAGGAAAATATGCTTGCTAAGCGTTTTTTAGCTGTTTTAATGGTAGCAACAATATTGCTGTTTACCTTTACTGCTTGTAGTAACAACACTACAACGCAAGAAGCTACAAAATCAAATGCCGTAGCTGTAACCGGTATAGACGATTTAGCAAACGCACGCATAGCAGTACAGTTAGGTACAACAGGTGACCTATACGCAAGCGATTACAGCGAAACAGTTGATAAATTCAACAAGGGTGCAGACGCAGTGCAGGCACTAAAAACAGGTAAAGCTGATTGTGTGGTAATTGACGAACAGCCAGCAAAGGCATTTGTAAGTAAAAACCCAGAGCTTACAATTTTAGACGAACCTCTAGCCGAGGAAGAATACGCAATATGTATAGCTAAAGAGAACACAAAACTACTTGATGATGTAAACAAGGCTCTTGAGCAAATTATGAATGACGGTACTCTTGATAAGATTATAGGCAACTATATCGGTGACGACACAAAGGGTACATATCAGTACACCTCACCAGAGGGTACAAAGCGTGAAAATGGTACTTTAGTAGTAGCAACAAACGCTTCGTTCGAGCCATATGAATTCAGCCAGAACGGAAAGGTTGTTGGTATTGATATAGATATGGCACAGGCTATTGCAGATATACTTGGTATGGAGCTAAAAATAGAAGAAATGGAATTTGATTCTATTATTACAGCTGTATCATCTGGTAAAGCAGATATGGGTGTATCTGGTATGACAGTAACCGAGGAACGCAAAAAGAA
>JAZSEI010000097.1:0-10966 GCA_045531635.1 Acutalibacteraceae bacterium
GATATACTTACAGGAACAATACCAAATTATCGTAGACAGGGAATATCAAGAACTATTTTTGAAAAGATGAAGATTTTGCTACAGCAGAATGAAGTGAAGGTATATAAAACAGAAGTTCTTAAAACTAATCCTGATGCATTAGCACTGTATTTGTCAGTTGGATTTGCGATAAAAGATGAAGTGGTGAATGTTATCAGGACACCAAAGGGAAACAGGGAAGTATATGAGTATGAAATCGTTATGAGCATTTAAAGTCTTACAAATTCCAATCTGATTTTCCGAAAAGTAAAAAACATTACTATTTAAACGCACTTATTAAGAAAAATGTAAAAAAAGTCCTTTAATTTTTCATAAAGTTTTGTTATAATTAACTTGACTATATATAAAGGTGGTATATATATGAAAGGACATACAGATTTTAAAGTAGCTTTATCAAAGGTTGTAAAAGAGCTACAGCTAGAAATTGCTTATACACCGTCAGACCCTGACGAAATTTTTATATCTTCTCCTAATGTAAACCGTCCAGGTATTGAGCTTACGGGCTTTTTGGAGTTTTATAATCCCGATAGAACTCTTATTTTTGGTAATAAAGAATATGCCTACCTAAAAAGATTTGGCAGTGAGCAACGCACTTATGTGCTTAATAATATCTTACAGCGTAATCCACCAGCCGTTATAGTTGCCCGTAACCTAGAGGTTATGGACGAATTGCTGAAGGTGGCAAAAATTTGTAATGTGCCTGTTTTACGCTCAGAGGAGTCTACCTGTGCACTTATTGCTGCACTTATTTCGTTCTTAAAGGTAGAGCTTGCACCAAGAATAACTCGTCATGGTGTTTTGATAGAGGTTTATGGTGAGGGTGTTTTGCTTACTGGTGATAGTGGTGTAGGTAAAAGCGAAACTGCCATAGAGCTTATCAAGCGTGGTCACCGTCTTATTGCAGATGACGCTGTTGAAATCCGTAAGGTATCAAGCAAATCTCTTGTTGGTAGCTCGCCAGAAAACATCAGACACTTTGTAGAACTGCGTGGTATAGGTATTATTAATGCACGAAGAATTTTTGGTATGGGTTCTGTAAAGGTAACAGAAAAAATAGATATGGTAATTACCCTGGAAAATTGGGATAAATCAAAGGTATATGACCGTATGGGTATTGATAACGAATATACCGAAATCCTTGATGTAGAGGTGCCTATACTAACAATACCAGTAAAGCCTGGTAGAAACTTGGCAATTATTATTGAGGTTGCCGCTATGAATAACCGTCAAAAGAAGATGGGCTATAACGCTGCCCAAGAATTGCTTGCAAATCTGGGTATGGATATAGGCGTTGAGGATAATAAAAGAATAATTGAATGGTGATAATAAATTTATTGTTCGATTAGATTAAATGAAAATAAAAACTATCAATGAGGTGTTTATTAAATGCAGATTATTGCTGATACACATACACATACAATAGCATCAACACATGCTTTTTCAACTGCACAAGAAATGATAAAGGCAGCATCAGAAAAAGGTCTGTTTGCTTTGGCTTTAACCGACCATGGCTACAATATGCCGGGTGCACCAAAAGAGGGTGAATGGTTTTTTGAATGTCTGGGTGCTATACCTGCATATTTATATGGTGTGCGTGTACTTAAGGGTGTAGAGGCAAATGTAAGCGATTATTTTGGTGGTCTTGATATACCTACCAATACCCTCAAAGCTCTTGAATGGGTAGTTGCTTCTATGCATACCCTTACTATAGAGGGTGAGTCTACCATAGAAAGCTGTACTAATGCGTGGATGTCTATTGCAGAAAATCCGTATGTTAAGGTAATTGGTCACAGTGGAACACCTTATTTTAAATATGATTACGAAAAGGTTATACCGATTTTTGGTAAAAACGGTAAGCTTGTAGAAATAAATAATAACACCTTTAAAAACAGAAAAAGCTCTTCACAAAATTGTATTGAAATAGCAAAAATCTGCAAAAAGACAAATACAAGAATAATTGTCAATTCAGACGCACACTTCTCTACAGATGTTGGTGTTATGGATGACGCAATAAAAATGCTGATGGATATAGACTTTCCTGAGCATTTAATAGTAAATAGTAGTGTAGAAAACTTTAAGGCATATCTTAAAGAGCAAAATATATATTTTTAATATAAATGATAATAAAAGGAGATATAATTATGAATTGGAGCATTTGGCTGACATTTTTTGTAGTGTTCATTATCATTATGGTTATAAATTATTCAAGAAAAAGAAATGACCAATATCAGGTAGGTAGCAGAATGTTCGAAAACAGCGAGTTTAATCTAAATGAAGAAAAAAGAGATTTTTCTGATGAATCTGCCACTTTAATAAATCAGGACAGATTGATGTAATCTTATACTAATCTGATAGCTTTACTTAAGAAAAGGATAGACAATCCTTTGAATAAAGATTAGTATTAATTTTAACCACAACGGAGGCAATATGTATAACATTCAAAATGTACTTGAAATAGCTAGTAAATATGGCTTTGAAATAAAAGAAAACGAGAGTATGAGCAAGCACACCTCATTTAAAATAGGTGGTAATGCACAGGCTTTAATTAAGGTAACCACTAACGAGGGCTTAATTGACATACTAAGAAAATGTAAATATGAAGAAATACCTGTTTTTATATTAGGTAAGGGTTCTAATTTACTTGTGTCAGATAATGGAATTGATGGTGTAGTTATTAAGCTAGATGGTGTGTTTAGTCACATAAAAATGATAGATGACGAAACTATTTACTGTGGTGCAGGTGTAAGCCTTGCAAAACTATGTAGCTACGCTTGTGAGCATAGTCTTAGTGGTCTTGAATTTGCTTGGGGTATCCCTGGCAGTGTTGGTGGTGCGTTATATATGAACGCTGGTGCCTATGGTGGAGAAATGAAGGATGTAGTAATTTCTGCAACTCATATTACATCAGATAATAAATCAGAAATATTAAATGCAGAGGATATGCAGCTTTCTTATCGTCACAGCATTTACAATACAAATAACGCTGTAATCACTGGTGTTACACTAAAGCTTAAAAAGGATTCACCAGTTGAAATACGCAACAGAATGAACGACTTTATGAACCGTAGAAAAGATAAACAGCCACTTGAATATCCAAGTGCTGGTAGTGTATTTAAAAGACCAGAGGGTTATTTTGCAGGGGCTTTAATTCAAGAGGCAAACCTTAAAGGTAAACAAATTGGTGGTGCTCAGGTTAGCGAAAAGCACGCAGGATTTATTATTAATAAAAACAATGCTACCTGTAACGATGTTTTAGAGCTTGTAAAGTATGTTCAACAAAAGGTTAAAGAAAATTCTGGCGTTACACTTGAATGTGAAATAAAACCAATAGGTAAGCGTTAAAAATATATTAGCTTAATAATTCAATTGATGAAAAAGTATATCGAAAGCGAGGTTGTAAAAATGGATTTTATAATTGTTTTGGGACTATCAGGTGCAGGTAAATCAAGTGCACTACATACATTAGAGGATATTAATTACTATTGCGTTGACAATATTCCACCGTCTATGATTTCCACATTCTACGATCTTAGCAAAAATTCATCAGATCCAAAGCTGTCTAAGGTTGCTGTTGTTACAAATGTAAGAGATTCAGCTGACTATAAAGAGCTTAATAAATCATTACAGCTTATGGGTACAGAGGGTGCAAAATACAGAATGTTATTTTTAGACAGCAGTAACGATGTGCTTATTTCACGCTATAAGCAAACAAGAAGAAAGCACCCTTTGCTTGATGCATGCAACGGCTCAACAAGTTCAGCAGTTGCCCTCGAAAGAGAGCTTTTACGCCACATCAAAGAGCGTTCAGATTATGTAATAGATAGTACACTTTTAAGTGCAACACAGCTTAAAGAGAGAGTATCTAAGCTGTTTTTAGATGACGAAAAGCGTGGAATTACAGTTGCTTGTATGTCATTCGGTTTTAAGTATGGTATTCTAAACGAAGCAGATTTAGTTTTTGATGTGCGTTGCTTGCCAAATCCATACTATGTTGACGAGCTTAGACCAAAAACAGGTGTAGATAAGGTAGTGCGTGATTTTGTAATGGATAGCGAAGAAAGTCAGACTCTATATAATAAAATAGTAGATTTTGTTGAGTATTCTTTACCACTTTATGAAAAAGAGGGTAAAAGTCAAATTACAATAGGAATAGGCTGTACTGGTGGTCATCACCGTAGTGTAACCTTTGCAATATTGCTTTATAATCACCTTGTAGAAAATGGATATAGAGTAATTATGCACCATAGAGATATAGCCAAGGCATAACAGGAGAATAAAAATGTCTTTTTCAGCAGATACAAAAAAAGAGCTGTGCAAAACAGAAAATATAAGCATTAACGAGAACATAGCTGAGTGCTATGGAATGTTGATTTTTTGCAGAAAATTTACACCAAAGGAGCTTGTTTTTACTACCGAAAGCTATGCAGTTGCAAGTAGATCCTGCGAGCTTTTAAGTGCTAATTTTGGGGTAATAGTAGAGCAAATGTCAGCCTTAACAGGCAGACACGGTGGGGGTAAGCTGTTTACAATAACAGTACCCCTACAAAGTGATTGTCAAAAAATATATACATATTTTGGTTATACAGGTAAAGAAGTAAATCATAGAATTAACCATGCAATAACAGCAGAAGAGAATTGTGCTTCTGCTTTTCTGCGTGGTGCTTTTTTAAGCTGTGGTTCAATCAATAATCCAGAAAAGGATTATCATCTGGAATATACAGTGCCATATAAGCATTTATGCAATGACCTTTTAAAAATAGTAGAAGACGTAGAACTGCTTAATTTTACCTTTAAGCTGGTTGAACGCAAGGGTAGCTATATTGCATACCTAAAAGACAGCGAAAATATCTCTGACTTCCTTGCGTTTATTAATGCTCCACTTGCATCCATGGAAATTATGAATACAAAAATTCTAAAGGAATATCGTAATAACGCAAACCGAAAGGTAAATTCAGAGGTTGCAAACATTAAAAAAACAGTTGCAGCTGCAATGGAGCAAATCATAGCTATAGAAAAAATCAGAGATACTGTTGGTCTGGAAACCCTTAATGACGATTTACACGCACTTGCAAAGCTAAGGCTAGAAAACCCAGACCTTTCATTAAGAGCACTTGGTGAAATGCTAGAGCCACCTATAAGTCGCAGTGGTGTAAACCATAGAATGAAAAAGCTTATAGAATTATCAAAATAAATACTCTAAAGGAATAAAATTGTTATGAAGAAAAGAAAGCGATTATCAATTATTTTAGTGTCTTCTCTTACATTGTTATCAGCAACAATAGATACACCTTAGGGTATGACATTTGGCATATATTCTGAATAAGCTGGTTCCACAAGTACACAAACTACATAAGATAAAACTTAATAATTATTAAAAGCAGAGTGTTAATGATTACAACAATTCAAATAGCAAAAGAAATTTGAATTGTTGTAATTTGACTATTTATAGATAAGTTTCAGTGGTGTAAACCATAGAATGAAAAAGCTTATAGAATTATCAAAATAAATACTCTAAAGGAATAAAAGGATAAAAAATATTACTACCCAACCTATAAATATTCATACGAAGGTAAAATATATTTTATTACTGATACTTCAGGTATTTATCGAGAAGTAGGTAGTGAGGTTCAAATGTAAATAAATCCAAATCGTCCTGTAGATTACTATATTCACGGTAAGCTTTCAGATTTAGCAGAGCTTGTTGCATTAATTGTAGTTATACTGATAGTTGTTATACCTACACGTATACTTATATTTATAATTACTAAATTTAATTGGTAGATTTTTACTTAAAATTAAAGTACAAATTGAATAATTATAGCAACCATTACTATAAAATAAATGAGGTTTTAATAGATGAATAATGATTTTTTTAATGGTTCAGATAATAACCATAATGAAAACAGCCAAAACAAATACAGTTGTAACGGCTATCAAGATTATAATAACAATAACAGCTTTTTTGATAGTAATTATCAATCACCTTACATAAACGACAACAACAGCTTTGACACTAGTTTTGATAGTCGCTTTGATAGTAGTGCATATAATGGTTATGCAGGAAATAATAGTTATGGTCAAAATCAGTCAAATACATACGGTAATTATTCTCAAAATAGCAATTATCGAAACAATCAATTTGATTATAACAATACTGATTTTAACAATGGATATAATCAGAATAATAGATACGTAGATAACAGATATGCAGGTGATAGTAGCTATCAAAATAATAGTTATGGTAATAGTTACCATAATCAATATGACTACAATAGTAATGATGAATCTAAAAAGTACTATAATTATCTTGATAGCTCAGACCCAACTGGTGCAGAGGTTATTTTTAACGATGAAAACAAAAAATCTAAGATAAACAATATTTTTTTGATTGCGTTTCTTCTTGTGTTTTTTTCAATACCTTCTCTCAGTTCGTTTTTTAATAACGATACTATGACTAAAATTGTGAGTGTTTTAATGCCTGTACTTCTAGTAGGTTTTGTTGCTTTTGTAGGAATATCTGCTTTAATTAAACCTTCTATAACATCATTTAAGAAAAAACGTCGTTGTAAACAGCCAATTACAGCAAAAATTGTAGATGTAAGAATAGTTCGTGGTAGTAAGGGTAGCAAATCTTATTATCCAACCTATAAATATCACTATGCAGGTAAAATATATATTGTTGCTGCTAGCACAAGCAGAACTATGTTTCGTCCACAAATTGGCTATGACGTCCAAATGCTAATAAACTCAGATGACCCAGCAGATTATTATATTGAGTCAAAGTTAACAGATATTGTTTCTTTAATTTTTGGTATTATGGTTAGTCTTATACCATTAGGTATGATTATAACAATAATTATGACTTTGCTTTTTTATACCTAAAAATATGACTGTAATTTTTATTAAGAAATAATATTATTACCACAACACCTGTAGTAAAGCTAGTAAAGCAACATAAATAAGGATTTTTAATATGAATAATAATTTTTATAATGGTTCAAATAGCAATTGTTTTTTATATAGTAGCTCTAAGAATAATCACAACAATAAAAGTAATAGAAATAATAATCAAGACGATAATCTACAAGCATTTCTTGATGCTGATGACCCAATAGGTGCAGAGGTGGTTTATTCAAAAGAAGACTCAACTGCTAAGCTTGGTAATGTTGTTATGGTGTTGTTTTTTCTTCCGTTTGTGTTGGCTATTGTTTCAAGTGCATATTTAAAAGACTCAGCATTTAGTGAGTATATAGAAAAGATAATACCACTATTTTTTATAGGGTTTTGTTTATTTTTATCTTTATTTGTAACATTTTACCCTGTTATTAAAGAAAAGAAAAAGAAGCGTTGCTGTACACAACCCATTACTGCTAAGATAGTAGACATAAAAGTAACCTATACAAAGAAAGGGCACAGACGTTATCACCCAACATACAAATATTACTATGGTGGTAAAGTTTATATTGTTTCTGCTGAGTCAAGTAGAGGTATAATAAACCCAACGGTAGGTCAAGAGGTTCAGTTAATTATTAACACAGCTGACCCTGTTGATTACTTTATAGAACCAGCAATGGGAGATAGAATCTTTTTTAAATTCGGTTTATTTATCAGTGTTTTTTTGTCTATTATATTTATATCAATGCTACTTGGTTTAATTCTTTAATAAAAGCCAAAATTATAGGAATACCTGTATTTTAATAGGTATTCCTAATGCTATATATATTAATTTTGCTAAGGATGATATTGGGTTCTATACCAATATATTTCTTATCACTTGAGAATATTTTCATTAAGTACCTTTAATTAAAGTTTAAATTTAAATATTAATGTGAGCTTTAAAGAAAAATGTTATTGGTTAATTGAAGTTGAAAGGAAATTATTTTATGAAAGACTTTAATAATACACAAAACACCAATTACGGTAACGAAAATTTTGAAACTCAATCGCAATCAGGCTGGGATAATAGCAATGCAAATAATTATGCAGAAAATAATTATCAGCAGGGTAATGGCTACACTTCAAACAGCAACCAAAACAATTATTGCTACAATAATTATAATCAAAGCTATAATAGCAATTATAATGGCAATAATCAAAGCTTATATAATAGTAATTATAATGGTGCTGATAATGATAATCAAAATCAAAAGAATTATGTCGAACCTGGATATCCATATGAATACGAATATAAATTCTTTTCAGCATACTTCAATTATAAAGTACCAGAAAATCCCTACACAGTATGCATAACCCCAAAGATGAGTAAAAGCTTATTAATATTGATTGCGGCACCTTTTGCGATAATGCCAGTGGTTGCAGTGTTACTTATTGTTTTTGCACTTCTTTTTAGTATTTTTCCAGATATTTCCGATGCTATAAATTTTATAGTCGAATTACTTCCAGTAATGGCTACATTACATTTTGCCTTGCTTGTATTGAATGTAGCTATTTCTCCAATAATCGAAAGTCATTTACACAAACGCCATTGTCATACAAAGGTAAAAGGTATTATCAAAGCTGTGGGATATATCAACCCATATAAAGAAAGTTCAGGTTGTGTTCCACTCTGTAACTTTTTCTATCAAGGCAAAGAGTATTACTTTGAGGGGCGTGAAAGTCTATTAAAAAAATACGAAGCAGGCACTGAGGTTGAAATATTTGTAAACGAAAATGATCCTACTGAGTGCTATGTAGCAAATGATAAGCATAGTAACAGATTAACTATTATTCTGATTCTTGTGATTGTGGCTATAGCTTTCTTTATAGGTAGTACAATTCTTAAATGATTAATATTAGTATTAAATATATATAATACAAAATCGATTAGTATAAAATAAAGAGGTGATATTATGTCGTTTGTTCATTTACATGTGCATAGCGAATATAGCTTGCTAGATGGTGCTTGCAGAATAAGCAAGCTTATAGATACAGCAATACAGCATAACTCAAACGCTGTAGCAATTACCGACCATGGTAATATGTATGGTGCTATAGATTTTTACAAAGAAGCTGTAAAAAAGGGAATAAAGCCTATCATTGGCTGTGAGGTATATATGGCTACTCGCAGTCGCTTTGATAAATCTACCGAGTACGACAGACATAATTACCACCTTGTTTTGCTTTGCAAAAATAATACAGGCTATCAAAACCTGATACAGCTTGTGTCAAAAAGCTGGACAGAGGGTTTTTATAGCAAACCACGAATAGACAAAGAGCTTTTAGAAAAGCACCACGAGGGTTTAATTTGTTTGTCTGGCTGTTTAGCAGGAGAAATCCCTCAAAATTTACTTCGTGGAGATTATACAAAGGCAAGAGAGCTTGCAAATTATTACACTAATCTTTTTGGTAAAGATGATTTTTATATAGAAATTCAAAACCACGGTATAAAAGAACAGCTTGTTGTACTGCCACAGCTTATTCAGCTTGCAGAAGAAACAGGTGTACAGCTGGTTGCTACAAATGACTGCCACTATATAAATAAATCAGACAGCGAAATTCATAATATCTTACTTTGTATACAAACTAACCATACAATAAACGATGAGGATAAAATGGAATTTCAGACAGAGGAATTCTATTTTAAAACCGAAGAAGAAATGCTTACACTTTTTTCGTCTGTACCACAGGCTGTAAGCAACACACAGCTAATAGCAGATAAATGTAATGTAAGCTTTGAATTTGGCAAAACAAAGCTACCTCATTTTGATGTACCAAATAATCAAGACCACTTTGAATATTTTAAAGAGCAATGCTTCAAAGGCTTGTACAAGCATTATGGCAATAATCCAGATAAGGCTATAATCGACAGATTAGAGTATGAGCTTAAAATAGTTAATCAAATGGGTTATGTTGATTATTATCTTATAGTTAATGATTTTATTCAGTATGCAAAATCAAATGGTATACCAGTAGGTCCAGGCAGAGGCTCGGGTGCTGGTAGCTTGGCAGCGTACTGTATTGGTATAACAGGTATAGACCCTATTAAATATAATCTTCTTTTCGAAAGATTTCTAAACCCAGAGCGTGTAAGTATGCCTGATTTTGATATTGACTTTTGTACTGAACGCAGACAAGAGGTTATTGACTATGTTGTAAAAAAATATGGTGCAGACCATGTTGCACAAATTATAACCTTTGGTACAATGGCAGCAAGGGGTGCAATACGAGATGTAGCAAGAGCAATGGCAATGCCATACAGTACAGCAGACGCAGTTGCAAAGCTTGTGCCAAATGAATTGCATATTACACTAAAAAAAGCACTCGAAATATCATCTGACTTAAAATTAAAATACGACACTGATTACGAGGTACATAAGCTTATAGATACAGCAATGGCAATAGAGGGTACACCACGCCATGCCTCAAAGCACGCAGCAGGCGTAGTTATTACAGAATTACCAGTAAGCGAATATGTACCACTTGCCAAAAATGATGATGCTGTTGTTACACAATTTACAATGACAACGCTTGAAGAACTAGGATTGCTCAAAATGGACTTTTTAGGACTCAGAAACCTTACGGTTATTCACGATGCCGAGTCTATGATAAAGCAGATAAACCCAAGCTATAACGAGCAATCAGTAGACGAAAAAGACCCACTTGTTTTCAAAATGCTGTCACAGGGTAGCTCAGAGGGTGTTTTCCAGTTTGAAAGTGGTGGTATGAAAAGCGTGCTAAAACAGCTAAAGCCAGAAAGCTTAGAGGATTTAATAGCTGTTATTTCGCTATACCGTCCAGGACCGATGGATTCTATCCCAAAATATATCGAAAACCGACACAACCCGTCAAAGGTAACCTACAAGCACCCACTTTTAAAGGATATTCTTGAGGTTACCTATGGCTGTATAGTGTATCAGGGTGCGACGTGTTCTCAAATGAAAAGTTTGAGCAAGCAACATAAAAGTGTTGTTTGAACTAATAATTCGAA
>JAZSEI010000030.1:0-42296 GCA_045531635.1 Acutalibacteraceae bacterium
AATACAATATGATAATGAGGTTTAATTTTTTAGCTATGTAGGATATAGGGTTGAAATTTATATAAGTGTGATAAGTGTTTTTAGGAGAATATATAAATGTTTATATACCAGATTGATAATCATTTAACTGATGATCAATCTGGTAGTTTTATTTTTATGTTTTTACTAAATTATAACATCAGATTAAATTACAGTGTAATAATCGTACCCCAATATTGCAAAGAATAAAATTATGTGATACAATATATCTAACCGTTATTTTTAGGGAGGATTTATTAATGTCAGGACATAATAAATGGAGTACAATTAAACAGAAGAAGGGCAAAAATGACGCTGCCAGAGCTAAAATTTTTACAAAGATTGGCCGTGAGCTTGCTGTTGCAGTAAGAGATGGTGGTAGTGCTGACCCTACAGTAAACTCTAAGCTAAGAGATTGTATAGCTAAGGCAAAGGCTAACAATGTTCCTAACGATAATATTGAAAGAATTATTAAAAAGGCTTCTGGTGATGGTGACACAAACAACTACGAGGCTATTACTTACGAGGGCTATGGTCCAAGTGGTATTGCTGTAATTGTAGAAACACTTACAGATAACCGTAACCGTACAGCTGGTGATGTAAGACATTACTTCGACAAATTTGGTGGCAATATGGGTACACCTGGTTGCGTATCATTTATGTTCTCACAGAAGGGCGTTCTTATTGTAGACAGAGAAGAATGTGACTTTGATGAGGACAAGGTTATGGAGGACGCACTAGAGAGTGGTGCAGCTGATGTTGAGGTTGAGGACGATGTATTCACAATCTTTACTGAGCCTGCTGACTTTAGTGAGGTAAACGAAGCACTTTCAAATCTTGGTTATCAGTTTGCAAGTGCAGAGGTTGAAATGGTACCTTCAACATACACAAAGATTGATGATGAGGAAGCTCAGAAGAAAATGCAGAAGCTTCTTGACAATCTTGAAGACAACGACGATGTGCAGAATGTTTGGCACAACTGGGAAATGGAATAATCTATACAGGGTGGTTTTTACCACCCTTTTTGTATTTCTATTAATCAAAAGGAGTTGAGGAAATGAGTTTTGAATTTGATTTTATCTGTGATTGTCATACCCACAGCGAGCATAGCTTTGACGGATGCGAAAAGATAGAAGATATGTGCAAACAAGCCATAAGCCTTGGTATAAATGTACTTACAGTAACCGACCATTGCGAGGTACACAGCTGGAAAAATCCAACAGAAAGCGAATTTGGTGATTTTTCTAAGCAGATACCAGAATCCATAAAAAGTATAAAGGAAAATCAGAATAAATTTTCTGACAAGATTACATTACTTAAGGGAATCGAGCTTGGTGAGCCAGTACAAGATTTAGAATATGCTGACGAAATACTATCACTTGATGATTATGACTTTGTGCTTGCCTCTATACATAATGTACGTAATCAAAGGGATTTCTATTGGCTTGAATATACCAAAAGCTCTGCAAAAGAGATTTTACACACCTATTTTAACGAATTACTTGAAGTAGTAAATTGGAATAAATTTGACAGTCTTTCTCACCTTACCTACCCCCTACGCTATATCTGTGGCGTACACAATATTAAAATAGATATTAATGAATATTTACCTGTAATAGATAAAATATTTGAAACTCTTATAAAAAATGGTAAGGCTCTGGAAGTAAATTCGTCTGGCTTGCGACAAGAAATAGGTGCAACAATGCCTGATGAATTTTTACTAAAACGATATTACTCACTTGGTGGAAGACTCATAACTGTTGGCTCTGACGCACATAAAAAAGAAGATTTAGGTAAAGGTATTAATGACACCTTAAAAATGCTTAAATCAATTGGATTTACAAACTATTGCTACTTTAAAAATCGCAAACCAATCAATGTACCAATAGGATAATAATTACAGTAAAATTTAATAATGCGAAATATTAAAATTTTTAAATATTTTGCCCTTTTAAATGAAATAAAAATAAAAAGTACTTGTCATAAAACTGTTTTTAATATATAATGTAATTGTATAATGTACTTTAAACACTGCGTAATAGCGTAAATTAACAAGAATTTTATCCCTGTGTTTTAAGCTCAGGTGATTTTAGAAAGGAAGTTTGTACTATGAACAGTGCAGAAAAACTGCAACTTCAGATTATGGCCTGTAAATCCCGTATGGGTGCTATTATAGGCACATTTAATGCAAAATCAGGTCATCCGGGTGGTTCTCTTTCAGCTGCTGACATCTACACATACCTATATTTTAAAGAGATGAATGTAGATGCTTCTAACCCAGCTTGGAGCGATCGTGACAGATTTGTTCTTTCAAAGGGTCATTGTTGTCCAAGCCTATATGCTACACTTGCACTAAAGGGCTATTTTGATTGGAACGAGCTAACAACTCTTCGTCATGTTGGTGCAATGCTACAGGGTCATCCTGATATGAAGGGGACACCTGGTGTTGATATGAGTTCAGGTTCACTTGGTCAAGGTGTATCTGCTGCTTGTGGTATGGCACTTGCTGCTAAGCTTGACAAGAAGGATTATCGTGTTTATACACTTCTTGGTGACGGTGAGTGTGAAGAAGGTCAGGTTTGGGAGGCTGCTATGTTTGCTGCTCACAAAAATCTTGACAACATCTGCTTTATTGTAGACTGCAACGGCTTACAGATTGACGGTACAGTTGCAGAAATTGGTGGTATTGAGCCACTTGATCAGAAATTTGAGGCTTTCGGCTTTAATGTAATAAAAATTGATGGTCATAACTTTGACGAAATTGAAGCTGCTTTTGAGCAGGTAAAGACAGTTAAGGGTAAGCCTTCTGTAATTATCGCTTCTACTGTTAAGGGTAAGGATGTATCATTTATGGAAAATCAGGTTGGCTGGCATGGTACTGCACCTAACAAAGAGCAGTACGAGGTTGCTATGGCTGAGCTTGAAGCAAAACTAAAAGAGTTGGAGGCACTTGTATAATGGCACAGATTATTAATAAGGCAACAAGAGAAAGCTTTGGTCTTGCACTATGCGAGCTAGCTAAAACACACGATGATATAGTTGTACTAGACGCTGACTTGGCTGCTGCAACAAAAACAGGTATTTTCAAGAAGGAATTCCCTGAGCGTTTTATTAACTGTGGTATTGCTGAGGGCAATATGGTTGGCGTAGCAGCTGGTTTAGCTGCTGCTGGTAAGGTACCATTTGCTGCTTCTTTTGCAATGTTTGCAACAGGTAGAGCTTTTGAGCAGATCAGAAACTCAGTAGCTTATCCAAGATTAAATGTAAAGATAGCTGGCTCACACGCTGGTATCTCTACAGGTGAAGACGGTGCTACACACCAGTGTATCGAGGATATTGCTATTATGAGAGCTATCCCTGGTATGGTTGTACTTAACCCTGCTGATCACTATGAGATGATCGAGGCTGTTAAGGCTGCTTACAAATATGATGGTCCAGTTTATATCAGACTTGGTAGACTTGCTATTGATAGCTTTAACGATCCAGATAACTACAGCTTTGAGCTTGGTAAGGGTATTACACTACACGAGGGTAATGACATTACTGTTGTTGCTACAGGTCTTGTTGTAAACGAGGCACTAAAGGCTGTTAAGGCACTTGAGGCTAAGGGTATTAATGCAAGACTTATCAACATTCATACAATTAAGCCAATCGACAGAGAGATTATAATTAAGGCTGCTAAAGAAACAGGTAGAATTGTTACTGTTGAGGAGCATAATGTAATTGGTGGTCTTGGTGACGCAGTATGTGATGTTGTTTCTTCTGAGTGTCCTGTAAAGGTTACAAAGATTGGTGTAAACGACGAATTCGGTTACTCAGGTCCAGCTAAAGAGCTTCTTGAGATTTTCGGCTTGTGCCAGAGCAACATTGAAAAGGTTGTTGAAGACATCGTTAATTCAGAGAAGTAATTAAATTTTAATAAACAATATAATTTCAGGCAATACAGATTTGTATTGCCTGTTTTTTATAGAAATATACAAAAACAGCAGTTCTATTTTTTAGAACTGCTGTTTATATTATGCTTCTAATAATAATTTTTGCTTTAATTTTGGTAAAGCAACTTTCTTTTTTGGAACAGGTTTTTCGTATTCTCTGAGCTTACCAGTATAAATTTTTTCGCTATTAGATATTTTGAAAAAGTCAACTGGTTTTACGATACTTGGTAAGTATTCCTGTGGAACTATCTCAAAGTGTATTAGAAAATCTCTTACAAATTCAGAACAATAGTAAGATTTTTTCTTACGTACAACTATACCAAACAGTGCTAAAAATAACGCTGGATAATTATAGTGGTACTCACTTTTATTTTTATACATTTCTGCTAGATATACTTTCATTTCATTGTGCTTTGCAGCAGGTACAGAAACTCTTAAAACAGTTGCCTCTGTATTATAAAATCTTTTGAAAGTACCCATTGAGGTTGATTCTTTTACAAAACCACCTATAAATGGATTATATGGGAATAGCCTGCCAAAGGAATACATGGTAGATAAATCATCCTCTAAGCTGATTGAAGAATGATTATACTGTGCGTTTGTAATAGCCTTTAAAATTCTTGATAAGATTGTGCCAGTTTGTGTAAGCACAATGTATATCTCTTTTTCGTCCGTTGTTTTCATAACTTTATGCACTTCATCCCCTTTCGTAAATATTGTTTTCGTCTTAAAATGCAATATTCAATACAGAAATTCAGATTACTAAAAAACAATAATTTACTTTTTGCGTGAAAGCAGGATTATCGCCACAAGTGCAGCAACTAAAATTATACCGAGCGTAACAAAAATAATAGTACGACTATCACCTGTAGAAATTGCTGTTGTATCGTAAGCGAAAACGCTGACTGTTGAAGTTAAAATAACTAATACTGCTGTTGTTAACGCAGTTAAAATAGAAAGCTTAGTTTTCATTATACATCCTCCTAACTATACTTTTACTAATTATAACAAATTAAACAATAAAAGTAAATAGGGATATAAACTTCTATATAATTAATTAAAAATATCTGTCAACACTTTTAATGGAGGTGTATATTTTTTAATTTTAACATTAATATGCACCTTGCCGTCAAGCTTTAATACTCCCTGACCTGCAAGCTTATCAAGAAGCTCTGCAACCTTAGGTGTGCGAACATCGGTAAGATATAAAAGTATATTACTGTCAAGCTGTTTAATTTCGTAAATACCATAGGATGCAGCAGTATTTCTTATAAGTGCAACCTGTATAAGACCCATTACAGATGAAGGTACATCGCCGTATCTGTCTATTAGTTCATCAATTACATCATCAGCGTCTTCTTTGCTTCTTATATCTGCAATTCGTCGATACATTGCAATTCTTAGCTTTAATGCAGGAATGTAATCGTCTGGTATATGTGCAGGAATTGGCACATCAATAGCACACTCTATATCCTCTGCTATTGCTTCTTCTCCTCTTTCTTCACGAATAGCCTCGTTAAGAAGCTTTAGATACATATCATATCCAACAACCTCCATATGACCGTGCTGTTGTGCACCTAATACATTGCCAGCACCTCTTATTTCTAAATCTCGCATTGCAATTTTAAAGCCACTGCCAAATTCAGTAAATTCTTCAATTGCTGCAAGTCTTTTTGCTGACACCTCGGTAAGAACCTTCATAGGTGTATAGGTTAAATATGCATAGGCTCTTCTTGATGAACGCCCTACCCTACCTCTTAGCTGATGAAGCTGAGAAAGTCCCATACGGTCGGCATTGTCAATAATTAAGGTGTTAGCATTTGGTATATCTACACCAGTTTCGATTATGGTTGTACATACAAGCACATTAATCTCTTGCTCTAGCATTTTACGCCATACATCAGACAGCTGTTGTTCACTCATTTTACCATGACCAACACCAACATTTGCCTCTGGTATTGATTGCGAGATATTAAAAGCACAGGTTTCTATACTTTCTACACTATTATGAAGATAAAATACCTGACCACCACGCCTTAGCTCTCGTCTTATTGCCTCGAACACAACCTCTTGGTCGTATTCCATTACATAGGTTTGCACTGGCTGACGGTCTTGAGGGGCTTCTTCAAGCACAGACATATCTCTTATACCACTCATAGCCATATTTAAGGTTCTTGGTATTGGGGTGGCTGATAAAGTAAGGACATCTATATTCTGGCAAACCTCTTTAAAGCGTTCTTTTTGAGCAACACCAAAGCGTTGCTCCTCGTCAATGATTACCAAGCCTAGATCCTTAAACTGAATATCCTTAGAAATAAGGCGATGAGTACCAACAATCATATCAATTTCGCCACGCTTTAAGGCTTTTATAATTTCTGCTTGCTGAGCAGCTGTTCTAAAGCGAGAAAGCAATTCTATCTTTACAGGGAAGCCCTCAAAGCGTCTTAACGCTGTTTGGAAATGTTGCCATGCCAAAATAGTTGTTGGACATAATAAAGCACATTGCTTTGAATCTGCCACACATTTAAAGGCTGCACGCAAAGCAACCTCGGTTTTACCAAAGCCTACGTCACCACATAGAAGTCTATCCATTGGTGATGTACGCTCCATATCGTTTGTAATTTCGTCTATACATCTTAGCTGGTCGCCAGTTTCTTCATACTCAAAATGGCCAGCAAAATCGTGGTGCCATTCACTGTCGGGAGTAAAAGCATAGCCCTTTGCTTTCATTCGTTCTGCATATAGCTTTGTAAGCTCTTGTGCTATATCCTTTACAGCTTTTCTTACTTTAGATTTAGCCTTTGCCCAATCTGTACCACCAAGCTTGCTTAGCTTAACTTTGTTGTCCTCTTTAGGACCAATATATTTAGAAACCATATCAAGCTGTGTAACTGGTACAAACAGCTCATCCTCTTTAGCGTATAAAATTGTGATATAGTCCTTTACTACGCCGTCTTTTTCTATTTTATTGATACCTCTATATACACCAATACCAAATTTAGTGTGTACCACATAGTCGCCGATACTAAGCTCTTCAAGTGAATAAACCTGCTGTGCGTTTTTAGGGCGATTAAGCTTTTTCTTCTTTACTGGTGCAAATACTGTACCATGCGAAACAACCTTGAATTTTGCAGACGGATATTCAAAGCCAGCTGAAAGTGAACCTGCCATAACATAAATGCTGTTTGGTGCAGGGTTGCTTATATCCTCTACAAGTTGCACAGGGTAACCGTCTTCTCTTAGCTGTTGCTCTAGTGACGATGCACTTTTTGCTGTACCAGCAAGAATTACCATTGATACAGACTTGTTAAAGTCCATATTCAAATCTTCTTTTAAGACATTATAAGAGCCACTCCAAAGTGATAGCTGTTTTGCTGTAAAATTGATAAGTTCTTTTAGTGGTAGCTCATATGTGCCTTGCTTAAAGTTATCTAAAAAGACTGTTGTGTTTTCTTCAAAGAATTTCCAAACCTCGTATTTTTCAATACAATAGGTTTCAAAGCCCTTACAAAGCACACCACAAGCAAAATAGTCCTTTAATTCAGCATTATACTGTGTATAGTAAGAATTTTGTCTTGCCTTAATTTTTGCTTGCTCAGAAATAAAAACAATTCTGTTTTTAACATAGTCAAGTAATGTGGCGTGATTGTCGTATATAAGGCTGATAAATTTATCTACAGAGCCTATTGAAATTCCATTTGCAAGCTGGTCTGCCTCTTGCTGTAGTATCTCTTTAGCCTTTGGTGAGTTTTTCCCCTTTAACAGATTTAGCTTTTCTATTATTTTTTCGCTTAGCTGTTGCTTATCGTTAACAAGCACCTCTACAGATGGTACTATTGTTATTTCCTCTACAAAATCCAATCGTCTTTGAGTTTCGGTATCGAATGTATTTATTGTGTCTATTTCATCGCCCCAGAATTCTATTCTAACAGGCTTTTCAGCATCGGGCATAAATAGGTCTATAATACCACCACGCTGTGCAAACTGACCAGCACCCTCTACAATGTCACATCTTTGGTAGCCATTCAAAACAAGAGCATTAATTACCTTTTCAATAGTAATTTCTGCACCACAGCTCATTGTAACAGTTGCTTGCTTTAATATTTGTGGTGGGATTGTAAATTGAGATAGTGCGTCTATTGTTGTAACAACAACATCTACGCTATTATCAAGCATTTTACGAAGAACATTAATACGCTGATGCTCATATTCTCGTGATTTACTATTTATATCTCTGAAAATAAAATCTCGAAGTGGGTAAAACAATGCTGACTTACCCATTGCTTTAAGGTCGTTTACAAGTATTTGTGCTTCGTGCTCATCATAAGCAACCACAAATGCTCCCATCTTCTGCGAAAATGGGAGTGAATTAATTATGTGTGCCTTATGAATACCTGTTAAGCCCGTTACTGCTACATTTGGGGTACCCTTGCTTACAACGGTTTTAAGCGTTTGGTATTCGGGCACTCGTTCTATTATGTTATCTAAAAATTTCATTTTATTACCTCGTTAAGAGTTATACTGAGCCATAGCCTTGTCTATATCGTTACTTAATATACACTCTACAGCACCACACGCTTTTTCAGCAACCTCGTCAAGAGTTTTAAGCTCGTCTGAAGTAAATCTTGAAAGCACCCAATCGGCAAGCTGCCATTTTGGGTTTGGTCTTTCTCCTATACCTATTTTAATTCTTGGGAAGTTCTGTGAGCCACTAAGCTCTATTATACTTCTCATTCCCTTTTGACCACCGTCACTGCCCTTGCGTCTGATTCTCATTTTGCCTACTGCAAGAGAAATATCGTCGAACATAACAATTACATTTTCTGGTGGAATTTTATAGAAGCTCATTGCCTGAGTTACAGCCTCTCCACTTAAATTCATAAAGGTTTGAGGTTTCATAAGCAATGCACGCTTGCCAGCGATAGTGCAATCAGCTATTAAAGCCTTGTACTTCATTTTTGTTATGCTACAGCCATATTTCTCTGCAAGCTTATCAATAGCAATAAAGCCAGCATTGTGACGTGTATGAGCATACTCCTTGCCTGGGTTACCCAAGCCTACAATAATATATTCTACAGCAGTGCTGTTTATACTTTCTAATTTTTTTAATAAATCTAACATAGTTACTCCATAATATATTATATAATATTTATTTTCTAGCAACGAAAATATATCGAGCCATTTTCTTTTTAAATTCCTCGTAGCTACACTCGCTATACTCAGTTTGTGCAATCAGCATATCGTACCATTGCTGATTGCCCTCTTGTTCAAATTCTTCTTTATGTAAAATTGCAGAAGCACGCTTTTTTCTGAGTAAATTATAGGTTTCTTCTGTAATATCAATAACCTCATATTTCATATTATTGGCAATTAATGCTTTAGATATTTCAGTAGTTTCTATACTTTCTGTTTTAGGCATTACATCGCCCTCTTGATATGCTACAAAAAACACGCCATTTGGTTTTAGCCAAGACTTAACCTGTGATACAAAACTTTTTATATCTTTGGCAAAATATATAGTATCCATAGAAATTATTACATCAAATTTATTTTCGGGATATTCTATCTCACCTATTACTCCTATATTAAATTCAGAATTTCTAAGATTAAATTTATTTGCATTGTTAATTGCATTTTCAGAATAATCAAAGCCGTAAATATTAGCATTAGCTTTCTCTTGCAAATATTTAAGCATTTTTCCATTACCACAACCAATATCTAAAACGTTAGCATTATAAATAGGTATATATTTTAATATTCTATCTATTTGAGATATATCGCTAAATCCGTCTTGAGAAAAATCCTCTCCAAAGGCAGTATTGCAAAAATTAGAAAAAGCCTTTGATTTTGATGCCATATCATAGAAAGCTTCGTATTCGTTATAAAAAAGTAAGTCAGTATTTTTCATTAATATTACCTCGAAAATAAAAATAATCTTTTAATATTATCACACATATAGAGTTAAAAATCAAGAATTTCAGACAAACAAAGGATACCGAGTGTTAGTCGGTATCCTATAATTTAAAATAAATATTGATTTAGTTCTTCTAAGCTGTCGATAACTGGTTTACCTGTAGTTTGCAAGTCCTCTTTACTCTGGTGACCAGTTGACAGCAATATGCAATCAGCACCAATTTCGTTGGCTAGCTGGCAATCGTGCAGGGTGTCACCAATCACTACAACCTTAGAGTAATCATCTGCAAATTTGCTTATTACTCCAACAGCACGCTCTACTTTACTTCCTACAAAATTATCGCTAGATCCAGATATGTAATCCATATATTCTGCAACGCCATATTTTTCTGCACCGTTTTGTACAATCTCTTGACTTGATGATGAAACAATAACCTGTTTAATACCCTTTGCTTTTAATACTTGCATAAGCTTAATTGCACCCTTATTCAAAGGCTTTTCTGGAATATGCTTATTGTATCCAAGATTAAACTCGGTTTGGATTACATCAAAGGTGATTTTGCTTAAATCGAATATATGCTCGTAAAACTTATAAATAGGTGTGTCTAAATATTCGTGGTACTGTGTCATAGTAATTATAGGCAAATTACGCTTTATAAGCATATCGTTTACCGAAAGCAACGACGCATTTACATCGTCTACTATAGTACCGTTCCAATCCCACACTACACACTCGTATTTTTTATTTTGTGTATTCATTAAGCGTCTATACCAATCTGTAATGCCTTACGGTTAGGCTCGATAAGATGTGCCTTACTTTTTGGTACACACTTTAGTATAGCCTTATCAAGTGACTCAGCAGTACAGAAGCCTGTTTCTTTAAATAGCTTACCTAATAGAATGATATTTGAAAGACCCTCTACATTGTTCTCGATTGCAAGCTTTGAAGCGTTTACATATACAACATTTATGTCTGTTCTGTCACACTTCTCTGGAATCATTGAGCTGTCTACTACCATTGTACCACCTGGTACAACTTTGTCTTTAAATTTTTGGAATGAAGGTAAATTTAAAGCAACAAATGCATTTGGTGAAACTACGCAAGGTGAACCAATTTCGTTATCAGAAATGCAAACGCTACAGTTAGCAGTACCACCACGCATTTCTGGTCCATAAGAAGGTAACCATGTAATATTCTTACCATCGTACATACCTGCATAAGCTGTTAGCTTGCCAGAAAATAATACACCCTGACCACCAAAGCCAGCAAATAAAATATTAAAATCCTTACTCATTCTTTAGTCTGGCTCCTTTCTCTTCATCCTTGTAAACTCCAAGTGGGTAGTATGGAATCATATTTTCTCTTAACCAATCAAGTGATTTAAGAGGACTCATACCCCAGTTTGTAGGACAGGTTGAAAGAATTTCTACTATAGAAAAGCCTTTGCCATCAATTTGATTTTGGAAAGCCTTTTTAATAGCTTTTTTAGTAATTGCTACATTCTTAACGCAGTCTACTGTTGTACGCTGTGCAAGTGCAACACCGTCAAGAGTAGAAAGCATTTCGCAAATTCTTACAGGATAGCCTGCTGTGTTTACGTCACGACCATAAGGTGTTGTTTGTGTTACCTGATTTGGTAGTGATGTTGGTGCCATTTGTCCACCAGTCATACCATAAATTGTATTGTTTACAAAAATTACAGTTATATTTTCGCCTCTTGTAGCAGCGTGTACTGTTTCTGCTGTACCAATTGCAGCAAGGTCACCGTCACCTTGATATGTGAAAACCACATTTTGTGGATAAGCACGCTTGATACCTGTAGCTACAGCTGGAGCACGACCATGAGGTGCTTCTATCATATCGCAGTTAAAGTAATCGTAATTCATTACTGCACAACCAACAGGAGATACACCAACTGTATGACCCTCGCAACCAAGCTCATCAATAACCTCGGCTACAAGTCTGTGAATAATACCATGTGTACAGCCTGAGCAATAATGAAACGGTACATCTGTTAAAGCGTGTGGTCTTTTAAAAATAATCTCTTCCATTAACATGTACCCCCTACTCTTATAATTTCATCTAATACTTCTTGTGGTGTTGGAATTTTACCACCAGTTCTACCTACAAAGCTTACAGGCTTTTTGCACTCTACTGCAAGCTTAACATCGTCTACCATTTGACCCATACTCATTTCGCAGCTGATAAATGCCTTTGCTGTTTCCTTTAGAGTTTCAAATGCCTTAGTTGGGAACGGCCATAGTGTGATTGGTCGTAACAAACCAGCCTTTATACCCTTTTCTCTTGCCATATCAATAGCAGTATGAGAAACTCGAGCTGACGCACCATAAGCAACAACTACTATCTCGGCATCGTCAATTAGATATTCGTCCCACATTTGTTCTTTTTCTTTTATTATTTCGTATCTTTTATATCTTTCGATAACAAGCTTTTCAAGATCACTAGGAGTTAAGAAAAGAGAGTTTATAATATTATGCTCTCTCTTATTCTGATGTCCACATACAGCCCATGGCTTTTCTATTTGCTTATGCTCTGTAGCCTCTGGAATTGTTACAGGCTCCATCATCTGACCAAGCATACCATCTGCTAAAATCATAGCTGGTACTCGGTATTCGTCACCCTTATCAAAGGCTGTACCAACAAGGTCTACCATTTCTTGAATTGTAGCTGGAGCATAAACAAGTATCTGAAAATCTCCATGACCTGTTGCCTTTGTAGCCTGCCAATAATCTGCCTGTGATGGCTGAATACCACCAAGACCAGGACCACCACGCTGTACATTTACTATAAGTGCTGGCACATCACTACCAGCCATATAAGAGATAGCCTCTGATTTAAGGCTTATTCCTGGTGAGCTTGATGATGTCATTGCTCTTACACCTGCACCTGCTGCACCCAATACCATATTAGCAGCAGCAATTTCAGACTCTGCTTGTAAATATGTACCATTTACCTGTGGCATTCTTTTTGCCATATAAGCAGCAAGCTCTGTTTGAGGTGTAATAGGATAGCCAAAGAAGTGTCTACAGCCAGCTTGAATAGCAGCCTCTGCCAACGCTTCGTTACCTTTCATTAAAAATTTTTCTGCCATTTAATTCATATCCTTTCGTTATTCACCTTAACGGTAAACGGTAATTGCTACATCAGGGCACATTGTAGCACAAGCCTTACATCCAATACACTTTTCTTTATCTGTTAATGTTGCAGGGTGATAACCCTTTGCATTTATCCTTGTTTTATCAAGTTCGATAATTTTTTTAGGACAAGCGTTTGCACACATTTCACAGCCTTTGCATAGGTTTTCATCTACTTTAATAAAAGCCATTGTCACTATCATTCCTTTCATACTCAATATATATTAAATTAAGTTGTTTTCGTTTTTAATCAGCAACCAAATGGTGGCTTAACAATTTGCTCTACAAAATAAAGCTTGTATTCACTTAGGTTTTTATCACCAATAAGGCATTTTGGTGCTGTAGTGCATAGCAATGGTAAATTAAGGATATCTGCAATATCATTACCATACTGCATAGCATTAATTATTGTTGATGACTCTGTAAGCCCTTGTAAATGTGAATTATTTACAATATGTGTTGCATTTAATTTCGACGCAAATTTGATTTCATAAAGAATTTCTACTGCTTGCTGTGGTGTTTGTGTAAGATTACGATATTTATTAACCAGATAAATAAACGAATATTTCTGTTCTTTTATTTTATCTGCATATCTGCCTAATGCAAAAGCACCAGCATCATCACCACCAACATCAAATATAATCATTCTGTCATCTATATCAAATACAGAATCAATCTCTGCTGATAAAACAGGTGTATCAAGGTTTGTACCTGCATATCGTGGGGTAATAATGTGAATGCCTTTTTGATTTAGCATTTCTTTGTAATCAGAGCTACGGAAATAAGGGTTTACTACATCAAGGTCTACAATTGTTACTGCCTTACCCCTATTTGCCATATCAAGTGCAAGATTAAGCGAAAAATTTGTTTTTCCACTTCCATAATGGCCACACACTATAGTAATTCTTTCTAAGCTGTTTATATTAATCATACTATCTTTCAATCATACTCTCTTTAATGAATTTTATTTGTCATATCCTCTGTATTATTTACATATTAAATATGATTATGTAAGCCACGCTTTAATTAGTGCAGTAATTGCGTCTACACCAAACACTACAACTGCTACTAATGCAAAAAAAGCAACAGCTGATACAATTCGTAGGACTCTATTTTTAACGCTAAAATAATCTCCAAGATCAAAATTATTATCTTGATTTGCTTCATTTTCTAAAGCCTCTGTAAGACTGTTAAGCTCATCATCACTTAGCTGTACAGCATTAATGCCAACTAATAGCTCCATTGCTTTATAATAAAACTCGTAAGGAACAATTATGTCATGCACAGCTTTGCTATTGCCTGCAACTGCATTTGATTGTGTTGGTACACCCTTTTTTGTAACTAATCTAACACTAAATGGGATATCATTTTCGGTTAAAAACGCACAGATACGCTCCTTTTCGAAGCCCTGTGCAGTTACAACTATCACAGGAGTATCAGCCTTAGCTTCAAAATCATTTAAGGGACTATTACACTTTTCACAAGTGTCTATATTATCATTTGTTAAAAAATTACATTTTTTACAATATTTCATAATATTATTCCTATTTTAAGCAAATCAAAAATCAATGACAAACAGATAAACATACATACATCTATTCTACTTGTCCATTAAATAGTATACCAAATCAATATTTAAAAATCAACTAAAAGATATAAATAGAATGACAGTTCTTAAGCTGTGTTTTCATCACGCTTTCCATGGTCTTTTTTTATCTAGCCATCCATTGTTATTCCAATATTCCTTTTCTTGTGTAGAAGAACCCATATTATTTTTTTGCATCATACGCATTACACTAAAGAAAAATTTAGTTTTTAAGCCTACCTTAACGCTCTTTTTATTTTTAATTGTTTTTGCAATCTTTTTTATATCTTTTTCTATTCGTTGTTTTTTCTTATCAGAAACTTCTTGCCAGCTCATAGCCTGTACTGCAACGCCATATGATTTAATATAAGGTACACCCCAATAAAAAAGTGTATTGGTTATATCTTTGGTTGCAGTTTTTGCTCCTGCACCAGCAGAAGTAGAAATAACAACAGCCTTTTTATTAAACATACAAGCTCGTGGTCTATGTGACACCCAATATGTAAAGGTTAAATCTATAAAGGTCTTCATTGGTGCAGATGCCCTCATACAGTATGTAGGTGTTGTAAATATAAGTAAATCTGCTTTTTCAACTTCACTCATAATGCGATTTTTTTCATTGTAATACGGACACTTTTTTTCGTCTGTAATACAAGAATAACAGCCCACACAAAAATGATTTAAATCCTTTGGTAAAAAGAATTCTGTTATTTCTGGATTTTCAAATTGCTCTGTAAGTAATCTACCAATGTTATAAGTGCTTCCTTTATGGTTTTGTCCGTGAATTAATACTATTTTCATTGTAAGTTCTCCTTAGTGTAAATACGATTAAATTGCTTAATATGATTTTCAAGCATTATCAAAGCTTCTTTTTCTCTTTCAGGATGTCTGTCACACAGCGTTAGCAATGTGTATATAGGTGAATAAAATTGTAACGCCATAATCTCTGCTTTTTCATTTTTTAATCTACCATTTGATATCAAAAGTAAAAATAAATTTTCTTGATATTTTAGAGGGTTGTCAAAATAATTTGCTGTATAAAGCTCAGACAGCTCATTACTATGAAACTGCTCTAATGTAAGCATTTTTCTAAACAATTGCATATACTCATCATGCAAAAAATAAAGGAATAAGCCTTTGCCTATTTCAACAAGAGAAGCTTCTGTAATATTAGAATATATATCGCTATCAAGCTCTGCATTTGTGCCATTAATATTTAATATTGCTGTTTGTTCCATATAACTAGACTTTAATTTATCTATAATGGCTTCAAAAATTTCTTTCTTACTTTTAAAATGTTTGTATAGTGACGGTGCTTTTATACCTACTGCTTTAGCAATGTCGCTTACATATACATCGCTATAGCCCTTGATAGAAAATAAAACTAAAGCTTCTTTTATTATTTTTTCTTTTGTACTCATAAAACCTCCTGGCTAATTTCGATTAGCTATATTGATTATAAGCTAATTAGAATGAGCAGTCAATGTGTAAATTATAAAAACCGTATTTCTCAGCAAAAAATCTAAAATGAATAACTTTATAATAAATGTTTTGGATAAAAACAAAGCATAAAAAGCAAGGTATTATATATGGAAATTAAAATGTATACTCTCACTATTACACATAAAATGTTAACTGTACAATTAAAGAAAAGCACCCAATAGTAAAGTAAAAGATACTACCATCGGGAGCTTTTTATGTTCTTATTTTTCCGTTATTAATTTAATGCTTTTTTAAGAGTTTCAAGGTTTTCTGTCATCATAGAAATATAACTTTCTCCGTTGTCAAACTGTTCTTTTGAAAGGTTATGGCAAGAGTAGAATGTATATACCTTTGTTGAGGTTTCACTTGCTATTGTATCGGCTACTGTGCTATTGCTAAGCTCAATTTTTAGAATTACAGGTATGTTATTTTTCTTAACTATGTCAGTTAGGTTTGCAATATCTAATGCACTTGGCTCACTTTCTGAAGAACAGCCTGGGAATGCTGCATGATAATTCAAACCATATTCATTTGTAAAATATATAAGTGGGAATCTGTCGCCAAAAACAAGCTCATTACGTTTGGAAATTGAAGTGATGTTTTTAAATTCCTCATTCAAATCATTAAGCTTGTCGCAATATGTTTTAGTATTATTTTGGTAAACATCTGCATTTTGTGCATCTGCCTTACATATAGCTTCAGATATAGCCTGTACCATTTTCTGAGCATTTACAGGTGAAGTCCATATATGCTCATCAAATTCGTGGCTGTGTTTGCTATCATTATGTGAATGATTATGGTCTGCAGATGTTTGACCTACACATTGTAGTTCAACTGTATCTATCAGCTTTACCACTTGTATATTGCTGGTATCTATAGTTTTTAGTATATCATCAACCCAAGCATCGTTTTCTCCACCAATATATAAAAATACATCAGCTTCTTGAATACTTATTATATCCTGTGGAGTTGGCTCGTAGGTATGGGATTCTCCACCTGGTTGAATAAGCATTTTTAAATTCGCCTTATCCCCTGCTATTTCTCTTGCAAAGTCATATTGTGGAAATATAGTTGACACTATATTAATCTTTCCGTTATCTACTTGCTGTTGATTTGAACAGCCTGTAAGCAAAGCAACACTAATAATCAGTAAAGATATTAATAATAATGTTTTTTTACACATAGTAAAACCACCTTTTTAAATTAATAACCCCACCATAGCAGTAAAAACTATGGTGGGATAGTTTTATCTTATATTAATTTATATAAGAGCATTTTAATTATTGCATTACTCGTCTTATTGTGTAATATCCGTCGATGTTATTATCACGCAATACCATATAACCCTCGTCATAAGCGTGTATTCTGCCACCGTTGCCGTCGTATATAGCTACATGACCAGGATAACAAAGAATATCTCCAGCCTGTGCTTCTTCTATTGACGGAACCTCAACACCGGCAAGGTATAGGTCTGTGCGTACACCCCACAAATTTATTCCGAATCGCTCATATACAGCACAAATAAAGCCTGAGCAATCTACACCTGATGAAAGGTCTGTGCCTCCCCATACATAAGGAATTACACCTACATATCTTAATGCTTCTTCTAATACCGAATTAGCTACTTGTGGATTAACTGGCACATAAACAGACTGTGTTGCTATATGTGGAACAATACGCATTGTGTTTATTGCTGTTATTTCACAGGTTGCTGAAAGATAAGTACCATCTGTTGTTGTACAAATAATATCACATACACCATCACCAACAACAGATACATTTCCTAGCTGATCTACTCTAGCCACATTTTCATCTGTGCTAATCCATTTTAAATTCTGATTTGTAGTATCAGCTGGAGAAATAGTTGGTGTAAGCAACACTGACTCAGTTTGAGGACCTTCAAAATCATAGCCAATATAATCTAGTGTAAGCTCCTCTGCCTTTATCTGAGGCTCTACAACAACATAACATTCTGCTGTTTTTCCGTTAGATGTTGTACAGGTAATTGTTGCTATACCATCAGCAACAGCAGTTACTAGTCCATCTTTTACGGTTGCAACCGACTCATCAGACGATGTCCAATTTAATGAAGTATCAGTTACCTTGTCTTTTGGAGAAATCTCTGCATTAAGCTTTAACAGCTCACCAGTTGAAGTCATTTTATACTCAACCTTATCTAGTTTTACAGAAGTTGCATATACTGGAGAAGACACTGTTATTTCAATTGTAGCTGATTCATTATTGTCAGTATTAACACACTTTATGTTTGCAACACCCTTTGAAATTGCTGTAACTACTCCATTTTCGTCAACAGTTGCTACAGCACTATTATCACTATTCCAAATAAGATTGAATTTATCTTTTTTTATACCCTCAGCAAGCTGAACTAAATATTCAGAATCAACTGTTATTACTGCACTATTTTTAGCAAGCTTTAAGCTTTGCTTTGCTTTAGAGGTTGTAACTGAAGTAGCAGGCTCAGTTATTTTTTCTATTTTTGTAGCGTTAGCTGTACTATTTTTCGAAAACTTCCCTGGTACAGCCTCTTGTGGCAAAATACCACTGCTAACACAATAAGCACCTGCAGTAAAAGATGTTATTGTAACAGCTACCATAGCAAACACTATTATTAAAGCGTTTTTATTTTTTTCACTTATTTTTTTTAAAATATTCATACATATACACCTTTAAATATACTAAATTGATCTGTATCGATTGAACATTATAACACATTTAGCAAAAAGTATCAATATTTTTTAATAAGTGTTAATTTTTTGTTTACATTACAACAATCTCACCACAAAAGATTGTATATTTTTACAACAGTATTTTTGTCATATCATCGGGTAAGCTGGTAGAAATGGTAATTTCTTTATGAGTTACAGGATGTATAAATGTTATCGTCTTACAGTGCAGGGCTTGCCTGTTTATATTATTTAACGAACCACCATACATATCGTCACCAGCAAGTGGATGGCCAATATGTGACATATGTACTCTTATTTGATGTGTTCTTCCTGTTTCTAGATTAAATTCTGTAAGTGTATGATTATTTTTTACAAGTAACGGTTTATAATGGGTTATCGCTGTAACTCCGTCTGGTGTACCAGCTGTACGCTGTATTGTATGACCTGGCAAAAGTGAAATTTTTGCATCCACAGTGCCACTGCAAGGTATTTCTCCCTCACAGATGGCAACATATTTTTTGCTTACATTTTTAACCAAATTAGATGCAGCATAGCTATGCTTTGCCACCAAAACTAGTCCGGTTGTATCTCTATCTATTCTATTTATTGCTCTGAACGAAAACGACTCATTTTTATTATTAAGGTAAAAGGCTACCCCATTTGCAAGTGTGTCGTCAATATGACCATGGGTAGGATGTACAGGCATAAACGCTGGCTTATTAAGTACAATTATATGGTCATCCTCAAAGCGTATATCAAGTGGAATATCAACTGGTAATATTTGATTATCGTCTTGTGGTAGACGCACCTGTACCACATCTGATGTATATACATTATCTATAACTTTAAGTAGCTCGCCATTTCTTGAAATTCCCAGAGGCACTAACTTAAGTGCAGTTATAAGCCTTACAGAAATATTACAGTAATTACGCAAAAACCATTTTGCTTGTGTGTTATCGTATTCACTTGGTACAGTAAAATTTAAAACTACCTCTCTCATAGCATTATTTAACTCCATTATAAACAAACAAAAACAATAATAGCTCTATAATAAAAATTGCAGGTATCCCCAGCATAAACTTAGGCTTTTTGGTTTTATGGTGGATTATAAGCATAGTTATGTACATTCCAACTGAACCACCTAATGCAGACAATATAAACAGCGTTTTCTCTGTTATTCTCCACTTTTTATATATAGCTCGTACCTTATCTGTAATAGTAACAATCACAGCAGTAATATTTATTAATATTAAATAGATAATAAAACCTCTCATAGTGATACTCCTTTTATGATAATTTTGTTTCTTCTATTATTTTTCTTTTTATTATAACACATTTAATTAAAATTCTAAAGCAAATTGGAAGCTTTATGGGGATATTAAGATTTTAGTTTGTGGGTAATTTTTAGCTAATTTTAATTTTATCGCACAAAAAAGCTGAGCTTATTTTTTACAAGCTCAGCTTTTTATTCATCTTTTTTATTCATCTGTGGGAACATCTATTATATTGATTTCTTCAACCTCTGACTCATTTGATTTTTCGCAATTATCATCAGATTTTAATTTATTAGAGAACAGAAGCTTTACATCAAAGCTATCATCCTCGTGGTCATATTTTTTTACATAGTAGCTTAAATATCCAAGCATATACCAAAATATAGCAACCATAAAGGAATGTTCCCAAAGCATTGCTTTTTCTATTGCTGCATAAATACAATATGCAAATATAAAAGCAAATAAACAAGGATATGGGTTGTTTTTAAAGCTTTTTTTCTCTAAGAAAAGTGATTTAACACTGGTTTTTCCTATTGATACAGCAAAGCCTATAAAAAGCACAAAACCAACCAATCCATTACTTACCAAAATAGTAAGATAACCATTATGTAAATCTGAATATTTAAAGCCAGTTTCTAAAAGTCTTTTGCCAAATACAACAATATTTTCTTTACCAACACCTATTATTGGGTTATTGTAAAAAACTACAATTGCCTTTTCGAGCAAAGCAAGTCTGCCACTGTCAATGTTTTCGTTTTCGTGTGCAAAGGTAACCATATTAGGTGGGTTTTTAGTGGCTGGTTTACCAATTGCTTGCTGCTGTGTAATCTGCTTGCTTGAATTTATAATGTATGAAGCAGATTTATTAACCACTACACGCACACTTAACAGTAAACCAAGCGATACTACAGCAATAAGCATTAAGCTTACACATCTAAGTAAAAGCTTTTTTATTGTAAGCTGTGGCATACCACCTAAAAGCTTGTAAATTGAATAGCCTAATATATATCCTACAAGAAGTAATATTGAACCATTTGAGTCACTCATAAAAATTCCTATAAGATTTATAGCGACAGCTGTAATTAACAGCCACTTAGGAAAACGCTTTACTTTATTAATATTGGTATAAAGCTCATCTTTACTTAAAATATGTGCAGATACAATTGCAAGCACACCATAAAAGCCAAGTAAATTTGGGTTTATAAAAATACCCGTAAAGCGATTTTCGTATATAACAAATTTATAGGTGCTGTATAGAAATTTCATTTTTGACGCACCAAGTGGTAAAACAGCAAAGCTTGCTATCATAGCAATTGTTGTGACAAATAAAATTATAGTTGCAACTGTATAAAGCTCTTTTCTAACTCTGCGTTTATTTCTCTCGGTATGCATACCGTAAAGTATAAAAAAGCATACTGTGGCATGCATTAGCAAAAGAATGTTCAGAAAAAAGTTGTCTGCTATATTAACAACAGCCGTAAACAATGTAGCAAACAAAAACAGTATCAACCATCTTATGTGCATTATCTGGTGAATTCTTTTAGGCATTACATAATAATGATATATAAGAATAAAAGCCCAAATAAGACTAAGATATTTTATAGCGTGTCCTATAGGTTCTACAAAGAAAAACGAACCTAAATACATTGAACACAAATATACAATTCTGAACACAGATATATTCAAAAAAATATTTGTTTTAGAATTCCTTTTAATTTTAGCCATAGCTCCACCGTCAGCTTAAAACACTGCCTACAGTTTTAAACATAACCTTAATATCGTAAAGAGCATTAAATTTTCTGTAATAATCAAGGTTTAGCTTCATTTTTTCGGGTAAAATAATATTCATATAGTTTTTATCAACCAACTCTGGGTCTGTAAAAAACTCATCGTTGTCTTTATATGTAATACTAGCCATAGATGTAATTCCTGCTGGTGTAAGCAATGTTGCATACATTTGTGGTGTATACATATCCACATATTTTTCAACCTCTGGTCGTGTACCTACAAAGCTCATATCGCCTACAAACACATTAAACACCTGTGGTAGCTCGTCAAGACGGCATTTTCTTAGCTTTTCGCCAAGCTTTGTTACTCTTTTATCGTTCGCTTCTGTAATTAATCCACCAAGTTGCTCTGCGTTTTCGACCATTGTACGAAACTTCCATATTTTAAATTTCTTACCATAGGTTGTTACTCTTGTTTGCTTAAATAAAACAGGACCTTTTGAGTCACATTTAACAAGCACTGCAATTATTGCCATTGGTAGCAACAGAATAAGAATTAATATTGCAGACATTACTATATCTAAAATTCGTTTCATAACAAGCGATGCCTTTTTTTGACTTAGTATGTCATAATATTCTTTAACCTCGTCTGTACGCATATAATCGGGTAGCTTTTCCCAATCGCACAATATCATAGATAAACCCCTTTTCTGTGCAATAATAAAAATAACTATTTAATTAATTATATAACAATATTCAGCTTATTTCAATTTACAATATTTTAACTATTTTAATACTTTAAGCAAAGATAATAGACAAGTTATACAAAAACAGCAGGCAATGTTTTTTAATCATCGCCTGCTTATTTTAATTTTTCTAATATATAACTATTGGTGTATTTATTGGACAGTTATCGTAGAGTTTCTTGACCTGACTATATGGTGTATATATACTACCATCTGAACCATCGTATGTGTAAATATTACCACCATATCTACCTGTTCTCCATGCTGAGTCGTGAATACCTATGCCTGTATTAGTTACACCAAGCCAATAGTTAACATAAATATCCCATGAAGAGCTCACTAATCTTGCAGGAGATTCTTTCTCCAACACCTTAAAAACTCCCTTTGGGGTATCGTATTTGTATTTTGTACCTGTTATAACAGGTGTAGAAACTATACATTTGTCATTTTTATAAAACCATAAATGCTGGTCGCTTATACTTACCTCTATATATGTATCACCTAAATTATAGCCTTCTGCAATATTTTTACAAGCTATAGGCTTTGTTTGATAGCCACTATAAATACGCTTATTATCTATAAGGTTAAATGCAGCTACTCTTACATAATAGGTTTTGCCTGGCTGTAATTGCTTTGATGTAAAGCTTGTAGTTGTTGTACTACCCTGTGAATAATATGTACCATTTTCGATTTCTGCTATATAGATAGTATACCCCTCTGCACCACTTACCTTTGACCAGCTTGCAGTAATTTTTTTATTATTAGATTTAGTCTTAAAGATTGGTGCAAGGGTTTGTGTGCCAGTTTTAAGGGTAGCTACATTACCGTATGCAGTTTTTCCGTCAACTGTCTTGTATGGAATTACTTGATAATAATAGGCTCTGCCTGCTAATAAATTATTATCTGTATACTTCACATTTGAATTACCTTCTACTGTAGCACATCTTTTATACTGTCCGTTAGTAGAGCTATCCATTCGGTAAATAATATAACCATTTGCACCTATTGACTTATCCCAGCTTATTGAGATTTGTGCAGTGTACTGCGCTGTTACTTTTAGATTTGTTACTGTAGCAGGTAATGTAGCTGTTTTAAGCGTTTGGTAATCACCTATATACTGTATTCCTGCAACCTCTTTATAGGCACATATTCGGTAATAATAGGCTCTGCCAGCTTCAAGACTGGTGTTATTAATTTTTGTAACATTGCTGTTAACTGTTGCTAATTTTTTATATTGACTATTTGTTTTATAATCCATTCTATAGATTATATAGCCGTCAGCACCATCTACCCTATTCCATTCTATACTTAATTTATTTTCTTCTTGAGTGGTTAATGTTAAATCCTGCACAGTGTCTGGAGGTGTTGCTAGCTTTATTATAACAGGATCACTATAGTAATATGTTCTGTTTTCATACAAATAGGTCTTTACCTGATAATAATAGCTTCGTCCTGATATAAGGTCTGTTTCTGTATAAGATGTAGTTTGATTATCCTTTATCATGGTGCGTCTTACATATTTACCATTTGTATTTCTATCCATTCGATAAATAATATATCCTGTAACATCATCATCTTTATCCCAATTAATTGTAATTGAGTTTTGGGTTACATCACCATAAGTAAGCCCCTGAACAGGTAAAAGCGTGCTTTGTTCATCAATTGGCATTGGTGCAGGCGACTGTATTGACACTTCTGTTGAAGCTACCGTTGCTTGCTCGGTTGCAATAGTTAGAGTAGCATCAGAAATAACAATCTCCTGTTGATGTGAAGTCTCTACAATGCTTATTTGAGGTTCTGTAGCATTAAATTCTTCATCTAACTCTACAGCACATACACTTTGTGGTAGAGCAAAAAACGAAGCAGCTATAAAAGTTAGTAAGTAAGCTTTAACCAGTCCTTTAATTTTTTTCATATTAAACCTCTCAACAAATAATCTAGAGACATTATATATTTTATTACATATTTTTACAATAGTATTTTTTACAAAATTGTTATGCATTTTATTCGATATTTTTACAATAGTATTTTTTGCAAAATACCCATATATTTGTTATTTATAATAGATAGCTAAAAATAGTTTTTCATCTATATTTACGAATAGATTTTTTCTTATTTACAGATATAATTCCACCCAAAGCACCTGCACAAAGCATTGCGACCAGCTTTGTAATTGTTAACACAGACGGTGTTTCTACACAGGTAGCAACACCTACAACAAAAACAATAAAAAATATAGCAAAGCCTGTTATAAGTCCAAACATCATACCATATGCTTTGTAAATTCTAACAGTTATATAAGCACCTATAAAAGCAGAAAAAGCACCAATAATTTGTAATAAAATATATATAGCGTCGTAAGGTATCTTTTGTATTTTAACTAATATAAATGACAGCAAAAATATCAATAAACTACAAAGCAACAGCCCTGTTAGCGTACCAGTTAGCAGGGCTTTAAATGCTTTTGTTTTTCCGTTTTCGTTATACATATAAATACCTCCACACTACAATTTATATTGTTATATTATTTATATTCACCAATAATGGTAATAATGCTTTTTTAATGAATTTTGAAGTGTTTATACTAAACTCTGATAAAAAGTGGACACGGATTTGCGAGCAGATTTTGTGCCAAACGAATACTGACCCACAGCAAGGCTGTCGCCTTACGAGGACGCAGTATGAAGTTTGGTGCAAAATATGCCGTAAAGAAGTCTACTTTTTAATAGAGTTTAGTATTAGTATTAGTGTTTTATTAACAAAAAAGAGAAAGCACGCAAAAACAGCTGTGCTTTCTCTTTTTTGTTAGTTAAGTTATTATATATTAAAGGGAGATGAAAAATACGAGGCAAATAATTTATTTGCTTTCTTGCTATGGTTATATAATACACAAAAAATTTGTATAAACTATTAACCACCCTTAAACATTAAATTAATAATTATAAATTTGAATTAATTTATTGCTTAAATTTCTTCTAATTCTTCATCTTGATTAATACTGTTGGTATATTCCTGTACGCAGTTAGCGATAAATTCCTTTATCTCCTCTGCACCATCTCCCTTTGTTGCAGAAAATGGGAATGTTTTTATGTCACCATATTCTGTTAAAATAGAATTAATAAGCTCTAGCTGTTGCTTTTGTTGTGTTTTATTAAGCTTATCCTTTTTGGTAAGAACAACAATAAAAGGCATATTGGTTTGTACTAAAAAATCTACCATAGCAAGGTCATCTTTAGTTGGCTTATGACGCATATCTACTATTTGTATTACTAGTGCAAATTGTCTTTGCTGTGCAAAATAGCCCTCTACTAGGTCTGCCCAACGCACCTTTTCTGCGTGTGAAACCTTTGCATAGCCATAGCCTGGTAAATCAACAAGATTAAATAAATTGCCAACCTTAAAAAAGTTTATTGTTGCAGTTTTTCCTGGCTGTCCACTTACTCTTGCAAGTGCCTTACGGTTTACTATTTTATTAATAAGTGATGACTTACCAACATTTGATCTACCCGAAAAAACTATTTCGGGCAAATCGCTTTTCTTTAACTGGCTGGCTTTACCTGCCGCATAAGTAAATTCTGCATTAGAAAAATTCATTACGCTCACTCTCCTATAGCCGTACGCAATTTTATTATACAGTTTGCTCTACTGTCTGGCTTTTCTTTGTAGCAACCTGCTTTGCTCTTGTTTTCTCTTTTGTGGTTTTATCTGACACAAGTGCAATCTCAAGAACCTGCTTAATATCAGAAACTGGCATAAAGGTTACAGCCTCTTTTACAACTGGGTCAACTTCAAACAAATCAGGTACATTGTCCTCTGGGATTATTACAGTCTTTATGCCTACTCTATAAGCTGCCATTGCCTTTTCTTTTAAGCCACCTATTGGTAAAACTCTGCCACGAAGTGTAATTTCACCTGTCATTGCAACATCCTTTCGTACTGCTTTATTTGTTAAAGCAGAGATAAGTGCTGTTGTCATTGTTATACCTGCTGATGGACCATCCTTTGGCACTGCACCCTCTGGTGCGTGTATATGTATATCGTAATTTTTATAAAACTCTGGTTCTATCTTTAGTGCGTCAACCATTGTTCTTGCACAGCTTATTGCTATTTTGGCTGACTCCTTCATAACATCGCCCAAAGAACCTGTAAGTTCTATTTTACCTGTACCCTTTAGTAATGCCACTTCTATAGGTAGTGTTGTACCACCCACAGAAGTCCACGCAAGACCGTTTACTAAGCCAACTGTATCATTTTTATCGGTAGACTCTGGCTTGTACTTTCTTGGTCCTAAGAAGTTCTCTATATTTTTAAGAGTTACCGATAGCTTGTAGCTTTCATCATCTACAATATTTACTGCTGTTTTTCTTAATAGGTCTGTAATGCGTCTTTCTAGTGTACGCACGCCAGCTTCTTTTGTATAACTGTCGATTAAGTCATACATAGCAGTTTTTGATATTTTAAACTGAGTTGACTTTATACCACAGTTTTTCATTGCCTTTGGCAATAGATGCTTTGTAGCTATATTGTACTTTTCTTCTCGAGTATAGCTGTCAACTTCTATTATATCCATTCTGTCACGAAGTGGTGCTGGAATTGAAGAATAATCATTGGCTGTTGCTATAAAGAACACCTTGCTTAAATCATAAGGTAGGTCAATATAGTGGTCTACAAACTTATTATTCTGCTCTCCGTCAAGCACCTCTAAAAGTGCAGATGTAGGGTCACCTTTATAGTCGCTTGCAAGCTTATCAATCTCGTCAAGTATTAATACAGGGTTCGAGGTTTCGGCAAGCTTGATAGCGTTCATAATTCTACCAGGCATAGCACCAATATATGTTCTACGGTGACCTCTTATTTCTGACTCATCGTGAACACCACCAAGTGCTATTCTTTGACATTTTCTGTTAATAGCCTTAGCAATAGACTGTGCAATCGAGGTTTTACCAACACCAGGAGGACCAACAAAGCAAAGTATCTGTCCCTTTACATCTGGTGAAAGCTTACGAACTGCAAGAGCTTCTAAAATTCTGTCTTTTACCTTGGTTAAGCCATAGTGGTTTTTATCCAAGTGGTCTTTAGCTGTTTTTATAGAGATAACCTCTTTATCAAAGGTATTCCATGGTAAATCAAGACATAAATCAAGGTAATTGCGTATTACATTTGCTTCTTGTGATGCTGAAGGAAGATTTACAAGCTTTTGACATTCCTTTACAAGAACCTTTTCGGTTTCTTGTGGTAGCTTTAAAGCCTCAATCCTCTGCATATATTCATTTACTTCTTCAGCTTCTTCACTGTCGATGTTAAGCTCGTCTTCGATAACCTTTAGCTGTTCACGAAGAAAATACTCTCTCTGGTGTTCGTCTATTCTCTCTCGAGTTTTTTTCTGTACCTCGTCCTCAACTGACAGTATATAAGCCTCTTCTGAAAGATGTAAAATTAAATCGTCAAGTCTATCGTCAATTTTTAAATCCTCTAGTATTTCTTGCTTATCCTGATAGCTCATTCTTGTGTTACCAGCGATAAGGTCACAAAGCACACCATTATCCTTACATACATTTACCTTGTATATAACATCAGATGGGAATTTTGGAACAAAGTTTAAGAATGTTTCAAAGGTTTCTCTTAATGTTCTTGCAAGTGCAACCTGCTCGATTGTTTCTTCATTTTCTTCAACAATAGGAGCAATAATACCAGTAAGATATGGCTTTTTCTCGCCTGGTGAAAGTAGCTTTGCTCTTTGCTTACCCTCTACAACAACACGAATTACATTTTCTGGCTGGCGTAAAATCTGCTTGATTTCTGCAATTACGCCTATGCTGTACAAATCCTTATGTGTTGGCTTATCAATATCAATGTCACGCTGTGCAACAACAAAGATTTTTTGGTCGGTTTTCATTGCCTTTTCTATTGCTAGTGCAGACATTTTTCTGCCTACATCAAAATGCAAAAGCATACCTGGGAATACTACCATTCCTCTAAGTGCAAGCACAGGCATTTCTATTACATCTTCTGTAAGACATACTTCTTTTACAACATCTTTTATTTCATTGTTCTCCATAATTTACCTCCTTACTCATAACTTATTCCTACATACATTATAATCTATTATTTATATAAACGCAAATTGCAATTACTGTCATTTTTTATTTACTTACTTTTTTCGTACTCATCACGCAGAATTGAAAAATATAGTCTGCCTACATATTGATTATTCATATAAAAGTAATCACGAAGTGTACCTTCGTAGGTGAAGCCACATTTTTCGATTACACGCTTTGATGGTGCATTGATTGTTTTTGTGCATATCTGCACCTTATGTAGATTAATTTTATTAAAGCCGTAATCTATAACAGCCTTTGTAGCCTCGGTTGCATAGCCTCTGCACTGAAACTGCGAGCCTATACAATACTCAATTTCTGCAAAATGGTTTTTGCTGTCTACCAAAAAATAGGCTATCTGTCCTACACATTCATTATTTGACTTATCTATAACTGCCCAACGGTAGTAGTCTTCTTTTTGATATGAGCCTATATATTTATCAAGCAAGCCCTTTACCTCTTCTTTTGTAGAATAAACTGGCTCTGAATAAAGTGCTTGGATTTTTTCGTCTGCTACCCAATATTTAAGCATAGCATCGTCATCACTGTACTTGAATGGTCTTAGTATTAATCTTTCTGTTTCTATAACCTGTGTACCAATATGAGTTAGCATAAAATCATCTCCTAATAAATATTTGAAAATTGACATTTATATCTCTGCGATAAAAGGTTCAATATATTTGCGAATGAAATCAACTCTATCGAATATAGTGGGTTTAAAATAGGAAGATACTGATATTACAATATTCTTTTCTGTATTAACATAAATCACATTGCCACTATTCCCGATAGCAGAATATATATTCTTTTCTCTGTCAATAATCCACCATAAATAACCATATTCCATACCTCTGAATTTATCACTTTCAACAGTACGAGGTCGTGTTATTTCTTCTATCCACTCTGCAGATACTATCTGTTTATCATTATAAATGCCTTTATTCAGACATAATAATCCTATTTTAGCCATATCTTCTGCAGACATACAAAGTCCATATCCAGGTGTTCCCAAACCATCAGTATCACAAAACCATATATTGGCTTTAGGTAGCTTATCGATTGTAAAATGTTTATGTTCTTCTGCTGTTTCTGCCAGATAGTTTATGTGCATTTTAATACCTAATGGTTTAAACAGATATTCATTGGCATAATCTACTGTTTTAATATTTGTTGCTTTATATAGAATTCCCGAAAGTATATGAAGACACACTGTCTGATAATTGAATTCATCAGTTAGTCCTTTTCTATCTCCTAAAAAATCAAGTGATGTATATGTCCAATTATCACTTGAACACACCTTAGTCCAAGGATCACCCTTACACTTATATGGTGCTCTCATAGTTAATAAATGTTTAATGGTAACATCATAGATTGTTTTTTCGCCTCGTTTAACTTTATAGTCAGGAAAATAATCCAAAACCTTATCATCAACACTTCTTATTTGTCCCTTATCCAATGCAATTCCAATAAGTAATGCAATTATACTTTTTGTGGCTGACATTATATGAGTGCAATCATCTGTTTTATAGTCATTCCAGCATTCTGAATATTCTTTATTGTTATTTTTATATGCAACAATCTGACAAATATTTGGTTGTTGTTCTTTTATAAGATTATAAAGCTCTTCTTTATTCATACACTCACACATCTTCCAAATTCCAATTTTATATAATCCCAATATACAAGCATAGGCTGTAACCAAAATTATAGTTACAGCCTAAATTTGTTGATTAAATCAGCAAGCGTCGTTTCGCTTACTGCGTTTTTTTACTTCTTTTTTCTCTTCAGAATCCTCGAACAAATGCTTTCGTTCTTGGTTGTGGATAATTGTAACAACGCTTGGGTCTTTTACAGTTTCTGCTGAAATTATAACCTTTTCTATTGTTACATCTGATGGCACCTTAAACATAAGGTCCATTAATATATTCTCCATAATAGAACGCAAGCCTCTTGCACCTGTGTTTTCTGCCATTGCTTTTTCTGCAATAGCTATTAGTGCTTCTTCTTCGAACTCAAGCTCTACATTATCAAGCTCAAAAATCTTTTTGTATTGCTTAACAAGTGAGTTCTTTGGCTCAGTTAGAATTCTGATAAAGCCGTCTTTATCAATAGCGTTAAGGTGTGTAATAATTGGCAATCTACCAATAAGCTCTGGGATAAGACCATACTTTACAAGGTCGTGTGGTACAACATTGCTCATCCAGCTTGTTTCTTTAGCAAGCTGATCTTTTGACTTAACATCTGCACCAAAACCTATTGCAGAGCTTGTTACACGCTTTTCCATTGTCTTTTCTAGTCCGTCAAAGGCACCACCACATATAAACAAAATATCCTTTGTGTTTATACGCAAGCACTCCTGCTGTGGGTGCTTTCTGCCACCTTGTGGTGGAACATTAGCGTCTGTTCCTTCAAGAATTTTAAGCAAAGCCTGCTGAACACCCTCACCACTTACATCTCGTGTAATTGATGGGTTTTCTGACTTTCTTGAAATTTTATCTATCTCATCAATATAGATAATTCCCTTTTCTGCCTTTGCAATATCAAAATCTGCTGCCTGAATAAGACGAAGCAAGATATTTTCTACATCTTCACCAACATAGCCTGCCTGTGTAAGAGTAGTGGCATCTGCAATAGCAAAAGGAACATCAAGAATTTTTGCTAAATTCTGAGCAAGGAAGGTTTTACCTGTACCTGTTGGACCAAGCATTAAAACATTGCTCTTGATAAATTCAACATCATCGTCTGTATTATTTATTCTTTTGTAGTGGTTGTATACAGCAACACAAAGCGTCTTTTTGGCTTCGTCCTGTCCTACAACATATTCATCAAGCTCAGCCTTAATTTGCTCTGGCTTTAAAAGTGGCTTTTGAGCTGATTTTTTAGCTGACTTTTTACTTGATGTAGGCACTGGTGCACTGTCGTCAAGAATCGTCTGACATAACCCTATACATTCTTCGCAAATATATACACCGTTACCCTCGATAAGTCTTATAGAATCACTTTGTGGTCTGCCACAAAAGGAACAACAAAGCCTTCTTTTATCATCTTTGCTTGCCATAATACAACTCCTCTCTATCTTATAGTTAAATTATCTGCTAACTACCTTATCAATTAAACCGTAGTCACAAGCCTCTTGTGCTGACATAAAGTTGTCACGGTCTGTATCCTTTTCGATAACCTCGATAGGTTGACCTGTATTCTCTGATAGAATACCATTAAGTCTTGTCTTGATACGGTCGATATAATTAGCGTGAATCATAATGTCAGACGCCTGACCCTTAAAGCCACCAAGTGGCTGGTGAATCATAATGTCTGCATTTGGCAAAGCGTAACGCTTACCCTTTGCACCTGATGATAGCAAGAACGCACCCATACTTGCTGCCATACCCATACAAATAGTTGAAACATCGCACTTAATATACTGCATTGTATCGTAAATTGACATACCAGCAGTTACTGAGCCACCTGGGCTGTTGATATAAAGTGAGATATCCTTTGTTGGGTCTTGGCTTTCAAGGTATAAAAGCTGTGCAACAACAACACTTGCAGAAGCGTCGTTTACCTCACCTGTAAGCATTACGATTCTCTCGTTTAATAGGCGTGAGAAAATATCGTATGAACGCTCTCCACGGCTTGTTTGCTCAACTACATAAGGTACAAAATTACTATTCATAATTTCCATTGTAAACATTCCTTTCAAAATACATTATATTTTTTGCAGATAGCAGAGTAACTATCTGCTATCTGCATAAGTAAGTCCCCAAAACTATGCCGTATTATCTTTATACTAATTTTAATTTAAGATTTAAACAAGATTAGCATTATAATAATAGGCTAAATATAATGTAATTATTCATAAAGGCTTAATTACTCTTTAATAGCACTTTCTTTTACAAAATCCATAGCCTTTTCTACAGCAATGTCTTTCTTTAGGTCTTCAACTGCAATAGCGTTCTTAGCCTGCTCAACCTCTACCTTGTACATATCTGCAAGCTTTACGAACTCAGCCTCTACATCTTCGTCAGAAACCTCTGTAAAGCCCTCTAGCTCAGCAATCTTCTCTAGAGCTAGTCTTAGCTTAACTCTCTTTTCAGCCTGTGGCTTGTAAGACTCGCTGATTGTGTTGATGTCCATACCTGTGTACTCTAGGTATGTCTTCATGTCCATACCCTGTGAACGCAAACGCATATCGAACTCACGAATCATATCGTTAACCTTGTTTGTGTACATAACCTCAGGAACATCAGCCTCTAGCTTGTCACATAGGATTTCGATAATCTGTCTTTCTGTATCATCTTCAGCTTCGTTCTGAAGTCTTTCAGCGATCTCTTTCTTTAGGTCTTCTTTATACTCGTCAAGTGTTTCCTTATCGCTTACATCCTTAACGAACTCATCGTCTAGCTCTGGTAGCTCCTTAGCCTTGATCTCGTGTAGCTTAATCTTGAACTGAGCAGCCTTACCAGCTAGCTCCTCTGCCTGATACTCCTCTGGGAATGTTACATCAATTGTAAACTCCTCGCCAACGCTCTTGCCTACGATCTGATCCTCGAAGCCTGGGATAAACTGGCCACTACCTAGTGTTAGGTTGAAGTTCTCAGCCTTACCACCATCGAATGCAACGCCATCAACAAAGCCCTCAAAGTCGATAACTGTGATGTCACCGTCCTGTGCAGCTCTATCCTCAACTGTAACTAGTCTGCTGTTTCTATCTCTGATTTTCTCGATTTCAGCGTCGATTAGCTCGTCTGTTACCTCTGTTGGCTTAGCAACAATCTTAATGCCTGCATAGTCGTTGATTGCAACCTCTGGCTTAACAATTACAATAGCCTTGAATGTAAGACCATTCTTGCCAACCTCTTCTACTGATACATTTTCAACACCTACAACATCTAGCTTAGCCTCGATAACAGCGTCACCTAGAGCCTCTGGATATACAGCCTCGATAGCCTCATCATAGAATACCTCTTCACCATACATCTTCTCGATAATAGCCTTTGGAGCCTTACCCTTACGGAAGCCAGGAATGTTAATCTTCTTAACCTCTTTACGGTAAACAGCGTTTACAGCGTTGTTAAATACTTCAGCAGAAACCTCTACTACTACTTCATGCTTATTTGTTTCTATGTTGTTTGTTGATTTTAAACTCATTGTAATTTTTCCTCCTGTACTGTTATGCAGAAACATTATGCAAACTGCTCATATTATTATAACATAACAAGTATTATTTTTCTATACTTAAATACAAAAAATTGTAAAGTATACTACCTTACTAATGCAGGCATAAACCTTAGATTATCGCTTGAAACAAGCTTATAGCTTATACCCTCAAATTCGCCCTGTACAGCCTTTTTTATTACATTTGTACCATGCAAATGACCGTAGTAGCATTTTTTGATATTAAACTCCTTTAGAACATCAAGTATTTCGTTACAGCGTTGGTCACCATATACAGGTGGATAATGCAGAAAAACTACAGGCTCAAGCCCAGTTTTTAGTGCCTCTGTAATAGATGTTCTAAGTCTGCCAACCTCACGGTTAAGCACCTTTTTGTCGCTGTCACTTTCGGCATCGAAGAACCAACCTCTAGTGCCACATACAGCGTAATTATCTACAGCAACTGCTGAATTGAAAACAATCTGAATAGTGTCAAATTTATTTTCTGCCAGAAAATTTTCGATCTTTCTTCGGGTTTCCCACCAATAATCGTGATTACCCTTTAGCAGTAGCTTTTTACCAGGCAAATCGTTAATAAATTTAAAGTCCTCGTAGGTTTCGTTTAGCTTCATAGCCCACGAAATATCACCTGGTATTACAACAGTATCATTATCAGTTACCAGAGCTCGCCAGTTTTTTTCTAATCTTTCTTCGTAGTTGTCCCAACCATTGAAGATATTCATTGGCTTGTTGGTAGAAAATGAAAGATGTAAATCTGCAATAGCAAATAACGACATTAGTTAATACCTAGAGCCTTTAGTACATATGCAGGCATATCGTCAACTGCTGTAACATTGTTAAAGCGTACTTCCTTATCCTTTAGCTGAGCAAGTGGTGCAGGAACCTCTACACCTGTGATTTGGTTCATCTGAGCTACCATATCAAACTCGCTCTCACAGATTTCGCTCTGTGGGATAATTGAGCTTAATACGCTATTAGAGAACTTATATGGGCTTGCAGTAGAAGCAAGAATAACTGGTGTTTCTTTGTCGCCTGTTTTCTCTACATACTGTGCATATACATCAATAGCAACAGCTGTATGTGTATCTGCAAGGTAGTTTGACTGCTCGTATAGCTCTTTGATTGTCTTTTGAGTTGACTCTTCACCACAGAAGCCACCAAAGAATTTATCTGTTAGCTTGTCCATAATCTGGCTGTCTACTGTATATTTACCCTCTGTTTTTAGAGCTGTCATATATGATTTAACCTTTGTATCGTCATCGTCTGAAAGGATATATAGAAGTCTTTCAAGGTTACTTGAAACAAGAATATCCATTGATGGTGAAATTGTTGTGTAGAACTTTCTGCCCTTATCGTAAACACCTGTATTGATGAAATCTGTTAATACATTGTTTGAGTTTGAAGCACAGATGAACTTTTTGAATGGAATACCCATTAACATTGCATAGTAAGCAGCAAGAATATTACCAAAGTTACCTGTTGGAACTACTACATTAACCTCGTCACCAAATGCGATTGAGCCACTGTTTACAAGGTCGCAATAAGCTGAAATGTAGTAAACTATCTGTGGTAGAAGTCTACCCCAGTTGATTGAGTTTGCACTTGAGAAAAGCTTGTTGTTGCTTTGTAGCTTCTCGATAATCTCGGCAGTTGTGAAAATCTTTTTTACGCCTGTCTGAGCATCGTCAAAGTTACCCTCGATAGCACAAACATCTACATTCTTACCCTCCTGAGTTGTCATCTGACACTTCTGCATTGGGCTTACACCATCTTGTGGGTAGAATACGATAATTCTTGTGCCGTCAACATCCTTAAAGCCCTCAAGAGCAGCCTTACCTGTGTCGCCTGATGTAGCAACAAGAATAACAGCCTCTTTGCCCTTGTACTTTTTAGCAAGTGCTTTTGTAAGGAAATATGGTAAAATCTGTAGAGCCATATCCTTAAACGCTGATGTTGGGCCATGCCAAAGCTCAAGAATATTCATTTTGTTGCCATTTAGCTCTGCTGTAACCATTGGTGCAGGATTCTCTCCACCGAATTTCTCAGCTGTGTAAGCATTATCAACGCAATGTGCAACCTCTTCAGCTGTAAAGTCTGTTAGATAGTCTGCAATTACCTTCTTTGCTCTGCCCTTGTAGTCCATTTTAAGCATAGCGTCAAAATCAGCCTTGCTGTACTTAGGGATTTCCATTGGAACAAACAAACCACCGTCGTTTGAAATACCCTGTGAAATAGCCTGAGCAGCTGAAACAACTATGCTCTTGTCTGTAGTACTGTTATAGTTCATAAAGATACCTCTTTTACAAATTTCTTCTACCCTATAATATATAACAAACAAATGCAAATGTCAAATATATACGGTATAAAAATTGGAATTTTTGTGTGTTTTTCGTATGTTTTTTGGAATTTTTAGACTAAGTGCGTCTATTTAATAATGGTGTTACGAATAAATTTATCTTGTGCCTGCTGCGTATTCGTTCATATAAATATCAATTACCTCACGCACAGGCTGAATAAGTGCGTTTTCGTAATTACATTTCCACATTATTTCCCTACACATACTGCCGTTGCTTGAAACGCTGTCGATAGGGTCACCACTTTTTATTGGGTTTTCGTTAGCAAACATATAAGACAAAACATTGTAAGCGTGGTTTACTACAAAATTTGGGTCTACACTATGAAAATGATATTGAATATCTGGCATAAATAGAGTGTACATACCTAAGCTGTCAACAAGCATATCGTCTGTACCCTGTATATTGAAAAATCTTACATTTACTGCAAAGTAAACAAATCTGTCTTCTCGTGGTATTTGGTGATTTCTTATTTCGTCTGCTGTAAACATTTTGCTTGAATTCCCAAAATATACAGCCTTACAATCTGGGTACATTTCTACTAAAGCCTCTAGAAAATCCATATCTAGCTCTGCACGCTCTTTATAATGCAAGGCTGCTGCAAGCATATCTGTTGCAACAACCTGATATTTACAGGTTGCTAATATTTCTTCGCTGTTTTCACAGTTCCACATTTGGCTACGCTTTATAACATCTATTTTTGAGCCATCAAACTCGCAACAATCTGTAATCATAAGCTGTGGTGGAATGCTTGCGTCTTTAAATTCTGCTTTGTACTTTTTTACAGCAAAGCCTGCTCCTTTTTCGTCATAAGAAAAATTTTCGACATCTCCTAAATGCTTCTGCATAATCTGATTCATTATATCACGCTGTGGCATTGCACAAGGCTTGTCGAATAACAGCTGTATTATAAAAGGGCCACCTGCTATTGCCTCTTGGTTCAAATCCTGTTTTAGTTGGTTGTCATTTTTCATTTTATTAAACCCTTTCCTTTTATTATCTATATCCATTTTTTGTAAATGTAGTTGTTTGATTATTTCTTTGCCTAAAATAATAGTAAGCTCTATTTATTCTTTCTTCAATATCATAATAGATATTGATATTAAAATCTATGCAATATTCCAAATATTTACCGTCTGCTGGTAGCACATAGGCATAACGGCTTTGTTCGGCTTTTATTACATATAAATAATCATTCCAGTATGAATCATAACGCAATAAATCTGAATATTCGCTAAAAAATAGCTGTACTTCTTTACAAACCTCAGCGTCTGTTAAGATTCCACTTGTTTTCTCTATTAGCTCATCAATTGAGATGATATCTGCTTTAACCTGTGCTATTAAAGCGTCACCAAGATAATATTTAAAATTATCACTATAATAATCATTTTTTATAATCCATATAATTAGGTATAAAATCCAATTAGAAGCATAGTTAAAAATCAAATCGTAGTCATTTTCTGTAAGTGATTTTTCAGTTTTATTAAACTGCATACAATATTCACGAATAGCGTCATCAAGGCTATCCTCTGAGCTTAAAATAAAAGCGTTATTAAAGCCTGTTATAAATTTAGATTTTGGTGCATTTTTAGTTAAGCTTGATATCGCACGAACCATTATAAAAACTAAAACACCAAATGCTAAGAATACAAATGGAAAAAGACCCTGAACAGCTATATACATAACTACGCTGAAAACCATCCATAAAAGCCAAAGTTGCATAAAAAAACCTGAAATTATAACCCACTTACGTTTTTTTACTGCACGCACAATGCCAGCTATAGATATTACTAACGCTAATACTGCGTGAACAGTTATTGCTATAAAAAACGGCATTGGTACACTGTTGTCATCAGTCACCCAAAATATATACATATTTAAAACAGCAATAATCAAGTACGCAAGCTCAACAAGTATACCTATACTCAAAAATGTAATTCGTAAAGATCGTTTCACTTTTTTAATCCTTTCTGTTTTAATAAGCTTATATTACACTGCTTACTCATAGTAATAGGCTTTTACTTCTTGCCAAGACAGATTTTCTTGCTTGCAATAATGCTCAAAGCTTTTTGTTCTGCCCTCTTCTGCAAATTTATAATAGCATATATATAGCTTTTTATAATATTCAAGTGCATCAACTAATTCCTTAGCAACTGTTTTTTCAGCAATGATTTTTTCACATTGATTTATTGTCGTTTCTACTATTTCTTTTTCTAGCAGACAGCCATCTGGAAAATGATGTGAACCCCACCACAAATGGTCTAACAAGGAATCAAACAGCAATGTAACTGTTTTATCGTCACAATCATTATGCTGGTAAGCCTTTTCAAGAAAATCAAAGGCATACTCAAAACCGACTTTATCATTCTTGTAAAGCTGATAGTACCACCTTAGATGTGGCATTTTATTTTTTAAACATTCGTTATATAAATAGCCATGCAAGAAAATATGAAGAGAATACGGAAGTTTGACATCATCACCTATTCCCCTGAAATGATATTTATTTTCATCACATACTTCCTTTAAAAATTGGCACATTATATCTTTAATTTCTTCTTCACTACTCTTTGAAAATTCATTAACAAAATTTTCAATATACTTATTTGCCTGTTTTTTTAAGCCTTTTTCAAACAGCTTAAAATATTCCTGTAACCCTTCTAAAAACACCTCGTAATTCATTTTACACCTCATTATTAATTGCTATCACGATTAAATACTGTCGTACTTCTTTAAAAATTCAACTGCATTGCTATAAAACAGCTTTTCTAGCAGTGCTTCGCTATAATTTTTAGATAGTAAATATTCATATAAGTCTGCCATGCTTTCAGCACCCTTTATGCAATCTGGCATATCGGCACCGTCAAAGTCGCTACCAAGTGCTACTATATTCTCGCCACCAAGTGAAAGAAAATGCTCTAGGTGCTTTTGTATATGTGAAAAATCTGCGTCGCCGTCATCTGCAAGAAAGAATTTGTAAAAATTAAGTCCTACTAAGCCACCGATTTTGCATATATACTTAAATTGCTCGTCTGTAAGGTTACGCATATTTGAGCATATTTCTCTTGAGTTTGAATGAGTAGCAACAAACGGCTTTGTAGCAAGCTTTGCTGTATCCCAAAAAAGAGGCTCGCTTGCGTGTGACACATCTATTATAATTCCGTTTTCTTCAAGCTGTGGTATTACCTTTTTGCCAAATTCAGTTAAGCCCTTTGGATTTTCGCATTTTATACCGTCACCAATTTCGTTTGCACCATTCCAGGTAAGGGTTAAAAATCGCACACCCATTTCTCTGTATTTTTTTATATTTTCTAGCTTACCTGCAAGGGCAGCACCACCCTCTATTGCAAAAACTATATTGTAATTATTATCACACAGCTTTGAAAAGTCTGTAATCTGCTTAAACTCACTACATTTTGCAAGCTCTTGCTTTAAAAGAATATGGCATTGTTCTACTAAATTTTTAGCATTCTCTAAACGGTATTCGTCAGGTATCCACACAGCCATAACCTGTGTATATGTATTGTATTTTAAAGCCTTTTTAAGCGAAAAGTGGTAGCTGTTGCTGATTATTGAGCTTGAGTTTTTATTAGCTTCAAAAAGTGTGTCACAGTGCAAATCAAAAACCTTCATATCCTACCTCCTGTATAACACTGAAAGCATTTTTTATATAATTTATGCTGTAAAGCTTGTTTGTGTTAGCTTTTAAATAAACCTCTGATATATCAAAGCGTGGTTGAAGCTTGACATTATTTTCTTTTAAATATAAATATGCTGTACGCATTATTTTTAATTGCTTTTGCTTTGTAACAGCTAGGCACGGACGCACCATTGGATTTTGGTGCCTTGTTTTAACCTCAACAAAGGCTATATATTTATCATTTATAGCAACAATGTCAAGCTCACCATATTTACAATTAAAATTTCTGCATATAATCTGATAGCCGAAGCTAATTAGATATTGGCAGGTGTATTCCTCGCCTATATCGCCTATTGCTCTTTTTTCTGTTTTATTAGCCATATTATTTATTAAGTATCTTCTTTAAAAATGACGCTCTATGTACAGGGCAAGGACCATACTCTAGCAAAGCCTCTCTATGAACCTTTGTGCCATAACCCTTGTGCTTTTCGAACTGATATTGTGGATACTCCTTTGCATAATCTAAAAGCAATCTATCTCTTGTTACCTTTGCAAGTATTGACGCAGCTGCTATTGACATAGATTTTGCATCTCCCTTTACTACATAATTGCAAGGAATTTGCAAATTTGGTGTTTTGTTGCCGTCTATAATTGCATAATCAGCTGGTACTTTAAGACCCTCTACTGCTCTTTTCATTGCAAGCATTGTAGCGTTGAGTATATTTAATTCTTCAATTTCTTCTACTGTTGCAAATGCTATGCTGTATGAAATTGCACGCTCTTTTATAACATCAAAAAGCATTTCTCTTTTCTTTTCGCTAAGCTTTTTAGAATCGTTTACACCCTCGATTATATCATTTGGCTTTAAAATTACAGCAGCTGCACATACTGGGCCTGCAAGTGGACCTCTGCCAGCTTCGTCTACTCCACAGATGTTTTTATAGCCTTGCTGTGAAAGCTCATTTTCGTATAAAAACCAATCCATAAATACTCCTTCAAATAATTAAATAAATTTTGCGATTATGGGATAAATCAGAATTGTTAACACGCTTTATCATTAAGAATAAGGGCTCTTAATTCCTGAATCTTATGGTCAATAATATGTATTATTTTCAAAAACTCTTCATCGCTTTTTCCTGTTGGATCATCTAGTCCCCAATTTAAATTCAATTTTCCAGGAACAAATGGACATACAACATTACAACCCATTGCAACCACAATATCAGTTTGTGGTATATCTTCAAATAATTTTGAATACTGTGTTTTTTCCATATCAATTCCATATACGTCTTTCATAATTCGAACTGCATCTTGATTGATTTGAGGTTTAGTTTCTGTTCCAGCAGAAAAACACTCACATATATCTGATAAATACTTTTTACCAAGAGCTTCTGCAATCTGACTACGACAAGAATTATGAACACACACAAATGCAACTTTTACTTTTTTCATATTATTCTACCTTCTTATAAAATGGACATTGACTTTTAATACACTGATTATTAAGATTTGAGCGTGAACATATAATCTCATCTAAATCCATTTTTATTCCTAGTTTTTCTTCTGTAAAATTAACTGCTTCTATAATTGCAAGGTATGAATCTCTTTTACAACAACGAGGTCCACCGTTTTGACCGATAGCGTTCAATGCTCTTGCTGTCATTTGATTAGATAATCCCCATGCTTCTTTTGCTAATGGTGTAGATTTTGTAATAATAGACATATACATACCTGTACTAATTCCTGCTCCACAAGCACCCCAAAACCCACAGGCTCCTCCTGGAACTTGCTTGCCTCGGTTATACATTTCTGACAATGCCGATAGAAGTTCAATTTCACCACCTGCATTTTTATAAGCAGACAATAATGACGCCCCTACCATAACATGATGCTCTGGTCCATGCATATGACAGAATTTCATAGACATCATTTTTTCTAATAGTTTAATTGGATTTTTAGATTTTTCATTTTTACATATAGCAAAAATATCATCCAATCCTCTGGTGTGACACTCACTACAAACAAAATGACCATTGACACACTGGGTTTTACTGTTTTCTTGTTTGTGACAAATTACACATTCCATTATAGTATCTGTTTCTACATACTCTAATGGTGCTTTGCAAATTAAACATTCTTCATTCATTAATATCATCTCCATAAATTTTATTTTTAATAACTACTTCCTTTTCAGCATATTTACCTTACTTGCTATTAGGTTAAAAAGTAAAAATAATAAAAACGCAAAGCCTGCACAAACTGCAAGGCAGACTAAAAATTCAAAGCTCATATTTACAAATCCGAAAATATTCCCTATTTTAAGAATATCGCAGAAAAAGTGCTTTGAATAAGCAACACCCCATACCATACCTACAACACTTATGGCAAACATTATTGTTCGTACCGAATTAAATGGAAAGCTTGTTTTGTAAACAACCATTAAGCCTACAAACGCTGTAACTGCTACTGCAAGTGTAGAGGTAAATTCATCTGAAAAATTAAATATATT
>JAZSEI010000123.1:0-8202 GCA_045531635.1 Acutalibacteraceae bacterium
TACAAGACCCTTTACTGCCAGATTGGTTATTAAAATCAGAATCGACAGCACAAATATTTCGTTAAAGTTTGCAAAGTGCTGTAGCTCCTTGATTTTTGCCGTGATAATCATTGTTTTTGTGCTTGCAAGGAAGATAACCGCACTGACAGTTACCATTGCATTCACAAAGAAGTAGCTGAACACCTCTAAAAGAGTTGAAACAGCGTTTGGTGTTATTATACGAACAACAGTCTTAATCCAACTGTCACCCATAAGACGGGCTGTAGTTTCCCAACTTGCGTTCAGTTTTTCAAGGCTACTTTTCATCATAAGATAAGGGGAGGAAAAGTAGTGAACGATATTACAAATAACAAGTATCGCAAAGGTGTTGTGCATAAATGTGCCTTTGAAACATAGCAGATACGCAACACCAAGAACCATTCCGGGAATAGTGTTTGTAATAAGCGAAATTGTGTCTGGTAGCTTGCCGTATCGGCGATGTTCGCTTCGTCTTGCAGAAACGAGAGCTGTGCTATAAACAATGAGCGTACCAAAAATCGAGGTCATAAATGCAACAAGCAGAGAATTTTTATATACATTCATAAGCGAATTGTCTGAAAAACTTTCTATTATATGTTCAAGTGAAAAATTCATTTTGTATGGCCACTGCTTCACAAAAGGAACAATGAAAATAACCGCAAAAACAGACAACACACATAGAATTATCACTGCTGAAATCAATCCGAATATAATATCTCTTGCACGGCTTTTAGTAAGCTCAATAGCTGAAATTTTGTTATAGCGGATATTGTATTTGTTTAGCACAGAAATTAGAATAATGCTAAGTATTGACGGCAGAAGCATTATAATTGAAACGGCTGAACCTGTGTTAAAATCAGGTAGACTGCCCAGCATTTCGTTATAAAGTCTTGTTGAAAGAAGATCAACATTTCCTGCAAGTGCCGCTGGGATACCGTAATCTGTAAAGCTTAATGTAAAGCTCTGAATAAAGGATACAGCAAGGGTGCTGATAAGTGGTGTAATAACTGTTGCCCAAAAGCATTTCAATCTGCTGTCGCCCATCATTCGTGACACGACCATAAATTTTTTGTCGATATAACCCATTGTATTGTTTATGAGCATAAATGAAACGGGCAAGGTATAGATTACATAGCCTATGATAAGGCCTGCAATGCCGTAAATATCAACAAGCGGTCTGCCCAAAAGCTTCGTTATAAGTCCTTGGTTTCCAAATGAATAAATAATGGCAAAGCCATATGTAATGGTTGGCAAAAGCATCGGAAACATAATAAGGGTTGAAATAATCTTTTTAATCTTCCTGTTTATATTTGTGTAGTTTATTGCATATGCAGGAATAAAAGCGAGAACTGTCGTAATAATACCGCTGATTGATGAAACGAGAACGCTGTTCCCAAATGCACTTATAATACTTCCGTCAGAAAAGAGGTTGACATAGAATTCAAGAGTTGCATTGCCGTCCTCAAAAAAAGATTTACACAAGATTGTAACCATCGGCAGAAGAAGAAAAAATCCGAACAGTATACCTGTAAATATAAGAATTATTTTCTGCGGTGAAATTTTATATTTAATCATACTGCCACCGCTTTACCGCCACCGAAAAGGGCAAGAATATTATTTCTTTTTATTTCAAGCTGTCGAAGTATAAACTCTGTCACAAAGCTATCGGATGGAGTATTGATAATTTCTTCGGGCTTTGCGTACTGTAAAATCGTTCCTCCGTTTATAATCATAACCTTATCAGAAAGGCTGAGTGCCTCCTCAGGGTCGTGGGTAACAATGATTGTTGTAAGGTGATATTCCTCAGCTATCTGCTTGATTTTATCTTTGATTGATTCTTTAATAACACCGTCAAGTGCACTGAGTGGTTCATCAAGAAGCAGAATTTTTGGTTTCATCACAAGAGTTCTTGCAAGTGCAACTCTCTGCTTTTGACCACCTGAAAGCTGTTCGATGTTTTTATTAAGGTGTTCTTTCAAACCAAGAAGTTCAATAAGCTCCAGCACTTCCTCAGGAGTAGAAATATTAGGCTTGTTTTTTAGACCGTAAACAATATTTTCGTATGCATTAAGATTAGGAAACAGAGCGTAGTCCTGAAAGACAATGTTAAAACCTCTGTTTTCCATAGATTCCTCTGTAATATCATAACCATTAAAGCGTATCTCGCCACAGTCAGGCTGAGTAATACCTAAGATAATATTAAGCAGAGTGCTTTTACCACTTCCTGATGAGCCAAGAATAGAAACGATTTCACCATCTTCAACGGAAAAATTAATGTGGTTCAACACATTCACATTATCAAATGATTTTTCAATGTTTTTAAGTTCGAGCATTTATGATTTTCCTTTCGTATTCATTTCTTACAGGCTCTATTATATTGTTGCAAAGTAAAATCTATAATCACAATAGAGTAAAATTTAAGTGTTCAAAAATAAAAAAAGCTTTACAATCACGGTGTGCTGTAAAACTTTGGTAAATTAGATTTACTTTTGAAAAAAATTATGCTAAAACAAATTGATACCCTTGAAGAAAGGTGAGATAATGGAAAAATTAATTGACTGCGTTATGGATATAGGCGAGCAGATGCTTATAAGTGGTGGAGAGGTACATAGCGTTGAAGAAAGTCTCAAAAGTATGTTCAATGCTTACAACACAGCTCACACAGATGTGTTTATTATAACAAGCAGTATGGTTGTAACAGTACATACAATTGACGGCAAAGTATATACTCAAACCCGACGCATAACAGAAACGGTAACCGACTACGAAAAGCTCCACAAATTAAATGAACTTTCTCGCAGTATTTGCAAAAACAAGTTTTCGTCCGAAGAAATCAGAGACAAGCTTTCCGATATTTCTATAGCAAAAAGTTATCCACTATGGCTTGAATTTATCTGCTATGCAATAATTGCAGGAGTTTTTACTTCGTTTTTTGGTGGAGGAATTGTTGAATCAACAGTTTCATTTATAATAGGCGCGTTTGTAAGACTTACCGTTCTCATCTGCGATAAAACCTTCAAAAACAAAATTTTCATTAAATTTATGTCGGCATTGATAGCAACCATACTGGCACTCCTTGCTTTGAAACTCAATATCATTACTACAGTTGATATGGTTATTATCGGAAACATTATGACACTCATTCCAGGTATTGGTCTTACAACAGCACTCAAAGATTTGCTTATAGGCGACAGCATTGCCGGTCTGCTCCGTACAATCGAAGCGTGTATTTCTGCTCTTGCAATTGCCGCCGGATATTTTGCCGTTGTGATTTTGACAGGAGGTGTGTTATGACGTCTGAAATTGTTCAACTTATTGCAGGTCTTATAGGTTCGGTTTGCTTTGGTATACTCTTTAATATGAAAGGTAAAAAACTTTTTTCTGCAGCTTTTGGCGGATTTATGTCGTGGGGATTATTTTTGATTATAAGTCACTTTATTTCCAGCGAGGTTATAAATTATTTCATCGTAGCATCCGTGGTTTCACTATATGCAGAAATAATGGCTAAAGTTCTGAAAACACCTTCTGCACCGCTCGTAACAACCTCACTTATACCACTTATCCCCGGTAGTTCTCTTTACTACACTATGGCTTATGTTTTTGAAAATGATTTTGACATGTTCTTCGAAAAAGCAATTACAACATTAAAACTTGCCTCAGCACTTGCACTTGGGATCATTGTAGTTGCGTCAATATCAAAAGTGTTGCTTAAGTATACAAAAGATAAGTAAAATATAAACATCTAATACATCAGCTAATTTGAAATATTTCTGTTTCAGTGTTACAATAATTTACAACATAATTTTTTATTCAACTGAAAAACATACAAACCCACCGTTTATACGGTTTTGTGTGCAGTTGTGAATACAACAGGAAACGCTCTGCCTATGCCAGTATGAGTGTTGTAGCAGATTTAAGTTGTGCGTAGATTGCACTTGCTTTAAATTATGAGCACTCTTTTATCGAATTTTTTCTAAGTAGTTTGTTATAGAAAAACTGGTTATTTTCCAACACCGTTAACAAAGCAACCTCATCAACAAATATATATAGCATTATACAAACAGCGATTTATACCAGAGCGATATTTGACGTATGTATTCACACAAATACAGAATGGTAAGGCTGTAAGTATTTATCATACTTGGTCAGAGTAGATACCTGAATATTGCAAGTCGAACCCCCTCAGCAGAGGTAATTTATTACAACTGCTGAGGTTTTCTATGTGTGCTTGAATTGACACTTACTTATATAGACTGTATTTATGCTTCTTTTCTATAAACATAATTATGCTATTTCATGTCATAAAACATTATATTTTCAACATTCAGGAGTTCAAATCCACTTGTAGTATTTAACATAATATAGTTAATATTTTGATTTATCTGTAAGAAATATTACAAAAAAATTAAATAGGATTGACAAATAAAAAAATGTATGATAGCATACACCTACAACTTAAAAACCCTGTGAGGGAGTAGTGGCACGAAGGTGTGGCAAATCAACATCCTGGCACTGTGGTATTCCACAGGTCTGGTTTGTCTTAAATAACGAGACTCACGTATTGCTTGTTTCATAGCTGTACGTGCGTCATTTTTTATTTTACGAGTACAGCTAATACAGGCTGTACTCGTTTTTTGTTGTAATACTCTTAAGCTTTAATTAAATAGAAAGGTGATGTTTTTATGTTTATTGAAATTAGTGGTATCAAAAAAAGCTTTGGCACAGGTGGAAGTAAAGTTGAGGTATTAAAGGGAATTGACCTTAATATTGAAAAAGGAGAGATATGCGTACTTTTAGGACCATCGGGTTCTGGTAAATCTACTCTGCTTAACATTATTGGTGGTATTGATAGTGCCGACAGTGGTTATATTTCCATAAACGGAGAAAAAACTGATGATATGAGTGAAAAGGCGTTAACCGTTTATCGCAGAAAGCACCTTGGTTATATCTTCCAGATGTATAACCTGATTCCAAACCTTAACATAAAAGAAAATATAGAGGTTGGTGCTTATTTAAGCAGTAATCCTCTTGATGTTGACGACCTTTTGAAAACGCTTGGACTGTATGAGCATCGTCACAAGCTACCTAACCAGCTTTCTGGTGGTCAACAGCAACGAACAGCTATTGGTCGTGCTATAGTTAAAAATCCTGATATACTCCTTTGTGATGAGCCTACAGGTGCATTGGATTACAAGACCTCAAAGGAAATTTTAAAGCTAATAGAAGATGTAAACAAAAAATACGGAAATACCATTATTATGGTTACTCATAATGATGCTATAAAGAATATGGCAGACAGAGTTGTAACGCTCCGTGACGGAATGATAAGAAAGAATTACATAAACGACGAAAAAATATCAGCAACTGAGCTTGACTGGTAAACTGAAAGGACTAAAGATTATGAAAAATCCACTTATCAAAAGATTTCCTCGTGAGCTAAAAAGCGAAGCTGGAAAATATATTATAATTTTTATTTTCATGGTAATTGTAATTGGTTTTGTTTCGGGATTTCTTGTTGCTTCGGGAAGTCTTATCAGTATTTACAACGAGAGCTTTGAGAAATACAGCATTGAAGATGGAAATTTTGAGCTTCAGTCTAAAGCAGACAAGCAAACACTCAAAACTATAGAAACAGACGGAAAAATTAAGCTTTATGAAAATTTCTATTTGGAGCGTACGACTAAAGAGTTTGATAGCACTCTTCGTATTTTTAAAAACCGTGAAGAAATCAACAAGGTGTGTATTCACGAGGGAGAGTTACCTGTAAAAACAGATGAAATCGCCGTTGATAGAATGTATGCCCAAAACAATTCTTTAAGCGTAGGCGACTTATTTACTGTAGGTGATAAAAAGCTGACAGTTACAGGACTTGTTTCGCTGGCTGATTATAGTGCTTTATACTCAAGTCCGTCAGATATGATGTTCGATGCAATCAAGTTTGGTGTAGCAGTTATGACCGAGCAAGGCTTTGATACTATGGGGGAGGCAAGCTTTCATTATAACTACTCGTGGACATATAACAACGCTCCGATAGATGACATTGAATCAAAGAAAATGTCAGAGGATTTACTTGAGGTGATTTCAGAAAACGCTGTTGTTACTGGTTTCATTCCTATGTACTCAAACAATGCTATTCAATTTGTAGGTGATGATACAGGTAGCGACCGTTTGATGTTTACGGTATTTCTTTATATTGTTGTAATTATTCTTGCGTTTATAATGGCTATTACCACTAATAACACTATCACAAAGGAAGCTAATGTTATTGGTACTCTGCGTGCTTCTGGTTACACCAAGGGTGAACTTATTCGCCACTATATTACAATGCCGATGTTGGTTATAATTACCTCGGCACTTATTGGCAACATTCTTGGCTATACAGTTTTTGAGGATATTGCAGAAAGCATTTATTATACCAACTATAGTGTGCCTTTGTATGTTACCAAGCCAAGTATTGACGCTTTTGTAAAAACAACGCTGGTTCCTGTTGCAATTATGCTTATCATTAATTTTGTAATTTTAGCTTACAAAATGAGGTTATCTCCACTACGCTTTATTCGTCGTGACCTGAAAATAAAGCAACGTAAAAAGGCTTTAAAGCTAAACACCAAAATCGGTATTATACACCGTTTCAGAATACGAATTATTTTACAGAATATGCCTAACTACATAACAATTTTTGTTGGCATATTCCTTGCTAATATTATTCTTCTGTTAGGAATGGGCTTTCCTGAGCTGCTTGACAAAAACAGTGAGCTTATTGCAGAAAATATCATTTGTGATTATCAGTATATCTTAAAAATGCCTGTCGAAACAGAAAACGAAAATGCTGAAAAATTCTGTGCTGGTAGCCTTTCTACTGTTGAAGGCAGATTAAAAAGCGAAAGCGTAACAATTTACGGACTTGCTCCAGATAGTGCTTATATTGATATTAACACAGAAAAGGGTGTATTTATTTCTGAAGCTTATTCTCAGAAATTCAAGCTGTCTAAAGGTGATACCGTTACTTTAAAGGAGGACTTTGGTACAAAGGAATATAGCTTTAAAATTGAAGGGGTTTACAATAACCCAACATCACTTGCTGTTTATATGGATATGGAATTTTTCAACAAGACCTTTGATAACGAGAAGGATTATTTCAATGGTTATCTATCAAACGAAAAGCTTGACGATATTGATGAAATGCTGATTGCTACAATTATCACTGAAGATGATATGAACAAGATGTCTCGTCAGCTGAACAATTCACTGGGTTCGATTTTTGATATGTTCTATATATTCGGCTTGGTGATGTTTATGCTAATAATTTATTTGCTTTCAAAAATTGTTATCGAAAAAAACACTCAATCTATTTCAATGACTAAAATTCTTGGATATAGCAATAGTGAAATAAATAGTCTTTATGTTATTTCAACCAGCATTGTTGTTGTACTGTCGTTCTTGCTAACACTACCATTAGTAAACTTGATTATGAAGTACATCTGCGAGATTGCTTTTTCAGAATTTGCAGGCTGGATACCTTATGATATACCAGCGTCGGTGTTTGTAACAATCATCATATCGGGAATTATTGCCTATTCAATAATTGCGTTTATTCAATTTAGACGTGTCAATAAAATTCCTATGGATACAGCACTTAAAAATGTAGAATAAAAATTATATTATTTAAGATTATTTAAGACTGCAAGTATATCATAATGGGGCTGTCATACTTTCACTAGTGTGATAGTCCCATTTGTTTATATTTAATCTTATTTTATTTTTAGTTATTTCTCGGTTGCTCTTTAATCTGGATATATACCTATGTTTTTATGCAACTAAATGCAAATAGAATGGTTGCGTTATTTAGCATGTTTTCTGTGCTTTAACAGCTATAATACAATAATCAAATCATCGTAAAATCTTCCAAGAATGAAAAAATATGCTATAATTGACATAATAATAGCTTTTGCTATTAAAATCTAAAATAAAGGAAGGTGACATAAAAGGTTATTAATCGAAGCTTACAAGTAATTTCGAATTCGGCTATCCCAAAGTAGCTTTAGACTTGTAGCAAAAATATTATAAAAGGAGGAATTTTATATAAAAAGAAAAATTCAGATGCCAAAGAAAATACTAAGCGTATTTCTTTGTGTGCTAGTGGTATTCTCTTGCGTGCCAATGTCGGTTATATCGGTAAGTGCT
>JAZSEI010000052.1:0-3849 GCA_045531635.1 Acutalibacteraceae bacterium
AAGGCATTTTTAGGAAAAACTATGAGTTAAGGACTCCGTCCTTAAAACCTGCAAGGGGTGTTACCCCTTGACCCCACCACCCTTTAAAAAGGGTGGACCTAAACTTTACGATTTTTTCTATCATAGTTTTTTATTAACCCCATAAATTCCAATTTGTATAGATTAGTAAGGAGGTTTTTAATTTGGATTTATCAGAGATAAGAAAAGAAATAGACAGCATAGATAATCAGCTTATAGAGCTTTTTAAAAGAAGAATGGATTGCAGTGCAAGGGTTGCAGAAAGCAAACGACAGACAAATACTCCTATATTAAATGTACAGCGAGAGCAGGAAATTCTTGAAAAGGTGTATAATCAAGGTGGCGAATATGGCTATGCCACACAGCTTTTATTCTCTAACATTATGGAGCTAAGCCGAGGCTTACAGCACGACATATTAGGCTCGGGCAAAGAGATACGCTCATTAATTGCAAACGCAGAAACAGAGATAGACAAATCTGACAATATAAAAATTGCGTTACAGGGCTTAAAAGGAGCTAACTCTCACGAGGCAACTACAAGAATCTTCCCTAACTGTGAGCCAGTGTTCTATAAAAGCTTTGCAAAGGTGTTTGAGGCTGTAAACAATGGTGAGGCAAAGTATGGTGTACTGCCCGTAGAAAACTCGTCAGCAGGCTCTGTAGCCGATGTATACGACCTTATCTTAAAATATCGTTTCTACATAGTTGGTGCGTTAGACCTACCAATCGAGCATTGCCTATGTGGTTTAAGACAAAGCGAGCTAGAGGACATTGAACAAGTATGGTCACACCCACACGCACTTGCACAATGTACAGACTTTACCCTTGAGCATAATATGCTGGGTGTTCCTTCATCTAATACAGCAATAGCTGCCAGAGATATAGCAAAAGAAAAACGCCTTAACTGTGCCGCTATATGCACAGAAAAGGCAGCTAATGAATATGGCTTAAAGGTGCTTAAAAAGTCTATTCAGAACAGCAATGACAACAGCACACGCTTTATAATAATTTCTAAACAGCTTATAATCCCAAAGGACGCAGACAAAATCAGCCTTTGCTTCTCTCTGCCACATATCAAAAGTGCACTTTACAATGTTCTTGGCAGATTCAGCTCAAACGGCTTAAACCTAACAAAAATAGAATCTCGCCCTTCAAACGGCAAAGCCTTTGAATACATATTTTACCTTGATTTTCAAGGCAATACACAAAGCGAAAACGTTGTAAAGCTACTGTGTGCCTTGTCAGAAGAGTTACCCGAATTTTCGTTCCTCGGCAACTATAAAGAGGACTAAAAAACAGGACAGATGGATACAAATTCCAATCTGTCCTGTTTTTCTTTGATAAAGTATATATATATCAAGTATTACTAAGCTTTAATAAAATAATAGAATACAACTAATTAATCAACTACATTTTTCTTCTAAATATTTTTTCATCATTTGTTTTTGATGTAGTGTTTTGGTGTATCCTAATTCAGCTGAAATTTCACACAAGGCTTCAACATACTCTGTGCTTGACATATTGCTTCGTTTAAATGAACTTTTGATACTAGCTTCCATTTCAGACCATATCATACTTAAATCATTTAATTTTAATAAAAAATATTTACCCAAATCACCATAAATGGAATAAATATTCTTATTTTTAAAGTATTCATTTTCTAAATCAAAATCTAGTATTATCATTTTATCAATCGAATCATAAATCTTATATTGGATTTTAAAATCTGACAGCTTAGGAATAATCGCTTCTCTCATTATATATATAAATTCTTTCAAGCCATCATAGTGGAACACTTCTTTATGACTAGAAAGCTGACTAAGCAATGCTAACCAATCATCAATTGTTAAAATAGAATCTGAATCACTCAAAACAAACCTTTGTCTTAACACACAACATTTCATAACTATTATATAAAACAAATCGAAATATCTGCTTTCTTTTATTTGCAACAATAATTTTGCAGACCAACTAGCATCCATATATTCAACAATCTCATTAACTATATTATCATTAATTCTATGTGATATATTTGAAGCTGACAACATTTTATAAACATATTCAGTATCTATTTTATCTAAGCTATATACCGAAAACAAATCTGACATATTATCTATATTTATGTATTCCCAGTAATATCTAAATTTGTAAACTGAATAGTAAATAATTATATACGCAAAAATATAGAATTTTTCATTGACATCTAATAATTTTTTCAACGCATTAATATCAACTCTATTATAAGAAATCATAAGTTCAGCAATTTTTCTACAAACACAATTACGCAAGCCACGCTCTTGCTTAATCAGTTCAAAAGCAAAAACAAACTCTTCTAAAGTATCATTTTTATCAAAACAATTCTCTAATTCTTTGTAAAGAAATTTACATATTCTATTTTTACAAAATTCTTGAACCCTTGCATTTTTAATTGAAAGTAATCCTTTTAATACTGCTTCTTTACTTTTCTTGCGATCATTTTGATACAAAGCTTCAACAATTACCTCACATTCCTTTATTAAATATTCAGATCCGTAATCATCTAAATCCATTAAAAGAATATTTATAATCAATTGAATAAATCTTTCCAGATGATTCTCGTCAATCTTATCATAACATTCTTTGATAAGTGCTTTTATTACTTCTATTTCAGTATATTTGTTAAATCTGTCCTCAACTTTATCACTCACCGCAATCGAATCAACTGTAATCGTATCAAAAAATTCTCTGATAATTCTTTTTATTAGACTTATTTTATTGTTTTTATCAAACTTGTTCTTAGTTTTATCACTCATAGCACTCGAGTCACCTGTATCTACAAGTGGCTTACTATTATAATAGTTGCCTAATATTTTTATAATTAGGTCACTATGATATTCTTGCACTTGATTTATTTCATTTTTATCATTATCAAAATTTATACGATGTATAGCTTGTTGTAGAATATTATTAAAATTTCTAGAATTAATTTTTTTACTTTTAGAAAAGTTATTCTTAGAAAGAATTTTTCTATTAATTTTTCTAATCAGTTTTTTCGGAATTCTATTAGTTGCCTTATTAGTACTTAAAACATATTTAGCAATTTGAAACAGCAATAAAAACATTATTGCAAAAAACACTGCTATTATAGTTATATCAAAAATTTTTATAATATCTATAACCTGTTCAGGAATAAAGGTTAGAACATTAATACATGGTATAGAAAATACTTCTAATAATACCAATAACATAAACCATTTGCTCTTGGCTAGCTTTAATAAGCAGATATTTTCTTTAAGCTCTAATTCATAAATATCTTGTCCAAGATAGTAATTACTTCCTTGAACATATTTAGGGCGTTCACTAAGAAATTGAAACGCAGCTAATATAATACCAAATACTGTAATCTGATCAACAAGTAATGAAATATAATTTTCCTGTATCATCTTAAACAAATTGTTAATTCCAGAAAAATTAAAAATCATTGCTAAATCAATCATTGCTAAATCAATCATGGCTACCTCCTAATATTTTATAAACTACTATCGATAAATTAAACCGAAAGTCGATGATTACATCAACCCTCGGTTTTCATTTGGTCCGAGTGACAGGAGTTGAACCTGCGGCCTCTTGAACCCCATTCAAGCGCGCTACCAAACTGCGCCACACCCGGAAATAAATATAATTTAGTTATAAATAATGCATATATAAAGAAAAAACCCGTTCAATAGAACGGGTTTTAGTGGCTCCCCCAACTGGGCTCGAACCAGTGACATCATGATTAACAGTCATGCGCTCTACCGACTGAGCTATGGAGGAATATCGGTAATGTGTATTTAATTTAATTAAATACAC
>JAZSEI010000050.1:0-14406 GCA_045531635.1 Acutalibacteraceae bacterium
GTGTATGGAGGATAGATATGGATACTGATGATAACAGTAATACAAATTATATATTAAACAAAAATGAAGCTTTGAATCAGATTTATTTATTCCTTGAAAAAATTAAAAGTTGATTATTAAATTTATTATTTATATTTATAAACAGCAAATTTAATTTATATTTAGGGAGATAATAAAAAATGATTTCATCTATTATTTTACAGTTAGTTCTTATTGCATTAAATGCAGTTTTTGCTTGTGCAGAGATTGCTATATTATCAATGAATGAAAACAAGCTTACAAAAATGGCTGCAGAGGGTAATAAAAAGGCTTCAAAACTAAAAAATCTTACAAGCCAACCTGCAAGATTTTTGGCTACTATACAGGTAGCTATTACACTTTCTGGATTTTTGGGCAGTGCATTTGCTGCAGATAATTTCTCTGAGGTTCTTGTAAATGCTCTTTTAAAGCTTGGTGTACCTATACCACAAGAAACACTTGACACCATTGCCGTAATTTTAATTACAATTATACTTTCATTTATCACACTTGTTTTTGGTGAGCTTGTACCAAAGCGTTTAGCTATGAGAAAAACTGAACCACTTGCACTTGGTCTTGCAAGTTTGATAAGCTTTATTTCAAAGGCTTTTGCACCAATAGTTTGGTTGCTTACAGCTTCTACAAATGGTGTGTTACGTTTATTCGGAATTGACCCTAACGCTGAGGATAGTGAAGTTAGCGAAGAAGATATTCGTATGATGGCTGACGCTGGTAGCGAAATGGGAGTAATCAACGAAGATGAAAACAGTATTATTCAGAATATTTTTGAATTTGACGATATTTACATAGGCGAAATTATGACCCACCGTACAGAGATTGTTATGCTTTGGATGGAGGACAGCATAGAGCAATGGAAAAATATTATTAAAAGCAATACACACATCTTCTACCCTATTTGTGAAGACACTGCCGACCGTATTGTAGGTGTGCTTGACTCTCGTAAATTTTTACGCTTAGATGATCAATCAAAAGAAAACGCACTTGCAAAGGCAGTTGATAAGCCATACTTTGTTTCTTCTTATTTAAAGGCAGACGAATTGTTCCGTGAAATGAAGAAAAACAAAACATACTTCTCTATTGTTGTAGATGAGTTTGGTGGTACAGACGGTATTGTTTCTATAAATGACCTTATAGAAGAAATTGTAGGCGAATTTGAAAATGTTCGCACTGACTTTGATAAGATTGATGATAACACCTTTAAGGTTAAATGTAGCATTGAGCTTGCTAAAATAGAACGTGCATTAAAGGTAAATCTAAAAAGCAACGCTGTAACACTGAACGGTTGGATTATAGAACATCTTTCTGCTGTACCAGAGGTTGGTTATGAATTTGAGTATGGTAACGCTAAATTTACTGTTACCGAGTCTAACGAAAAACAGGTTGTAAGCGTTATAGTAAGTATGAAAAGTAAAGAAAACAGCTAAGAAAATAACGAATAAGCAAAAAAATATCCACTCAATCGGTAATAGTTACTGATTGAGTGGATTTAATTTTTATTCTATACTTTCATTGCAAAAACTGCAATACCTAAACATATAACTGCAAGACCTAATATTTTTTTCTTATTGATTTTTTCTTTTAAGAAAATTTTACTAAGTATTGCTACAAATATGTATTCAGTAGCACCAAGTATTGGGCCAAACGAAAGGTCAATTTCTTTATACGCAAATATTGTACAAAAGGTAGCACCAATAAATATGCTATATGATATTATTACATATGGGTTTAGATACTCTTTTATTCTATCTTTATATTTTCTATTAGCACTCTTTTTTAGTAATATCTGTGCAACTGCCGATATAAAAATACCTGCCAAATATATTAAAATGTATACAAGCTTACTCATCTGACTTCACCACTATAATTACTCCAGCTATTACAATTACTGCACCTAGTATCATATTCCATGTAATAGACTCCTTAAATATAATAAAGCCCCACACCATACCCCAGATAACAGTAATTGCTTTATTTGAAAATGCAGTGATTAATGGAATTTTTTTAATTATCTGTTGCCACAAAATCGCATAAATTCCAAGATTAAGAATCATAAAGCCGTATAGAACAATCTGCTTAAATGACAAAAACTGTTGATTTGCTGCAAATTTAGATATTACACCATTTAATGAAGTTTCTAATAATAAAAGATGTAGAAATATTAGATATATAAAGCTAGGTTTGTTAGATGTTTCTTTTTCGATCTTCTTGTTAAATTTCATCTATATTTAGCACTTCCTTAACAACATACTGTGGGGTATTGTTGATACACATAAAGATTCTGCCTACATATTCTCCTATCATTCCTAAAAGCAACATAATTATTCCACCGATAAAGAAAATTGATGCAATTACAGAAGAATAGCCTTCTTGAATTGGAAATCCCATAAGCTTTTTAACAACAATACTAGCACCAAATCCAAAGCCAAAGATTGCACATAAGATTCCTACGAAATTTGCAATTCTTAATGGTTTTATAGAGAAATTTGTAAAACCATTCATCCATAAAGACAAGAGCTTTTTCAATGTGTATCCTGTAGTTCCAGAAGCACGATCTCTTTCTTCCATTTTAACAGTAGCAATATTATTTGTTGTTTGCATTAACAAGCCTGTAAAGTATGGATATGGATTTTTATACTCTAATACTCTGTTTACAACATATCTTCTTAGAGCAAAAAAGTTAGTCATAGTAAAATCTTTTGGTATTTGCAACAATGCTATTGACATTAGCTTGTTTACTTTGCTACCTAGATTTTTAAAAGCACTTTGCTTCTTTTTAGGATAATCTGCTACAGATACATCTTTCCCATTATTTAATGGTTCAATCAAATCCCAAAGCTTATCCATTGGACATTGACCATCATCATCAAGACATATTACTATATCGCCTGTTGAATATTTTAAAGATGCCATTCTGGCATTAGCCTGACTAAAATTTTTGGCTAAGTTAACAACTTTAATTTTACTATTACTTAATGCTAGCTCTTTTAGAACTGAAAAAACGCCATCTGGTGAGCCATCAACTACAGCTACTACCTCATAATCGTATTCATCTGGCTTGCTCATTACCATTTGTTCTATTTCGTTTATAACATTACCAATAGTCTTTTCACTTCTATAACACGGAATACAGAAACTTAAAGTCTGCATATAAATTCACATCCTTTTATAATAACTATTACTGCAATAATGCATCTAGTCTTCCTGACTCCATCTCTTTCTTATAATCCTCTAGATAAGCTATATAATCATATTTAGGAGTATACCCTAGCTCTTCTACACCATTATCAATATTCATAATATATTCCATTGCGTCGCTTTTATCTGGACAATATACTATCTCTGATTTTTTATCCTCTGGTGAGAACACGCTTATAATACCTTTTATCTGGTCTTCGAATGTAGTACCAACACCAGTACCTACATTATAAAAACCACCTTCATTGTTAGCCTCTATTGCTTTAAATACCAGCTGAGCAAAATCCTTTACATAAACAATATCTCTTTCTTTTGTAGGATCTCCCCATAGCTCAATAGTTTCTGAGTTAATAGCTCTATCAATAATATATCTGTATGAAACAACCTTTTGGATTCCATCAACATAGTAATATTTGTTAGGTGAATAATGATATATATTAGGTAATCTTAGTATATATCTTTTAATACCATAGCACTGTGAATAGTGTTCGATTAAATCAACAGCTGCATTTTTACTTATTATATATGTAGCATGGTCATTAGTATAGTTTATTTTTCTTGTCATATATGGTAAAAGTACCTTATCTTCAAGAAGATGAGAGTTGATATCAGCATAAGATTGTGCATACAAAATTCTATCTGCATTTGTTTGCTTACAATAATTTAAAATATTCATTGTACCTAAAATATTTACATTAATATATAAAGGTGAATCATTATCCTGCAAATAAGCTGGCAACACTCCTGCTAAATGTACTACCGCATATACATCATCTTTTGGTAATTGTTCAAAATCCTCTGCTTTGCTAATATCTACACTGAAATATTTAACACCGAAAAACTCTTCAATCTTTGAGTCATTTCTTCTACCAACTGCAATAATCTCGTAATCTGTAGCAAACTGCTTTAGATAATCTATCAGATAAACGCCAGTGTTACCTGTTGCACCAAAAATCACTATTTTTTTCATATAAAACACCTTTACTTTCCATTAATAATATAATATCCAATTCTTGAAGAGCTGTCTGAAACTTTGCCTAAATTTTCCATTTCAAAACCACTTACACGGTATATTTTATCTTTGTTATCATCCTTACAGCTGTTAAATTCAGCCAAATCAGCCTCGTTAAAAATAAATTTTATCTCTGCTGTATTATTAAGTGGCTTCTCTACAAGCTGTGGCTTATTTCCACACGCAACATCAATAACCATTTTTACAAAATCGTTGCCAGTTGATAGATATACAAGGTCTGAGCCTATGCAATCTCCACCCATTCTTGCACCAATCTCGATAATTCTTATATCACCATTGCTGTCCACTCTAAATTCAGAATGACCAGCACTATTTTTAACATTTAAAGCATCAAGTGCCTTAAACACAACATCTATTGCCTTTTTCTCGATATCTGCTGACAAGCCTGATGGCTGTATGTGACCTGTTTCTATAAAATTAGGTGCACCTGTTGTATATTTTTTTGTTGTAGCTAAAAATGTATGCTCACCGTTATATGTAATAGTTTCCATACTGTATTCATCGCCACTGATGTATTCCTCGATAATTGCTTTTTTCTCAAAGGACGCTTCACAAGCACCCTTGACAGCTTCTTCTATTCCGTCAAGAGTTTCAAGTTTTGTAATATTTCTACTGCCTGAACGGTCGGTAGGCTTTACAATAATCGGGAATGTAAAGCCTTGAAGCTGTGCAACATCAAAGCTCTCGTCAGCAATTAGAAATTTAGGGCAAGCAACACCTGCATTTAGAAGTGCCTTTCTCATTTCATATTTATTAGTTTGCATTTTGGTATAGATTGTAGAATTACACGCTAAACCTAAATTTTCAGCAACAAAATTTACTGTTACAGTAGCTAAGTCAGACGCAATTGAGCATATTCCATCTGGCTTAATTTCTCTACATTTTTCTAGAATTTCTTCTTTTTCTATTATACTTACAGGGTAAAAGAAATCGGCATTATCTTTACCTACTGCACCGTCCTCCCAAGCAAAAACATGAGTTTGATAACCAAGCTCTTTAGCTTTTAATATAAGCTGATTCTGAAAATCGTTTGCACCGATTATTACTAATTTTTTCATACTGTAGTATTACCTTTCATTAAGTAAAGATAAAATTATTTATCATTTGTATAAAACTGTGTAACCATTTTAACTGTATGCAGTACATCATCATCTTCTATATTGTAATACATTGGTAAGCGAAGCAAGCGTTCACTTTCTTTAGTGGTGTATTTATCCTCACCTCTAAACACACCAAACTGTTTACCTGCTGGTGATGAATGAAGTGGTATATAGTGGAAAACAGAATTAACTCCGTTTTCTTGTAGGTAATTAATAAGTGCTGTACGCTCTGCTAAATCCTTAGTCTTTATATAAAACATATGTGCATTATGAACACAGCCCTCTGGAATAAATGGCAACTCAATAAAGCCCTTTTCCTCAAGTGGCTTTAGTTCATCATAATATTTATTCCATGCTTTTAATCTGTTATTATTTATAATCTCTGGATTTTCAATTTGAGCATAAAGATATGCACAATTAAGCTCACTTTGCAAATATGATGAACCTAGGTCTACCCATGTATATTTATCTACCTGACCTCTGAAAAACTTAGTTCTGTTTGTACCCTTTTCTCGTATAATTTCAGCTCTTTCTACAGCTTGGTCATTATTAACAAGTACAGCTCCACCCTCACCCATACTATAATTTTTAGTTTCGTGAAAGCTAAAGCAACCAAAATCACCAATAGAGCCAAGTGTCTTACCCTTGTAATAACTCATTACAGCTTGTGCAGCGTCTTCTATTACCACAAGATTATATTTTTTTGCAATTTCACATATTTTGTCCATTTCGCAAGCTACACCAGCATAATGCACTGGTACAATCGCTTTAGTTTTTGGTGTAATTGCTGCTTCTATTAAATTTTCATCTATATTCATTGTATCTGGGCGAATGTCTACAAATACAATTTTTGCTCCTCTTAATACAAATGCATTTGCAGTAGAAACAAAGGTATACGATGGCATAATAACCTCGTCACCCTCTTTTATTTCTGAAAGTATAGCAGTCATTTCGAGTGCAGAGGTACCTGATGTAGTTATCAAAGCCTTCTTTGCACCTGTTAGCTGTTCAAGCTTTGTATTGCACATCTTTGTAAATTCACCGTCACCACAAATTTTTCTGCTTTCTATCGCTTTTTTTATATACTCTTCTTCCTTACCAATATATGGTGGCACATTAAATGGAATTCTTAACATCATTTACACCTTCTAAGCTTTTCTTGGTATGTATTTTTCATTTACACTAGAACTTGTTCGAAAATTAAAAACTGAATTTTACTATAAAATCGTGTGATTTTAAAACAAACCACAGAAATCCTGATATATTTCAATAATTCACAGCATATAAAGTACATTTTGCAGTAAAATTTTTAATTTTTTAAAACAAATCTTACCTTTTTAAGTTTAATATACTACTCATAAAACATCATAATATACCTATTCACACCAAAGTATACCAAAACCTAATCAAATAAATTCTACTATAATTACAACTAGTTGTCAACTATAGAATGTGACAGCATTCTAAAAAAACACCCCTTATTTTCAGCAAAAAATCCCTCGACCTTTTAGCCGAGGGATTGATTTTAGTTATATTATTTTTCTTCTGCCTTTTGCTTTTTGCTCTTTTTCTTATCTTCTGCCTTTACAGCTGGCTCTGGCTTATCTGTTACGATTGTAGAGATTGCCCACTTCTGGAACTGGATTCTTGTTCTATCTGGACCTGTTTCTAGAATGAAAGACTCATCATCCTTAATACTTACTACTCTACCCTTTATGCCACCTATAGTAATTAGCTCGTCACCAATTTGTAGGCTCTCACGCATTTCTTCTTCTTGCTTTCTCTTTTTGTTGCTTGGTCTTATCATTACAAAATACATAATACCAATAATAACAGCAAAATAACCAAGCATCATAGTTGTTGACATACCACCAGCCTCTGCTGAAGCACCAGATGCGTCTGCAGGCATACAAGATGTTAAGCCCATTGTAGCCATAATACCCATAGCTAGAAGAGTTATTTTTGAGATTACATTTTTCATTTTCTATGTTCCTTTCGTATTCAAAATAAAATATAATAATAATTATACCACAAAAACAAATCTATTCAAGTACAAATTTGCAACTTAATCTTATAAATAAATTCTTCTTTATAAAGTTAAATTTTAACCCCAAAAATCTTCCAACGAATCAGCAACAAATTCGCTTTCTTCATCAATTTCATTAAATTGATAAACTTTACCTTTGAATACATAATACGGATTTCCTGATCCATCATCTGAAAAAACAATACCATCTAAGCCATAATTTTCTTTATAATATAATGTTTCTTTACACATTTCTTCATACGAATAAACAATCCAACCGATTACCATTGCTTCATTCGTATTAGGATTAATCATTGTTTCTTCTATTCCATTTGATTTTACAAGTATGTTTTTTAAAGATTCATCTAAATCTATCTCTATATCTTTACAATCAAAAGGCTTATTCAACTGTACATTACCCGAATATTTGTTACATATTAGTTCTATAATCATATATCTCTCCTATTTACACTAAAATTCAAAGCTTTTTATTTTGCTATATTTTCGCAACAATTTAAAACTCATTAAATTCTTCTACCAAGAATATCCTTATAGGTGTTGTAGAATTCTGTAAATCTGTCTTCGTCAAGGGCTTTGCGTATTTCTTCCATAAGGTTGTTATAGAAATATAGATTATGAAGTACAGCCAGACGCATACCAAGCATTTCTCCACTTTTGAATAAATGGCGAAGGTACGCTCTGTCAAAATTACGACACACTGGGCAGTCGCACTTTTCGTCAATTGGTGATGTATCTAGTGCATACTTTGCATTAAAGATATTACGCACACCCTCCCAAGTAAACAGATGAGCGTGTCTTGCGTTTCTGCTTGGCATAACGCAGTCGAACATATCAACACCACGGTACACAGCCTCTAGAATATTTGCAGGAGTACCAACACCCATTAGGTACCTTGGTTTATTCTGTGGCATATGCTCCTCTACCTGGTCGATAATATGGTACATAACCTCGGCTGGCTCACCAACAGCAAGACCACCAATTGCATAACCCGGTAGGTCAAGCTCGCTTATCTCTTTCATATGCTCAACACGCAAATCGTCGTAGGTTGCACCCTGATTAATTCCAAACAAAAGCTGATTAGGGTTAATAGTACCCTCAAGCTGATTAAGTCTGTCCATTTCGTCCTTACAACGCTTTAGCCAACGGGTTGTACGAGCTACTGAATTTTTAGCATAGTTATATTCGGCTGGGTTTTCCATACATTCATCAAATGCCATTGCGATTGTAGAGCCTAGGTTTGACTGTATCTGCATACTTTCTTCTGGACCCATAAAAATCTTTCTGCCGTCTATATGTGATGAAAAGTATACACCCTCTTCTTTTATATTTCTGAGCTTAGAGAGTGAAAAAACCTGAAATCCACCACTATCTGTAAGTATAGGGCCATCCCAGCGTGTAAACTTATGAAGTCCACCTAGCTTTTTTACAGCCTCGTCTGTTGGGCGTAAATGAAGATGATAGGTATTGCAAAGCTGAATCTGGCACTTTATCTCTTTTAAATCAAGTGCACTTACAGCACCCTTTATTGCACCACAGGTAGCTACATTCATAAAAACGGGAGTTTGCACTGTACCATGCACAGTATTAAGCTCGCCACGCCTTGCGTTCCCCTCTTTTTTTATTACTTTAAACATATTTTAATGTTCACCTTTCTCTGATAAATCTTTTATAATTCGCACATATTCCTCTGCACGATTAATGCTTAATTCTCCGTGCCTGTATCCTTTTAAAATCCTAAGTTCACTATTTGGAATATATTGATGTATCTTTTTTGCAGAATTAATCATAATTTTTAATTCTTTATCTCCTACAATAACAAGTACATTTGCGTTACTATTCCTTATACTATGCTTTAATAAATAATTTGAATTTGATTTTAGCATAGCTATTAAATCAGCTTTGGATATTTTACAGGTGTCAGCATAATAATCTTCAAATAAATCCTTCTTTATTTTTAAAGAATTAAATTGAAGTTTAGAAAACCACCTTTTTTTAATAAAATTATAGCAAAGCTTATATGTAGGCTCAATCAGTTTATGTGTGGTTTTCATTGGCAAAACCAAAGCACTTTCTACTATTGCATAGCTACATATATCAGACTGATTTGAGAGAATTTCCAGTAAAATCTGTCCACCTAGTGACAACCCACCCAACATAAAAATCTTACCGTCGTAATTATGCTTAATAAAATTTATTATTTCTTCAGCGTTATCCTCTATACTTGTAAATTCTCTGTCGCTGTTTGAATGACCATTAAGGATTGGGATAATCACATGATAATCCGATTTTAAAAGCTCTGCTACATCTTTAAAATTCCACCACGATAAACCACCACCGTGGAGTAGCATTATTATCTTTTTATTTTCTTTGCCAAATTCTTTTATAACCATATTATTTTTTACTGTATAAGCATAGCATCACCAAAGGAGAAAAATCTGTATTTCTCTTTTACTGCTATGTCGTAAGCGTTCATAACAGTATTATAATCAGCAAAGGCTGACACAAGCATAATTAGTGTGCTTTCTGGCAAATGGAAATTAGTAACAAGACCGTCAAGCACCTTGAATTTATAGCCTGGGTAAATAAAAATTTCGGTAAAGCCCTCGCAAGGTATAACCTCACCGTTATTTTCGGTTGCTACTGATTCGAGTGTTCTACAGCTTGTTGTACCAACTGCAATAACCCTACCACCATTTGCTTTTGTTTCTTTAATAAGCTGGGCTGTTTCTGTTGGTACCTCGTAATGCTCTGAGTGCATTTTATGATTTGTTACATCATCTACCTTTACTGGTCTGAATGTACCTAAACCTACGTGCAGTGTTACATAGCCTATCTTTACACCCTTTTCTTCTATCTTCTTCATAAGCTCTGGTGTAAAGTGTAAGCCTGCTGTTGGTGCTGCTGCCGAGCCTAGCTCTTTGCTGTATACAGTTTGGTAACGCTCTTGGTTTTCTAGCTTTTCTGTAATATAAGGTGGCAATGGCATTTGCCCCACCTTGTCAAGAGCTGAATAGAAATTCTCGTCACCACAATCAAATTCAACAATTCTGTTGCCATTTTCAAGAACCTCTAAAACCTTACATTTCATAATATCGCCAAAGGTAAACTCTGCACCCTCTCTTGCCTTTTTACCAGGCTTTGCAAGGCACTCCCACACATTGGTGCGTACCTGAGTTAAAAGCAAAAATTCAACCCTTGCACCAGTTAAGCGTGTACCATATATTCTTGCTGGCAATACTCTGGAATTATTCGCAATAAGGCAATCGCCCTCTTGCAAATAATCTATAATATCATAAAAGCTTTTATGCTCAACAGAATTTTCTTTTCTGTTTATAACCATTAACCTTGAGCTGTCACGAGGCTCTACAGGAGTTTGAGCAATAAGCTCTTGGGGTAGGTCGTAATAAAAATCACTTGTTTTCATTATATTTTCCTTTCGGATTATTTGTTGTAATAAATTATATCGTATATTAATTCGTATATGCTCTAATTTAATGATTCTATCCATTGCTCATAAAATGCATTTTGCTGTTTTGTGTTTGCAAACACATCAATATCTGCATAATCCCAGATATGAGCAATATCTTTAGTTAAAGCCTGTTTGCCGATTTCTACAAGATAAACCTTGTCTGTTGCTTCTATCATTGCAGATTGAATAGCGTTTAGTCTTGAACCATTACACTTAACACCATAACCTAAGGTAAGCAATTTATCTCTGAATTCCTGATATGCAGTTAAGTAGCTATAGCTTGTTGAAGTAATCTCTGTATCTTTAAATTTGCAATAGATGATGATATTTTCAGAGGTTTCTGCCTCATCTACCTTAATCTGTATATGTATTTCATCTTTTGTGTTTAATTCAACTAAGGTGATTTCGTATTTTTCCATTTTATACTCCAATGAATCGCAATGTACTCTTAAAGCTTCTCTAGCTTTGCAAAGTTAGCCATTAGCTTCTTTGTGCCTGCTTTTTCGAAGGCTATTTCTAAGAATATATCGTTACCCATTGGCTTTGCAGAGATTATCATACCCTTGCCAAAGGTTTTGTGCATAACCTGATCACCTGATTTATAGCTTACATTAGACGCTGTAGGCTTTGCTTGTGGCTGATATGTACGGTTTGCAAAGCTATTTGCCTTTGCAAATGTACCACTTAAATATCCACCATTGCCCTGTGCTGTGCCTGTTGTGCGTGATACACCTGTTGAGTTCTTGCTAGGTGTTGTATAGCTTGTTTCAACAACTGCTGATGTAATTTCGGCAAGCTCCTTTGGAATTTCGTTTACAAAGCGAGAAAGCTTATTGTGACTTGTTGTACCAAATAGCATACGATAATTTGCGTGTATTATATGTAGCTTTTCTTTTGCTCTTGTAATACCAACATAGGCAAGTCGGCGTTCCTCTTGTAGCTCAGTTGGATTCATAATAGACTGTATACCAGGGAAAATTCCGTCCTCTGCACCTGGAATAAATACTACTGGAAATTCAAGACCCTTTGCTGAATGTAATGTCATAAGCACTACACTGTCGGAGTCTGCGTCGTAATTATCAATATCAGAAAGCAACGCAATATCCTCTAAAAAGCCAGAAAGTGTAGCTTCTTCTGGGTTATCATCCTCGTAGTTCTTGATATTAGTCATAAGCTCGTTGATGTTTTCGATACGGCTGTCGTGGTCTTCCTTTTCTTTTTTAAGGAACTCTATATACTCTGTACGCTCAAGTATTTCGTTATATAGCTGACAAATTGTTGTATCTTCATCCTCGGCAAACTCTATAAGGCTATCAATCAATGTTGTAAATTCCTTTAGCTTTGATACTGCTCTTTTTAGTGGCTCGTAATCCTCTGCGTGGCTGATTACATAATAAAGGCTCTCACCCATTACATCTGCAATTTCAGACGCCTTTTCTACAGTAGCAGCACCAATTGCACGCTTTGGCTTGTTTATAATTCTGCGTAGTCGTATATTATCGGCAGGGTTGCTTATAACCTGCAAGTAAGATGTCATATCCTTGATTTCTTCTCTGTCATAGAAGCGATGTCCACCTATTAAACGGTGTGGAATACCACTTCGTGCCATATTCTGCTCTATGATATTCGACTGTGCATTTGTACGGTATAAAACTGCAAAATCTGAGAATTTTCTTCCGTTGGCAACTTGTTCTAATATATTATCTGATATGTACTTTGCCTCGTCACGCTCGTTAAGTGCTGTATGCACAACTATTTTTTCACCCTGTGCATTATCTGTCCAAAGTGTTTTACCCTTACGCTCTTCGTTATGTGCAATAACACTGTTGGCTGCGTTAAGAATAGTTTTTGTTGAACGATAATTCTGCTCTAGGCGAATAACCTTACCGTCTGGGTAATTTTGCTCGAAGCTTAAAATATTTTCGATTGTAGCACCACGGAATTTATAAATACTCTGGTCGTCATCACCAACTACACAGATATTTCTGTTCTTCTGTGCTAACATACTAATTAGCTTATACTGTGCCATATTGGTATCTTGGTACTCGTCAACCATAATATATTTAAACAGATTTTGATAATACTCAAGTATATCGCTATTCTCTTCAAATAGTTTTACTGTGTTGTATATTAAATCGTCAAAATCCATTGCATCAGAATCCTTTACACGCTTTGCATAGAGTGCATATGCCTTTGCAATGCTGATTCTTCGGCTGTCATTCATTGCCTCTTTTTTGAAATCCTCGGGACTTATTAGCTGGTCCTTTGCTCTTGATATTTCTGTAAGCACACTTCTGTGAGGTAATATCTTTTCATCTACATTCATAGATTTTAGTATTTCCTTCATCTGTCTGCGTTGGTCGTCGGTATCGTAAACTGTGAATTTACTGGTATAGCCAAGTCGCTCGCCGTAGCGTCTTAAAATTCTTGCACAGGTAGAGTGAAAGGTAGACGCCCATATATCGGTAGCGTCTGGTACTCGTGCAATTATTCTTTCTTTTAGCTCGCCAGCTGCCTTATTTGTAAAGGTTATAGCTAAAATCTGCCAAGGCTTTGCAGGGTAAACAGCAAGCTTTTTCTTTAACTCGGCTGAAATCTCTTTTTTATTATTTACAGCTGTTTCAATTTCTGCAATTTCTTCATCAGTCAGTTCTTCTTTAAAATAACTGCTGTTATAGGCATTACCCCAGCTTACAAGATTTGCTATTCTGTTTACAAGCACGGTGGTTTTACCACTGCCTGCACCGGCAAGTATAAGTACAGGACCTTTTGTGGTAAAAACTGCCTCTTGTTGCATATTATTCATTCTTGAAAATTCATTTTCCATCAGCTTATTTCTAAGCATTGTAAGATTATTATATGTCATTTTAAATCCTTTCACATAAATATAACCGTTAAAAAGCTTAACGGTTATAGTGGTTATATTTTCTTAATTATCAAAACTTATCTTTAATTTTTTCGTAGCTTTCGTTGTAAAGATTTTTAGTATTTTGGTCAATTACATAATTATCAACAAAGCAATAGTTGATTAGGTACATCTTTACATCATTTGAGTTTTCCATATTATAGGTAAAGTATGCAGAAATATAATACTGTCCTGAAGGAATATCTCCACTTTCAGCTTCAAGCTCAACATTGAACACAGCTACAGTCTGGTCTTCGTTATAAACCTCGCCAGATGACTCTGTAACATCTATAGATTTAATCTTATTACCCTTTTTTTCCTGGTCGGCAATTATTATTTCTTCAAGTTTAATATATACCATATCATTTCTTACCATATTAAGGGTATTTCCGTCAGCCACATACTCAAGATTTAAGCCCTTAAAGTTCATATCTGGTGTTTTGTACTTTTCTGCAAGACTAGTACCTGTACCACTACTACCTGTACCACTACTATCAGTACCTGTACCACTACTATCAGTACAGCCACTAAAAATTAGTGAAACACTTATAACACAAAACACTGCAATTTAACATACTAATTTTTTCATTTTTATAACACCTCGTAAAAATTTTCATC